>JAJYQJ010000010.1 GCA_021794655.1 Actinomycetes bacterium | reverse complement strand
TGGTCGCAGCGACGTCGTACTCACCCCGCACGGAGAGGAACAGGCGAGCGCGATAGGGCAGGCGCTTGCCGGTATCTCGTTTGACACGGTACTGACGAGCCCTCTCGCTCGCGCCAAGGAGACGTGCCGGACCGCAGGGTATCTGGGCGAGGCACAAGAGTGCGAAGACCTCGTCGAGTGGGACTACGGAGACTACGAAGGTCTCACGACCGACGAGATTAGGCGAAGCGTCCCCGGTTGGACGCTCTTTGACCACGGGGTTATCGGCGGCGAGAGTCCGGCAGACGTAGGACGTAGGGTAGATCGGGTGATCGCCGCGCTGCGCGAACGCGACGGAGACTCGTTGTGTTTCGCCCACGCCCACGTCTTGAGAGTCTTTGCGGCACGCTGGTTGGGGTTGCCGCCTGTAGGGGGCAAGCTCCTAAAGCTCGGCCCTGGATCTGTCAGCGTGCTCGGCTGGGAGCGAGAGGCGCCGGTGATTTCGAGTTGGAATCAAGCTCCTTTATTGGACGTTCCGTAGTGGTCGAACCTGCCGAGCTGAACCCTCCCCCAAGCGAGCGATCAGCGACATCGGCGAGGGTGAACGACTGGAGATACTCGTTCATCGCCTTCCCGACGTCCGCCCACACCTCCAGCAGCACACACTGACCTTCGTGGTCGCACGCGCCGCCACTGTGCGGTGGGCCGAAGTCTCCCGCCGAGATAGGCCCGTCGACCGCCGAGACGATCTGGGCGAGCGTGATCTCTCTCGGGTCTCGTGCGAGCACGTATCCGCCTCCTACACCACGCTTGGAGTAGACGAGTCCAGCGCCCTTGAGCGCGAGGAGGATCTGCTCCAAGTAGGGCTGGGGTAGGCCGGTTCGATCAGCGATATCTCGGACCGACGTAGGCGTTTGTGCACCATGAAGCGCTAAAGAGAGCAACGCTCTGCTCGCGTAGTCACCTCTCGTCGAGACCTTCACACATAGAGATCATACCGGCCCGCTCCAGGTTCGCCACGACCGGGCGCAACGCCGTAAGGTTGTCCTGGTGAACGCTGGAATCCAACCCGTCCTGCCGCGCTTTAACGGCGCCTGTCTTTCGAACTTGCTTCCCGCTATCGTCGCCTCTCTCGACAGGCCGGGCGATGAACCCGAATGGTTGCCCGCACCCGTTCGAGACGCAACTCAAGTCGTCGTCTTGGTTCTCGACGGCCTCGGATACGAACAGCTCGCGTCGAGGCGCTCGATCGCCCCTACGATCAGCTCGGGCACGGGTGGCCCCGTGACCACCGTCGCACCCTCTACTACCGCGTGCGCTCTCACGAGTCTCGTCACCGGACTACCGCCCGCCGTCCACGGGATGGTCGGATACCGCGTCCACGTCGACGGAGACGTATTCAACATATTAAAGTGGCGAATCGGTCCTCGCGACGCGAGAGAGACTATCCGCGCTCGTGAGTTTCAGCGCTACGTCAGCTTTCCAAGAACGCCGGGCGCCACTCCCGAAATCCGGACCCCGGGAGGCTCGGGAGGTGAAAGAGCGGATCTGGTGCCAGTCGTCACCCGCAACGACTACAGGCCGACCGGATTCACCGCAGCCCACCTCGCCGAAGCCAAACTCTACGGCTGGCAGACGGCAGCGGAGATCCCCGTCGAAGTCTCAGCCCTTCTAAACGACGGCCACCAGCTCGTCTACGCGTACTACGACGGCATCGATCGCGTCTCCCACGCGAGAGGGCTGGATCAACATTTCGACGCGGAGCTGCGTTTCGCCGACCGACTCGTCGCTGACATGCTCAGCGAGCTTCCAAAAGGATCCGTCTTGGTCGTGACCGCAGACCACGGGCAAGTCGACGTCGGACCGTCGGTCGAAGTCCTCGGCCCCGACGTTATGGACGGCGTGACCCTCTTGACCGGCGAGGGCAGGTTCCGCTGGCTCCATACGTTACCCGGCGCCGAAGAGGACGTCGCTAGCGCGGCCAGGGAAACCTATGGAAATATCGCTTGGGTCTGGACTCGCGATGAGCTCGTCGAAGAAGGCATTCTCGGAGGTGAGCCTGTTCCCGAGGTCATGGCGCGCTTAGGCGACGTCGTCCTCGCTCCCTTTAGCGACACCGCGTTCTTCGATCCAGCCGACGTCGGGGAGCAGCGCCTCGTCGGCCGGCACGGCTCGCTCACCGCGGCCGAGATGCTCGTCCCGCTCCTCGCATGGAGCGCACCGGGTACTTGAGGCAACAGGGGAGCTGACCAAGCCTTCACTCGGGCCCGTCGAACGCACGCGTCTACTGTGTTGGATCGACGGGTCCTTGTAGTGGCATGATCGAGGTATGGAGTTCGGAGATGACCAGATCGAAGACGAGACCCACGATCCCTCAGGTCGTGACCTAGAGAGTGCGTCAGCCGGTGGCGAGCGATCGAAGTCGATAGCTCCAGACGAGGTGATTCCGGCCCTCTCAAAGGTCGACTCCGGCGAGGAGGACGACGCACCGAGCGCTGGAGTAGTCGAGACGGGCGAGGAGAGTGACGGAAGCGCTGAAGACTCCGTTCGCCGCGAGGAGTCGATCGAGCAGCCCGCGAAGGTCATGCGGATCGGCTCGATGGTCAAGCAACTCTTAGAAGAGGTCCGTCAGGCCCCCCTCGACGAAGCGGGCCGCTCGAGGCTCCAAAAGATCTACGAGGAGTCGGTTCACGAGCTATCTACCGGGCTATCTCCGGACCTCGTCGCAGAGCTCGATCGGATGACGTTCCCCTTCGGCGACGAACCACCTACAGAAGCCGAGTTACGTGTTACCCAGGCCCAGCTCGTCGGATGGCTCGAAGGCTTGTTCCACGGGATCCAAGCGACGTTGATGGCCCAGCAGATGGCAGCTCGAGCCCAACTCGAAGAGATGCGTCAAAGAGGCCTGCCTCCTGGGCCCGACGGGACCATCGCGAGGCCGGGAACCTACCTGTAGTACCCCTCTTACCAGGGGTATTGCACGAGGAACCGCTCCCGGTCTCAATCGCGCTATCGTCGGAATAACACAGTTGTAACTCGCCCAGCGGGCGTCGTTCACCCCGGTTTGGACCGGAGAAGGGTCGGGGCAGGTTGGCTTCAAAGTCGTTTACTCATCTACACACCCACACCGAGTACTCGATGCTCGACGGCGCAGCGCGCGTCGGTGACTTAGTCAAAGCGGCAGCCCGCGACGGACAACGTGCGATTGGGATCACCGACCACGGAAACATGTACGGCGTCCTCGAGTTTTACAAGGCCGCGCTCAACGAGGGCATAAAGCCGATCATCGGGACGGAGTCCTACATGGCCGCCGAGTCGCGCCATGAGCGTCCAGTGCGAAGGGGGCGCATCGACGACACCGGTGGCGACGTCGAAGGTGGGGAAAAACTCTACTATCACCTCACTCTGCTCGCCGAGAGCACGCGGGGTTACAAGAACTTGATGCTCCTCTCTTCCGCCGCGTACCTCGAGGGCTACTACTACAAGCCCCGTGTCGACTGGGAGCTTCTGGAGCGACATCACGAAGGGATCATCGCTACGACAGGTTGTCTCGGCGGCGTCGTTCTACAAGCGCTGCTCGCCGGAGACGAGCTCGAAGCGACGAGACGGGCGAGCCGTCTGCAAGACATCTTTGGGCGAGACAACCTCTTCGTCGAAGTCCAAGATCACGGAATAGCAGCTCAACGAAGAACGAATCCCCAACTTATCGAACTCGCGAAGAAGATCGGCGCGCCGCTCGTCGCGACGAACGACAGCCACTACACGCATCGCAGCGACGCCGAGGCCCACGAAGCTTTGCTGTGCGTCCAGACCGGTTCGAGAATCGACGACCCGAAGCGTTTCAAGTTCGAAGGCACCGAGCACTACCTTAAGACCGCGGCCGAGATGCGCCATCTCTTCTCGGACCACGAGGAAGCGTGTGACAGCACTCTATTGATAGCAGAGAGGGCGAACGTCGAGATCGAACTCGGCCACCCGAGCCTCCCAGAGTTCCCGGTCCCAGATAGAATCACCGGTTCGACATACGAAGAGCGCGCGATGGCGTACTTGCGTGAGTTGACCCTCGAAGGTGCTCGAAAGCGCTACGGTGACTCACTGCCCGCAGACGTCAGCTCTCGCATCGAGTACGAGCTTGGCGTCATAGCCGATATGGGATTCGGCGCCTACTTCCTCGTCGTCTGGGATCTGATCAGATTCGCCCGCGACTCCAACATCAGGGTCGGCCCCGGGCGAGGGTCCGCCGCTGGATGCTGCGTCGCCTACTGCCTCGGGATCGTCGACTTGGATCCGATCCGCTACGACCTGCTCTTCGAGCGGTTCTTGAATCCGGGGCGTAAACAGATGCCCGACATCGACATGGACTTCGACGAGCGCTATCGCGGTGACGTGATCCGCTACGCGGCCGAGCGATACGGATCGGACCGCGTAGCCCAGATCGTCACGTTCTCGACGATAAAGGCGAGAGCGGCCGTGCGCGACGCCGCTCGCGTCCTCGGGCTGCCCTACAGCATCGGTGATCGGATCGCGAAAGCCATGCCGCCGCTAGTCATGGGGCGTGACACCTCTCTCGCTGCGTGTCTCGAGAAGACGCCTGGACAGGAAGACGGATACGCCGCGGCCGCAGAGCTGCGTTCGATGTACGAGACCGACGACGACGCGAAACGGGTTATCGACGTCGCGAAAGGACTCGAGGGGCTGCGGCGTCAAGACGGGATCCACGCCGCCGCAGTAGTTATCACGAAGGACCCGCTGACCGACTACCTTCCAATCCAGCGAAAGCCAGATTCCGGCGCCGACCCCGACGACGCTCCGATCGTCACCCAGTACGAGATGCACGGCGTCGAAGAGCTCGGACTCTTGAAGATGGACTTCCTCGGTCTTCGGACGTTGTCGGTAATCGAGCGGGCGCTCGACGTCATCGAACGCGCACGGGGCGAGCGTCCCGACATAGACTCGATTCCCCTCGACGACGACGAAGTGTTCGCGATGCTACGTGCAGGCGACTCGATGGGCATATTCCAGCTCGAAGGGCGCCCGATGAGGTCCCTCATGCGCTCGCTCGCTCCGACGAGCTTCGACGACGTCGCGGCCCTCGTCGCCCTCTACCGACCAGGCCCGATGGCCGCGAATATGCACAACGACTACGCGGACCGAAAGAACGGGCGCAAGCCCGTCTCCTATCTCCACGCCGACCTCGAGCCAATATTGAGAGACACCCAGGGACTCATGATCTACCAAGAGTCGGTGATGCGTGTCGCCCAGAAATTCGCCGGATACTCACTAGAGGAGGCAGATAACCTACGCAAGGCATGTGGCAAGAAGGATCGGGAACTGATCGCCGCAGAGCGTGAAAAGTTTGTCGCCGGCTGTGTCGAAAACGGATACGGAGATTCGATCGGAACACAGCTCTTCGACATAATAGAGCCGTTCGCCGACTACGCGTTCAACAAGTCCCACTCGTACGGATACGGCCTCGTCGCGTATCAAACCGCGTGGCTCAAAGCTCATTACCCTGTCGAATACATGGCCGCGTTGCTGACTTCAGTCAAAGACGACAAGGACAAGACCGCCCTTTACCTATCGGAGTGCCGGAACCTCGGTATTGAAGTGATGGTCCCCGACATCAACGAGTCGGTCGCCGAATTCGCGCCGCGCTTAGACACCGAGGGGGCCGGAGGCATCGTATTTGGACTCGCCGCGGTTCGAAACGTCGGCGAGGGTCTCGTAGAGCGGATCGTCTCCGAACGTGACGCCAACGGAAAGTTTGCAGACTTCTATGACTTCTGCCGGAGGGTCGATCCGGCCGTTTTGAACAAGCGAACCTTGGAGTCGCTCGCAAAGGCCGGAGCGTTCGACTCGCTCGGGCATCCGCGCAAAGGTCTCCACATCTCCCTCGAAACGATCGTCGACAGGACTCTCGAACGCCGTCGCGAGCACGACCTTGGAATAGCGACCCTGTTTTCGATGATCGAGCCCGACGGACACCCCGATGACCCCCCTAGCGGCGACGCCGGCAAATGGGAAGGAACGCGACCTGAGATAGTCGACTTGGAGTTCGACAAGTCAGACAAGCTCGCGTTTGAAAAGGAGATGTTAGGGCTGTACGTGAGCGACCATCCCTTGTTCGGGATCGAACGGGCCCTCGCTCGTGAGACCGACTGTTCCCTCGCCGAGCTGAGAGACGCCGCAGGCGCGTCGATGTCGTTTTCCAAAGACGATCAAGGTGGATTCGTAGCAGACGGTGGGATCAGGTCGATAGGCGGGGTGGTCACCGAATTGAAGCGCCAGTATACGAAGAAGGGTGACCTGATGGCGCGCTTCGTATTGGAAGATCTCCACGCCGCAATGGAAGTGTTCGTCTTCCCGCGCGTGATGGCGGAGTGTGGTGCGATCCTCGAGAACGACGCGGTGGTCGTCGTGCGTGGGAAACTCGACTTGCGAGAGGATCAACCAAAGATCATCTCCATGGAGATCAGGCGTCCCAATTTCGACGTGAAGGAGAACGAGGAACTGAGGATCTCACTACCCCTCGGGGTCTTGACCGACGACACTTTGGACCGTCTAAAAGAGATCCTCGGGGACCACCCCGGCGGCTCCCAGGTCCTCTTGCACGTCGGTAAGAAAGTCTTGAAACTTCCCAGTGAGTTCAACGTCGACAGCAGGAACGGCCTCGTCGGTGAGTTAAAAATGCTGCTTGGACCAGGAGCTATAGTGGTCTAGAGTCCACAGGGTTAGCTCAAGTGGGAACCGAGGCTTTCGAGAAACTAGAATTAGGTCCATGCCAATCGTTAGCACGACAAAGGACTGTACCGCGCTGAGTGACGCAGAGCTCGCAGAGATGGCCGATCTAGGCGCCGATAGAGAACAGGGATTCGACATCGGGTTCTTGTCCAAGGAACGAGAGGAGTGGGTTCTCGTCACCCAAGCCCGTGAGGGCAAGAAGCTACGCGGTTACTCGTACTGCTCCTTGGAGAGGATCGGCGGGACCCCGTGCCTTCTCATCGGCGTCGCGAGCGTCGACCGTACGACGCGCGCCGAAGCCGCCCTCAAGTCGATACTGGCAGATCAGTACCGAAGGGCGTTACTCGCATTTCCAGACGAAGACGTCCTTCTTGGAACGCGTCTGTTCTCCGCCGATGGTTACAGGGTATTCTCCGGTCTCTTAGACATCGTCCCGCTACCGGGACACAAAGCGACCGGGGAGGAACGAGCCTGGGGGCGGAGGCTCGCGAAGCGCTTTCGATGCGAACGGCGTCTGGACGATCGTGCGTTCATCTTGCGCGGCGACGGATCCGTCGCCGGGGGCCTGGACTTCGTCGCGGCAAAGTTGAAGCTCCCCGAAAGGGTTGAAGAGCTCTTCGGCGATGTCGACGCCGCCGCAGGCGACCGGCTCGTCGTCTTCGGGTGGGCGATGGCTGAAGATCTCGCGAAGGGGAAGCTCGGCCGCTAGGCGCTCGATCGAACTCGTTAGATCGAGAACAAATCAACCTTTTGGAAGGACCGCTGTACACACTTTGTAGCAGTGACCCTCGCGCGGCCTGCTAATTGACGTCAGGAGGTACTGAGGCCTGAATCCAAGAGCAGTCGCGAGCGCCTTGCCAGAAAGCCGCTCTCTCCTCGCCGCATCAAGCGTGCGAGACGCGTGGAAGTCTTCCATCGGCAGCCATACGTCGTCGCGGTCCCAGCCAAATCTGACCCACACTGAAGCGTCCGCACCACGTCGGATGAGCTGAGGCCCTCTGAGCGGTTCCACAAGAGCTATCGAGGGGTGAGATCCCCGGAACTCCCAGTAGGGCGCCGCAGGTCCCCGAAAGCCCAGTAGCGGCCCGTCCGGGGGCGCCGCGAGGCGATCCAAGATGCGCTTCACTTTCCTTCCGCGCATCGTGCCGACCTGCCGGGGGAGCGCGGCCGCGGTCACCGCCTCTGGTTGGGAGAGGTCGTCTCGTTGCGGGTCGGCCGCGAGCGTCGCCTGGACGATATCGAAGGCAGCGAGATCTGGTTCGTGACCTGGGGGCCACGGAACGCGCAGACGGATCAACGCACCCGAAGAGAGTTCGACCGCCGCCGTATCTTCCGCGGTACACGCGAGGACTAGGAGTAGTAACTGCGATCCACCGGCGACGGGAAGTCTTTCGGTTCTCGGCAGGTCTTTCAAGACCGACTTGAGTTCTTTATTGCGAGGCTTCGCACCACGCTCACTCGACGGCGCGGCCTGCTTTCGTCTGTGCCGGGGCTCACCCATCCAACGAATCCAAAATCTCTCGAGTTTTCAACGTTCCTCCGTCGACGCTACTGGCCGGGCAAGGACTCTTCGACAGGAGAGGCCCATTTCGCAACCCGCTCGGAGATACTGCCGACCTTAGTTCCTATCGAGTCGAGTTGAAGTGCGAGGGTGGCTGGATCGAGAGCGGGTTTCATGCAGGTGAAGTTCTCGCATACTAACGCCGCGTTGTCAAGAGCATCCCTAAACGCCGGCTGATCTGCAATCTCTCCCGTGACGAGCGCGGCCTCCATCAGCCACCGGCTGCGAATCTCGGCCAACATCTCGGGGCGATCTGTGCGCAAGACGACCTGTATGGGATGTTCTTTCAGGTTCAGGGCAACGAGCATGTCCGCAAGCTGGGCAGGATGTCTCTTGAGAAACGGAGCCGCGGCCTCGATGATCTCCTCGGCCGCTGAACGAAACCTTTCTTCAGCGCTAATCGCCGCCAACCTCAACAACGCTCTCGCCGCGACTGAGTTAGCGCACGGAGTAGAACCGTCGGAGAAGTCCTTCACTCTCACCACGAGCGCCTCGGCGTAGTTCGCAGTCGTGAACAGCCCACCGCCACCGTTGCGGCTACCCACGTCGGAGAAGTTCGAGATGAGTTTGTCGGCCAGTTCAACGGCCCTTTCAATCCAGAGAATCTTTCCGGTCAGCTCCGCGAGGCGCGTGCAGGCGTCGACAAGCCACGCGTAGTCGCACGCGTACGCGAGATTCCGGCCCCTCACACCTGCCCAGCTACGATACCAGCGTCCCTCTTGGTCTCGGAGATTCTCGAACAAGTGCTCAGCTATCGCTTCAGCCCGTCGTTGCCACCCTACGTCTCCGAGTGCTCCCGCGGCTTCTGCGAGTACAGCTACCGCCATCGCGTTCCATTCGGTTATCACTTTCGTGTCTATCGCCGGATGAGGCCTCTTGGATCTTATGGCCAAGAGGATCTTTCTTCCCTCCTCTATGTCTGGACTGCGCGTCAAACAAGATCCTGACGGGCGGCGCAGGATATTGGTGCTCTCCCAGTTCCCCTCGGGAGTTATCCCGTAGAATCGGCTCAACTCATCGACCAAGTCTTCGCGGTTCGCTTGCCGTAGCGCATCGCGTACTTCGCGTTCGGTGAACGTCGCGTGCGCTCCTTCTACCCCAGAGCTATCCGCGTCCTCTGAGCTGTAGAGTGCAACCTCGCCACAGGAGAGTCGCGTCAACACGTAGTCGAGTGTCTCCCTCAGGACGATCAGGTAGTCGTCGTTCTTTGTGTACTGCCAACCGTGTAGATAGCAGCGTGCCAGCAACGCCTGATCGGTGAGCATCTTCTCGAAATGTGGAACCGTCCACGTGCGATCGGTTGAGTAGCGGCAGAACCCGCCCGCGAGGTGGTCGTAGATCCCTCCCGTCGCCATCGCGTCAAGGGTCCGAGTCGCCATCTCCAAAGAGAGCGGGTCTCCGGTAAGCTTGTGGTGGTAAAAGCACAGCTCGATGAGTGTCGGGCGGGGAAATTTCGGCGCCGCCCCAAATCCCCCCTCGATTGGGTCGAATCCGTTTTTTAGATACGTGATCAATCGCTCAAGTGACGTCTCAAACTCAGGGAGCACACTCGTCGGCTCCGTCGGCCCCATCGGCACCGAAGCACCTAGTACCTGACCCTCGTCCGCTATCTGGGCCGTCAGCTCGTCGGCTTGGCGCTCGACCTCTTCACGGCGAGATCTCCACGCATCCGCCAACGCGCCTATAACTCGCTGGAAGCTCGGCATCTGATAACGGTCAACCGGAGGGAAGTACGTCCCCGCGAAAAACGGCCGACCGTCAGGGGTGCAGAACACCGACATCGGCCAACCGCCCGAACCGGTAAGGGACAACAGCGCAGACATGTAGATCGCGTCGATGTCTGGGCGCTCCTCCCTGTCGACCTTGATCGAGATGAACGATTCACTAAGTGCCGCCGCGACCTCGCGGTCTTCGAAGGACTCGTGCGCCATCACGTGGCACCAGTGGCACGACGAGTAACCAATTGAGACGAAGATCGGCTTATCCTCTTCTTTCGCCCGCCTCAGCGCATCTGGTCCCCACGGGTACCACTCGACCGGGTTGTCCGCGTGTTGGAGGAGGTAAGGGCTCGACTCGGCGCTTAGATGATTCACGACCCTAATCGTAAACGCTAAAGGCGCCTAGGTGAACCGACGTTCGATCTCGGTTCGAGGAGGAAGGACGAGAGTCCTCGGGCGGGTCAAGGCAGGCGTGCGGCTTGTGCGCTCGAGATCTGAGATGCGAGTGCCTGTAGTCGCGTGGTAGTCAGAGATGTCGAATGAAGTGAGATGAACACCAAGACGTTTCTTCGGACCATCACTATGTCATAGGTCGACGTCGGCCCGGCCGGAGAGACGAGCGCGACCGGAGCGCCGGGTCGCGGCGTCGAAGACGGAGTTGACGCCGCCGGTTGGGCGTTGTGCAGGCCTGTAGCGCTTGTTAGGGTCGAGACCAGACCTTGCAGGTTCGCCAGAGCATCGGCCGGTGACCCGAGCGCGCTCAGACACAGCGTGACCGTCGTGCCCGGATAGCCAAGATTATCTCCCCAAGTGGACGCTTGACTCGCTTCCCACGCGAACCTCTGTTTTAGCGTGACACCTCCGAGACCGTCGCACCCGAGAGAACCGGCCTGGCTCGCGCTCAGCGTTCCCGTTGGACCAAGCGTTGTAACAACACTCCATCTAGGAGGTGTCGGGAGGATGTACTTACTCAAGTTTGCCGCAACAGGTGGCTGCGTCGACGGTGTTGCCTGAGTCGTCGGGGAAGCCAGAGACGACGAAGTGTTCGAGTTGGAGAGAGACGGCGACCGTCGTGGGAGGATCGTCGCGGTGACCCCAGCGCCTGCGAGGAGGATGACGACCAGTATTACCGACCCGACAACGATGTGCTTGAGCCGATCCTCGTGCGACGTGCCCTTCCTCGCACTAGACGACGCCGACGCGAGCAGAGCCGTCGCTATCGCCGCCGCTTCTCGTCTTGCTTCCTCAGATCCTGGTTCGGGGGGATCAGACGAGCCGATCAGCTGACGAGCACGGCCACTTAACTCCTGAGATCCCCCCGCGCCCCCCTGACCCAAACTGCCGTTGTTGGGCGCTAACGATTTCGTCAATCCCGGCTCACTGGATTCGACTTCTCCGCCTGAATGACCGTCTTGGTGTAGGTCCACGCCGTTTCTAGTTGTGCCCCCGGCGTCTGTTGTCTGCAGCCTGTCTTGTTCTTCGACGGAAGGGTGAAGGTGCGGTGGATACCACTTGCCGTCTGAAGCGATCCACCACCCCGGCCCCTGAGACACGTCGCTCATCGTCTTCTCCCCATCGCTGTAATGCTAGCCAATATGCAAATGCTAACCAATAAACAACCCATCTGAGGTTCTTTGGCGCCACGGGACCCTCGGCCGCCCGATCCGCCTTGTTCTGGCGTGACGAGTTAGCGTGGACGACATGACCACGACCCTCATGGATAAGACGGCCCTCATCACGGGCGGGAGCAAAGGGATTGGCCTCGCTATAGCGAAGATCTTCGTCGAAGCAGGGGCAAACGTGATGATCACGTCAAGGAAGCAAGACTCGCTCAGAGCCGCCGCTAAGAGTCTCTCAGGACTCGGTGGCGATGTCGCCTGGCATGAGGGTCACGCCGGCAACCCACAAGACGCACGAGTCTGTTGTGACAAGGTGGTAAGCACGTTTGGTGCACTCGACATCTTGGTGAACAACGCTGCTACGAATCCGTACTTTGGTCCGATGATCGACATCGAGCGCTCGATGGCACTTAAGACAGTCGAGGTCAACCAGCTCGGCGTTCTCGACTGGTCAAAGGAAGCTTATCGCGCCTCGATGCGAGAGCGTGGTGGGGTCATCGTGAACGTAGCCTCTATCGGAGGCCTGTCTCCCGAGCCCGGGATTGGTTGGTACAACGTCACGAAAGCCGCCGTCATCTACATGACACGCCAGTTAGCATTGGAGCTCGCACCTCAAGTTAGAGTTAACTCGGTTGCGCCAGGACTCGTTAAGACAGACTTTTCCCGCACAATCTGGGAACGGGGCGAGGAGGAGATCTCTTCGCACATTCCATTGGGCCGGATCGGGGAACCCGAAGACGTCGCAGAGGCCGTTCTCTTCCTCGCATCGAGTGATTCATCGTGGATCACCGGACAGACGTTGGTGGTAGACGGCGGAACGACGACTTTGCCCTCGGGCGGCGTCGGATGATCTAGAGCTGGCATACAAGACGGCGAGGTCGACCGAGACGACTCATCACCGCAGTTCGTTGCGTCTTGGTTTGCCAGACGGCGTGCGAGGGATAGAGGCAACGAACTCGACTTCTTTTGGAGCCGCCCAAGGCGCAAGTCTTTGAGCAACCAGCTCGCGGAGCTCTTCGACGGGGGGAGGAGCGCAAAGATCGCTCGGCACAACCCACGCGACGACCCTCTCTCCCCACTCTGGATCCGGGCGTTTCCAGACGGCCACTTGGTCGACTAGGTGGTGGGTCGAGATCACGGTCTCAACCGACTCCGGCCAAACCTTCTCCCCTCCACTCACGATCACCCCCGCCAGGCGACCGAATACCTTGAGCTTCCCGGTCGGAGCGATCCGCCCACCATCTCCCGTGGGGAACCAACCGCGCTTGCCGTCTGGTCCCGATACGAACGGGTCCTTTCCGTCGCGGTAGCCCCTGAAGAGCATCGGGGCCTTTACGAGGATCTCACCCGATCCATCCGGTGAGCTATCGGTTGATTCGATCGCTATCTCGACACCGTCGAGCGCTTCACCGTCGTAGACTATCCCCGACCCGGTCTCGGTCATGCCGTAGGTCGTCACGGTGTTTCGAGGAAGACGGGAGAGTGGAGCAGATCCTCCGAGAAGAATGCGTTCGAATAGATCCGGGTCGACCCTTTTAAGGGTACTCGCGACGAGTGACACGTGGGATACCCGCCCGCTCCCGGCGAGCATTTCGACTTCCTCTCTTTCAAATCGCGGGAGTATGACAACAGGTGTCTCGGTGAGGAGTGCTCGGATAGCGACCGCCAATCCCCCGATGTGGGCGAACGGCAAGCACGCGAGCCAGGTGTGACGGCCGGAGTCGATCGTAAGCCTCCTAGACGTCGCTCTAGCTGACGCGAGAAGGGATTCGTGGGTCAGTACCACAGCTTTCGGACGCCCCGTCGAGCCACTCGTCGCCATGACCAACGCGTCGCCTTCTTGAATCGGCAAACCTCTATCCAGGCGGGCGCCGTCCCCGTCGACACCGACGATCCGAGAGGGCTTCAAAAGCTCTATCAGGTCATCTACTGCAGGGCGTGGAAGGCGGGGGTCCAACGGCGCGACAGCGTCACCCTGGTCCCAGGCAGACAACATAGCGTCCACGAACGCTTCCCCGGGCGGGATATCCAGTGCGACGAGCTCTTGCACAGCCAACTAGCCTACGTGCTATGAGCAAGCCTGTTTTGGACCCCGTAGCCGAGTTGCGAGACATCCCGTTGCCGCGGTGGCAGCCGCGGGGGAACTTCACCGACATCGTCTACGAGGTCGCAGACGGAATTGCGAAGCTGACGATCGCGCGGCCCAAGGTGAGGAACGCTTTCAGGCCTCAAACCCTATTTGAACTCACCGACGCTTTCACCGACGCCCGCGACGACCCCGACGTAGGCGTGATCGTGCTCACCGGAGAAGGAGACGAGGCGTTCTGCTCGGGCGGTGACCAAAAGATTCGAGGAGACGACGGCTACATCGGAGACGACCGCGTCGGCGAAAAGGGGATCGGGCGTCTCAACGTCTTGGATTTGCAGATACTTATCCGCCGGCTCCCCAAACCCGTCATCGCTATGGTAGCTGGCTACGCGATTGGTGGTGGACATATCTTGCATCTCGTCTGCGACCTCTCTATCGCGGCCGACAACGCAAAGTTCGGGCAGACCGGCCCTAAGGTCGGCTCCTTCGACGGTGGGTACGGATCCGGCCTCTTAGCGCGGACGATCGGCTTGAAGAGGGCGAAGGAGATCTGGTTCTTATGTCGTCAATACGACGCAGATCAGGCGCTCGAATGGGGACTGGTCAACGCCGTCGTTCCGCTTCCCGAACTCGAAGTCGAGACCGTCGCCTGGTGCAGGAGGATCCTCTCATTGTCACCAATCGCGCTTCGGATGTTGAAGGCGGGATTCAACGCCGCAGACGACGGACTCGCCGGCGTCCAACAGCTCGCCGGGGACGCGACGATGCTGTTCTACATGACAGAAGAGGGACAAGAGGGTCGTAACGCGTTCGTACAACATCGAGCTCCCGATTTCTCGAAGTTTCCCAGGCGTCCATGAGCGAAGAGGCGCCCGTGATCGAAGAGGCCGTAGCGAGCGAGGAGACGCCGATCGTGCGCGGAGTAAGACGTTGGGTGCTCGGTGCCCGTCCGCGGACACTTCCAGCAGCCGTCGTCCCGGTCGTCGTCGGCACGGCCGTCGGTTGGTACTACGCGACAGTCGCGAGTAGGTCGCCGGCTGTCTACGGGTCCATCGGGATCTCTTGGACCCACCCTCTGACGGATCTCTCAGCTCTCTCGTGGTGGAGGTTCGCACTCGCCCTGATCGTGTCGCTCGCGATCGAGATCGGTACGAACTACGCGAACGACTACTCAGACGGCGTACGTGGTACCGACGAAGCAAGGGCGGGGCCGTTGCGGTTGGAGATC
>JAJYQJ010000092.1 GCA_021794655.1 Actinomycetes bacterium | reverse complement strand
AACAAGCCGATCGTCGCGATGGCGTCTACCCCAGACGGGTTGGGCTACTGGCTCGTCGCATCGGACGGTGGGATCTTTAGCTTCGGCGACGCGAAGTTCTACGGCTCGACCGGTGCGATGACGCTCAACAAGCCGATCGTCGGCATGGCAGCTACCCCGGATGGGTTGGGCTACTGGCTCGTCGCATCAGACGGTGGAATCTTTAGCTTTGGCGACGCGAAGTTCTACGGCTCGACCGGTGCGATGACGCTCAACAAGCCGATCGTCGCGATGAGCGCATCCTAAGGCGCCGCTTCGTTTCAGTCCTTGGTTTTCCCGGAGAAGAGGAGCGAAATCACGAGGACGACCCGTACTATCTTACTTACGACATGGAGATAACGATCGCTGAGGCTGCGGTTCGGCTCGGGACGTCGATTAATCGCGTCACGCGGGCGATCGAACGCCTAGAGGTTCCAACGTCACAGACGACTGCTCGGCGTGGCCGCCCACCACGTGTTCTAAGTGAATTGGGGTTTGAGCGGCTACTAGACGATCTCGGTGCGACACCGCGGGCCAGTTCCAGGCCACGCGAAGAGTTGTTCGTCTTGGCCGCGTTCAACATGAACCCGTTTGGATTCCACTCACGACGCGCCGTTGCGAACGTGGCGAACGTCAGCACGACGACCGCTTCGCTCGTCGTCGATCGACTGATCGAAGAGGGGCTCGTTCGCGTAGTGCCACGGCTGCGACACTTAGCCGGTCGTGTCGTCGACGCGACGGTTCTTGAAGCCGACCGTGAGTCTGCGAAGTGGCGTCGCGTCCTCGACGAAGTACTGGCGACACGCCTGCCGTCTCCCCCGGCAATAAAGGATACAAAGATCGTACCTCGCCGCTTCTGGCACGTTTTGTCTAACGCGGCACCCGCGCAGCTGCCTATTGAGAACCACGCCGACTTCATCGCGTCACAGATGTTGCTCAGCGACGACGTCTTCGCCGTCTCCTGGGCGCTGACTCATCTCCCGGTGTCGTCGATTGAGAAGACGGCGTCGCTCGGAGCGGTAGATCGAGATATGCGTCGCTGGCTGCTCAACGTGGCTAGAGCTCGTCTGGAAAGCATGTCTTCGTGATTCAAGCACGCAATACGTTTCCCGCCGACACCGGAGTGGATCCCACCTGCGACGGCGTTCGTGGGATGCTTCCAGAGGAGACGGTCACAGCGTGGGAGGTACTCGCCCCACTAATGCCGAAGAGCGCATATCTAGCCGGCGACACCGGACTTACCGTGCGTCTCGGCCACCGGGTGAGCGACGACCTCGAGTTCTTTCTCGAACGTCGCGAAGATCTCGACGCGCTGTGGAGCGTGTTCAAGAGTGCGGGTAAGCGACTGCGTTCCGAGGGACGCGACGAACGTTTGAGTTTTCTACTCAACGGGACAAAGGTGCAGGTCATCGAAGCGTCGAGCGAGCGACTCATCTCACGAACGTCCCGTGTCGCCGGCGTCAGGGTTGCGAGCGTCGAGGACATCATGGCGGCGAAGATCGACGTGATCTGCACCGGCGGCGCACTGCGAGACTACTTCGATCTCATGTGCATCGAACGACGAGTCGGCCTGTTGGCCGAAGCCGCGATCGCACTCGCCGTTTACAAGTATGAACGACGAGACGCCGAGGGCTTCGTTCTTGCCGTCCTAAGGTCACTCGGCGGCTTCTACGACGTAAAGGACGATCCCTCGCTTGCCGTTAGTCGAGATGAGATCCAGTCCTACTGGTTACATAGACAGATCGAGGTGGCGAGGCGTCTCGAAGCGTTCAGTTAAGACACCACGTCAAACGGAGAGCCAAACGGACGGTGACCGTGTAACCGTCTCGGCCCAGAGCTGTGAGGCGACGGCGGACCAGAGAGCTTACAAAGCTTAGCGAGCGACCTCTCGCACTCCGTCTCCGACCGATGCGAGGTCGACGTCGATATGGACTGAGCCGGGCACGGAGGCTGAAGTCTCCATTTGGGGATCGGCTATCGGGATGGACCTTCCCAGGGATTGATTACGCTGATGCCGGTAGCGTCGAAGTCAGCGGTGTTGCGGGTGGCCAGACTCGCATCCAGTGAAACACAGATCGCGGCGATCTGCGCGTCGGCTGTAGCGATGGGACGGCCTAACTCCTCACGGCTGGCAACGATCCTGCCATATCGGCGGGCGGCACGAGCGTCGAAAGACACGATCACCTCGTCAAAGTCGGCGAACACCCTGGCCGCTGTTGCAGTCAACTGGTCTCGACGCTGGCCACCGGGCAGCCGAGCTATGCCGTAGCCGACCTCGGCGAGCGTGATCGCGGTCGTGTGCAACCGGCCCGCAGTGGCGGTCCATGCGAGGACCTCTGGGTGAGGTTCGTCGCGCATCATCTCGGAGATCACGTTGGTGTCGATGATGATCACGGCAACTCGGGCAAGTCGGCCACTCGGGGCGTGTCCTGCCGATGTGGAATCTCTAGCTCGACCCCACCGATCGCTGCGAAGCGCTCTCGGATCACTTGGGCGAGGTTGAGCTGGTCATCTTCCCGCGCAGCGACCGCGTCGGTGAGGATCGCCCGAACCTCAGCTTCCATCGACCGTCCATGGCGAGCGGCCCGCACCTTCAGGCGGCTGGCCACGTCCTCGTCCAGATCGCGCACGCTGATCGCTGCCAAACCCATCACCTCCTGCTAGCAATGATAGCAGGCGTCGTTCGGGATGGGCATCCGGTGATCGCGGCGGCCGTGGCGGCCGTGGCGACCGCCGGAGGCGGCGGCAGACACAGAGCTTACAGAGCTTAACGAGCGACCTCTCGAACTCCGTCTCCGATCTCTTCGGTCGTGTCGTCACCCCCACCACGACCACCCCCACCACGACCCCCACGACCACCGGCGCCGACGGTTTCGAGGTCGATGTCGATCTTGACCGGGACGGGGGTTGGGTCGAGTTCGACGTGTCCGTCGCCGGGGCGTGGGTCGGAGGTCTCCGATACGTAGCCGCCGTCTTGGGTCATCGAGATTGTGACGGCCCTCTTGCGCTTACCGACGGTTGGGACCCCTTGCATCTCGATACAGATCCTCCAGGTGAAGACGCCGACGATAACTGGAATCACGAAGACGGCGATCCGGAAGAACCAGAGGACCTCGTTCAACGAGATCTGGAAGAAGTTGGCGAGGACGTCGGTCGAGCTGGCGCCGAAGAGGACGAAGAGCATCGCGAAGAAAGCGGCGCCGAAGGCGGTGCGCTTCGGGCGGAACCGGGGGCGGTCCAAGAGGTTGTGCATCTCGTCGTCGTTGGTGATCTTTCGCTCGATCATCGGCCACATCTGTGCGATACCGAAGACGACGCCGGGGAACAAGATCGCGGGTATGAACACTTCGAGCGGCCACGTGTGACCGAACCCGGTGAACTCCCAGCTCGGCATGATTCGTAGCGCACCGTCGAGCCATCCCATATACCAGTCTGGCTGGACGGCGTAGGAGATCTTGTCGGGCTGGTAGGGGCCGAACTGCCAGATCGGGTTGATCTGGGCGAACCCGCCGAGCAACGCGATCCCGCCGGCGACCATGAACAAGAATCCGGTGGTCTTGGCCATGAAGGTCGGGAACATCGGGGAACCGACGACGTTGTGCTCGCTACGTCCTTTGCCGGGGAACTGGGTGTGCTTCTGGCGGACCAAGAGACCGAGGTGGGCACCGAGGAGGAGGACGATGATAGCGGGCAAGATGAGGACGTGGAGGATGAAGAAGCGCGGGATGATGATGTTGCCGGGGAAGTTGCCGCCGAAGAGGAAGGAGGCGAGGTAGCTGCCGACGAAGGGGATCGAGAGGATGATCGAGTAGCCGATCCTGAGCCCGGTGCCCGAGATGAGGTCGTCGGGGAGCGAGTAACCGATGAAGCCGTTCAAGATCGCGAGGATCAAGAGGGTGGAGCCGATGAGCCAGTTCGTCTCGCGGGGCTTGCGGAAAGCTCCGGTGAAGAAGACGCGGGCCATGTGGACGACGATCGATCCGACGAAGATGTCGGCCGCCCAGTGGTGCATCTGGCGCATCAAGAGACCGGCTCTGACGGAAAAGGAGATGTTGACGGTCGACGCGTAGGCGGCGGAGACCTTCTGTCCGTCGAGGGGCTTGTAGACGCCGTGGTAGATGACCTGGGCGGTCGATGGAACGAAGTAGAAAGACAAGAAGACGCCGGTAGCCAAGAGGACGACGAAGGAGTAGAGGGCGATCTCGCCGAGCATGAACGACCAGTGGTCGGGGAAGATCTTGTCCAAGAAGACGCGCCCGCCTCTTGCGACCCCGAGGCGGTCGTCGAGCTCGTTGATCGCCTTGCCGACGCGCCCGTAGGGACCGAGCGCTTGCTTGGCTTCACGCTTGGTCCGAGGCCTTCCGCTGTCGGCGTTGCGGCGGGTTCGCGTCGTCGCTTCGGGGGAACTCACGAGCGCTCCCAGAATCCGGGACCGACCGGCTGGTCGTAGGGGCCCTGGGCCCGGAGGTAGCCGGCGGAGTCGATGTAGAGGGCGAGCTGGGGAAGGGGGCGAGGAGCTGGACCGAACTCGGGGACGCATCCGTCGGCGACGTTGAACATCGACTGGTGGCAGGGGCAGACGAGCAACTCGAGCTGCTGCTCGTAGAGGCCGACTGGACACCCGAGGTGGGTGCAGAGCTTGGAGAACGCGAGGTAGCCGGCGGGACCCCAGCTCTCACGCCCTGGCTGGGTCGTGTAGCTGACGTCTTGGTAACGGATGAGGACGGTCTGGTCGATAGCCTGGCCCTCCTCGGAGTTCTCGTATCCGGCCGGGAAGACGGTCAGGATCCCACCTGGCTGGAGGTCGTCGCGATGGACGGGCCGGCCGTTCGAGTCGACGAGCAAGGAGCCGGCCTTCCAGTTCGTGACGTTAAGGGTGTTGCCCGGGACGGGACCCAAAGAGCGGAGGAGTGGGAAGAGAGCGACGATCCCGAAGATGCCGGCGCCGCCTGCGAAGAGCCCACCGAGCATCTTGCGCCGCTTAACGACGACGCCGGTCCGCTCGACGAGGGCGGCGGAGATCGCGTCTCGCTCGCTTTCGGTGGAGGCGAGCGGGTGGCGCTCCTCGACGAAGGGACCCTGTGGCATGAGGTACTTTCCCCAAGCGGTGAGCCCGAAGCCCAAGAAGAAGAGCCCGACTCCGATGGTGCCGGCGATCACCCAAGGGGCGGCGTTGACCCAGTAGGCAGCTCCAAACCCCGCGAGGCCGAGGATCCCGACGACGAGGCAGATAGCGATGATGTTCTCGGTCCTCTTCGGGTTGCGGGCCGCCTCTTTCAGATGTGGGTCGTCGAGGCGTGCAACCGGCATAGGAACTCGAGTCACCGAAGCGTCGTCGTCACCGGTGTGCGTCTGCGAAGTCACGCTCGGTCCCCTATCCAAAACGCTATCAAGACCAATCCTCCAACCCCTATTAGCAACGCGATGAACCCCTCGGCGACCGGTCCGACTCCTCCAAGAGCCGCTCCGCCGGGATTCGATGGATGCTGGATCTTCTTCGTTACATAAGCGACGACGTCTCTCACCTGTGAGTCGGAGAGGTTGCCGGTGAAGCGTGGCATGTTAGCAGGCCCGGTCCGGATCGCCTCGGCGACTTGTTGGGGGGAGGCGGCACGCAGTGACGGAGCGAAGGTGTCAAAGGCGAGGGCGTCGCCGGCGCCGGTAATCGTGTGGCACGCGGCGCAGTTGAGGGCGAAGAGGCTTGCGCCCTTTGAGAGGTTCGCACCCTTTAAGTTGACGTAGGGGACGAAGGGGACGGCGGGGTCGAGTGAGTTGACGAACGCGGCGACCTCGAGTGACTGCAACTTATTGAGGCGCGGGGGCTTTCTGGTCGCCTCGACCTGCGCGGTGCTCGTCGCGGGCATCCGCCCGGTCGACACCCAGAAGTCGACGGTGGCCGGTCCGACACCGATCAGGTTCGGCGCGATCGACGTGCCCTCGGCGGCGGGACCGTGGCAGACCGCGCAGTTCTGGGCGAAGAGGGCGGCGCCGGGCTTTATGTAAGAAGCCGGCGGGGTCTTGTAGATGATGGAGGAGTTGCCGTAGGCGACGAGGGACTTGTGCCCGTTTTGATGGCGATAGATCCGGATGCTCGAGTTGGGGCCGCCGCTGTTCTTTCGTCCACCGAGGTAGTTCGGACTCCCGACTGGCTGGGGCAACGCGACCCCGCCGTTGAAGTTTACGTTCGGGACCGATCCGAGGCCGTGAGTTATCCGCCCGATCGGGTTGGTCGCAGCGGTAGGTGCGCTCGAGGTCGCACCGTTGGACGCGCCGCCGGCTCCCGAACCGAACGAGGCGAGCCCGATGACGGCGACGACGGCGACGAGCCCGGCGGGGATGAGGTAGCGGTTCTTCAGAAGTGATCGGATGAGAGATGGCAATTCGATGTTCCTACTTCAACAAGAACAGGCAGCTGAACAGACCCAGCCACACGATGTCGACGAAGTGCCAGTAGTAGCTAACTCCTTGGACGACCGACAACTCTCCGGGGTCCCCGGCGGCGCCCTTCATCCGGCCGAGGAGGAAGACCATCGCGACGAGGCCCAAGAAGACGTGGAGCCCGTGGAGGCCGGTCATTATGAAGAACAGAGATCCGTACGCGTTGGTCGTCCACCGCGTCGTTAGGTGAGTCCACTCGTAGACCTGGTTCCCGAGGAAGAGCGCACCCAAGACGATCGTCGCGACGATCCACTTCTTGGCTTCCTTGCGGCGCCTCCACTCCTCCAAGAAGACCGCTCGCTGCATCGTGAAACTCGACGCGACGAGGATTGCGGTGAAGACTCCGGCCTGAACGGTGTCGAGCTTCGTCCCCGCGGGAGGCCACACTCCCCCCGGCGCGTGGGCGCGGATCGTGAAGAACGCGGCGAAGAGCCCGCTGAAGAACATGAGTTCCGAGCCGAGCCAGATCATCACCCCGATCGCGAGCATCGGGGGTCGTTCGTGGACGATCTTCCCGAGATTCGCGCTCTTCTCTAGTGAAACAGCCTGGCTCACGGCGTATTTATTAGCCCACAGTCGTCCCTACACGCCAACATCCTGGTTACGGCGGTCACCTCCTGGGGGGTTCTAAACGCTGCGAGGCGGGGGGCGCCTGGATCAGCGTATTGGTACGTGTGGCTCTCTGGCATCTCGGGCATCTTAGTGTGTCGCGCTGAGATAGCAAGGGAGGGGGGCACTGTGGACGACGCTCAGACGCCTCGTGGGGCGCGTTAGCGCTACGTAGAGCGCCTTCATGCCTTCTACGCTCGGCTGAGGCTCCCCGCCGGTTGCGACGAGTTCGGGTTCTACGACGACGACGGAGTCGAACTCGAGGCCGTGTGCCTCGTCGCACGCGAGCAAGACCAAATCGGCGAGGAGCCCGCTTCCGAGCGGATCTCTGGGGTCGGTTGCTGGAGTGCCGTTTTTCTCCATGGCTTTGGAGAGGTCGGGGAGGAGTGCCTCTGGTGCGAGGACTGCGGTGCGCCCGGGTCTAACGTTGTCGACTTCGTGGGCAGCGATCTGTGCGACCCGTTCGAAGAGGTCGTCTCGTTCGACCGTTATGAACGTCGGGGACTCCCCTGACTCCCTGATCGCTCTCGGAGGGGTGAGCTCCGGTGCTGCCTCTGCGAGCACCCTGCGGGCGATGCGGATCACCTCGGCGGGCGTACGGTAGCTGACGGTGAGCTCTGTCTTAGTTGGCTCGCGGTCGGCGCTCAGGTGGGTTGCGATATCGCTCCAGCTGCGAAGCGTCCATGGGCCGGTCGCCTGTGCGATGTCGCCGACGACGGTCATCGAGCCCGAGAGGGAGCGTCGCGCGAGCATCCGCAGCTGCATCGGCGAGAGGTCTTGGACCTCGTCGACGACGATGTGGCCGTATGTTCTTATCTCGTCGTCGTTGCCGGCGTTGACGTGGCCGGCGTAGCCGTTCGCGTTATGAGGACGCGAGCTAAGAGGGAGCGGGGAGGGATCCAACCCCGAGGGCCAGTAGCCGATCTCCTCTCGCATGCCTTCGATGTGGGTCGAGCTCGAGTCGTCGAGGTGAGTGCTGTGACGACGTTGTGAGCGCCGAGTGGTCCTCGGACCGAGAATCATCTTTGCCTCGTCGACTAGCGCTGCGTCCGCGGTGGTCCATGCAACGTCGCCGAGTGAGGCGCTTCGAGCGCGAAACAACTTGGACTGCTCTTGTTCGGATAGGACCCCCTTTCCCGCCAACGCGATCAGCGGCGGTGCGCCGAAGAGGTCGTGCAAGAGTTCGTGCGGGGCGAGCTTCGGCCACATCCTGTCGAGCGCGTCGTTCACCTCTGGGGTACGCCTCAGGCGGCGGCGTAACTCCGCTGCGCTCTGATCGTCAACGTGTGCGTCTTCGTTCGCGAGCTCGTCGGCGTCGTAGGCATAGTTGGCGTCGTGAACCCTGTGCCCGTTGGTCGAGCGGCTCGCGAGAGGGGTACGTGAACGGCCGTCGGTGCGCGACCTGTACTGTTCGACGAGCGAGTCGAGAACCGCCCGCTCGACGAGGCGCCGGCGCGCGTTGTGCGTTCCGGAGCGCTTCTTTGCACGCTCTACGATCTCTCGTGATCGAGCGACGGTCAGCCTCAAGACGGTCGGGCCGAAGGGAATCTCTGCGTCGCGGCGCAGCGGGCGCTGCCGCGATCGCACGGCGGCCGCGAGGACCCTTGCCATCCGCTCGTCGCCTTTGAGCCTCGCGCCTTCGAGAGAGTCGACTCCGGTCACCTTCACTTCGTGGACGAGTCCTGCGACCGTCGAGAGGGTCACGCCGGTCTCTCCCAACGACGGCAGCACTTGTTCGATATAGCGCAAGAACAGCGGGTTCGGGCCGACTACCAAGACGCCCTGGCGCTCCAGCGGGAAGCGGTACGTGTAGAGCAGGTACGCCGCTCTATGGAGGGCGACGGCCGTCTTGCCGGTTCCCGGACCTCCTTGGACCATGAGGACCCCGGGAAGCGGCGCCCTGATGATCTCGTCCTGCTCACGCTGGATCGTCGCGACGATGTCCCCCATCCTTCCAGTGCGCGCCTCTCCGAGCGCGCTGAGGAGCGCTCCGCCGCCGCCGATTCCGACCTCCCCGCGATCTTCTCCTCTCCGATCGGTGGGTGGGACGAAGTACTCGTCTTCGATGCCGGTGACCAAGCGGTGCTTGACTGCGAGGTGTCGCCTCCGAGAGAGCCCCTGCGGGTCGAGTCCGGTCGCGCGGTAAAACGGTTCTGCGACGGGGGCTCTCCAGTCGACGACGAGCGGCTCTAAGTCCTCTGCGGAGACCGCGACCCGGCCGATGTGGAACGACTCCGACTCTCCTGCTTCACCCTCCACAGACGGCCGCTCTGGCCCTGTTGGACTTCGATCAGTTGGACCTCGATCAGTTGGACCTCGATCTTTGGAGAGTCGATCGATCCGTCCAAAGCAGAGTGCCTGGTCGCCGATGTCGAGCTGGGCGAGCCTCGCGAGGCTCGTCCGCACCACGATGTCTCGTTCGGTGCGCGACTGGAAAGTGCCTCCTTTGCCGAGGTCCAACACGGACTTAAGCATCCGCGAAGCCTCGTCTCGCATCGAATCGAGCCCTCGGTGAGCCCGGTCCAAGAACGCCTGCTCCTCCGCTGTCTCCAAGTCCTCTGGCAAACGGCCCCCTTTCTCGAATCCCTCCGTTGGAGAAACGCTCCATTCTAGCCGCTCTGGAGTCCGCCGGTTGCCGCCGTCGAACCGAGGTGGCGGTTGGAACGAGACCCGAGAGCCTGCGAAGATCAAACGGTGAGACCGAGATGCTAAGCGGTGAGGTGGCGCCCGAGATGCCTACGTTCCTACTCGCGTGTCGGCGCGAGCGTGTTCCACGTACCCCGGTGTGGTTCATGAGGCAAGCGGGGAGATCTCTCCCGGAGTACCGAAAGAGACGGGGAGCGGGCACACTGCTCGAAGCGATCCACGATCCTGAGCTCGCTGCAGAGCTCACTCTCCAACCGGTCCGGCGCTACGGGGTCGACGCGGCGATCTTGTTCTCCGACATCGTGGTCCCACTCGACGCGATCGGATTCGGCGTCGACGTGGTCCAGGGCCACGGTCCAGTCGTGGAGCGTCCGTTTCGATCGTCGTCGGATCTCTCGCGGCTGCGAGAACTCGAACCCGGCGTGGACGTCCCCTATGTAATTGAAACGGTGGAGGCGGTGGTTAGAGAGCTCGACGGCACGTCGATACCGCTGATCGCGTTCGCGGGAGCACCGTTCACGGTAGCGAGCTACCTGATAGAAGGAGGCCCGTCGCGCACGTTTGGCAGGGTGAAGGCACTCATGCACTCCGATCCGCGCACTTGGGGGGAGCTGACGTCGCGCCTCGCGGAGCTCGCCGGTAGTTTCTTGCGCGCTCAGGTGGAGTCGGGAGCTCGGGCGATCCAGCTCTTCGACAGCTGGGCCGGGAGTCTCTCGCCGGTCGAGTACGAGCGTTACGCGTTGCCCGCGACGTCACAGGTTATAGAGTCGGTACGCGACCTCGACGTGCCGATCGTCGTCTTCGGCGTCGGAACGGGCGAGCTTCTGGCTCTGATGGCCTCCAGCGGCGCAGACGTCGTCGGGGTCGACTGGCGAGTACCGCTTGACGAAGCGCGGAGGCGGGTCGGCTCGAACCACGCGGTCCAGGGAAACTTGGACCCTTCGATCTGCCTTGCGCCGTGGAGCGTCGTCGAGAAAGAAGCGCTACTGGTACTGGACCAAGCGGGAGAGGAGCCCGGTCATATCTTCAACCTCGGACACGGGGTCCTTCCAGAGACCGACCCTGGGATCCTCCACGCGTTGGTCGATCTGGTCCACTCAAACGGGCGAGCGGGCGTGGTGCGATGAACGAAGTGAGACGATCGAGGGTCGGCGATGACGGCGGGCGGGTCGGGGTTCTGGTAATGGCCCACGGGACGCCTGGGACACGAGAGGAGATCGAGCCGTTCTACACGAGAATCCGTCGGGGAAACCCCCCCTCTAGGGAGCAACTCGACGATCTGGTGCGCCGCTACGACGCGATCGGCGGCGTCTCGCCGCTCGCCGCACTGACCCGCTCCCAGGTGGACGGGCTAACGAAGCTGCTATCGACACACGAGCCGGGACGCTACCTCGTGCGTTACGGCGCGAAGCACACCGCGCCGTTCATAGAAGACGCCGCGTTGGATCTCGTTAAATCGGGTGTCGACGAGACGATCGGCCTCGTTCTAACCCCCCACTATTCGTCCGCCGGTGCCGGCGAATACCTCGACCGGGCGGCCCGGGCTATTTCCAATAGCGGTACTTCGGTCACGTTTCTCCCGATAAAGGAGTGGTACGAGAACCCCGCTTTCGTAGACCTCGTTGCAAGTCTCGTCACGGATCGGATCGACGAACTCCGTGGACGTGGCAAGGACCACGTCACAACCGTGTTCAGCGCGCACTCGATCCCGATGAAGGTCGCAGAGTCTGGGGACCCTTACGCAGACCAAGTGTTTGAGTCGGCATCGCTCGTCGCAGAGGTGGCCAACCTCGCGAACTGGCGAGTCGCGTTTCAGAGTGCGGGGCGCACGGCTTTTCCGTGGCTCTCCCCAGACCTCTTGACTACTCTTCGCAGCGTCGCTGAGCAAGGTTCACGGGCCTGCGTCGTGTGTCCGATCGGGTTCGTCTCGGATCACTTGGAGATCCTCTACGACGTCGACATAGAAGCGGCGAACACCGCTAGAGAGCTGGGTCTAGAGCTTTGTCGCACCGAGTCCTTGAACGACGACCCACGACTCTTGGGAGTTCTGGCCGACGTCGTCCGCGCCACGGCCGCCCGACGATCGGTCCACGAACGGCCTGGGGACGACCGCTGACGCGACACCACCGAGGCGCGGATGCAGTCCACCCGGTGGCTGCTTTCGTTTTTTTCGACTTGTGTTACCATGGAGTCATGACCCCGACTAGCCGAGCGCCCAGCGAACCAACGACCGCGACAGTCGACCACGGGCGTGACGAGGAGGTCGTCTTCCCTCCCGACGACCTGGACCAACTCCTCGACCTCGCCCGTTTCTTCGATGGCCATACCGAGCCGGGCCTGCTTCTAGGCCCTGACGGCGAGCAGATCCCGCTTCCGGCCGAGGTCTACCGCGTCCTGCGCCAGGTGGTCGAAGTCATGCGTGAGGGCAAGGCCACCCTTGTCGCCCCCCAAGGCCTGCTCCTCACCACCCAGGAGGCGGCCGACTTCCTCGGGGTCAGCCGCCCTACCCTCGTCAAGCTTCTCGAAGACGGCGCCATCGCCTTCGAGAAGCCGAACCGTCACCGCCGAGTCCGTCTACAAGACCTGATCGACTTCCAGCACCGCCGCCGCAGCGAGCGTCGGGCCATCCTGGACGAGCTCACCGAGGAAGCCGGCGAGCTGGGACTCTACGACGGCTCACGAGCCGACTACGCCGGAGCGCTCAAGGCGGCTCGCCGTCGCCGGGCTCGGCCCACCACCGCCGAGTGACCAAGTG
The DNA here is from genome assembly GCA_021794655.1 of Actinomycetes bacterium. GTDB lineage: Bacteria > Actinomycetota > Acidimicrobiia > Acidimicrobiales > RAAP-2 > JAJYQJ01. The sequence goes on along the minus strand of JAJYQJ010000092.1, from coordinate 2,620 downwards.
GCTCGCTATGCCGTGGTCCTCGACGCGTGCGTCCTCGTGCCGATCGCACTCGCCGACACGCTGCTACGGCTCGCCGAACGCGACCTCTACCGGCCGCTGTGGAGTACCCGGATCGTCGCCGAGGCCACCGATGCCATCGCCGAGATCCACCCCGAGATCCCACCCGAACAAGTCCGGCGCCGATTCGCTGTCATGGACGACGCCTTCGAAGACGCCGGCGTCGAGGGATGGGAGAACCTGGAGCACACCGTGACGCTCCCCGACCCTGACGACCGCCACGTCGTAGGCGTCGCTATGGTCGATCGGGCCGACGCGATCGTCACGGCAAACGTCCGCGACTATCCAAGAGACGTGCTCGGGCGCTCAACATCGAAGTCCTACACCCCGACGGCTTCCTGCTCGACCAGCTCGACCTCGCCCCGAGGATCGTGATGTCCTCCGAGAGCAAGCTGACCACACCAGCCAACCTGCCCTCACGCCAGTCGATCTGATCGCTCGACTCGCTCGGTGCGGCGTACCCGGCTTCGCCGACGAAGTCGGACGCCTGATCTGAAAACGCTCCACCGCTTTGAGCCGACGCTCGAACAATCGGATCGGTGAGAGCCGCTCGAAAGCTGCAGGTGTTGTATAGCGATCTTCAGCGGTCACCTTCTCGATCCTTTTGTTTCGCGAGGCACAGCCATCTGATCGTTGTGAGCCAGAGCCTCCTCCATCCATTGCTCACCGCGCGGGTCTCCCACGAGTCCGATCATCCAGCGCAAGAGAGCATGCCCGTCGCCTCTGCGTAGGCCGAACCGACCGGCATGAGGCGCCAAGCCATCGGCAAACGTCCCGGGGTGGTCAAGATCACGACGGATTGACCCGACGACAATGTTGGCCACTGCTTCAGGATCTTCGTGGTCCCACAACAGATCAGAAGCAGTCCGGAAAGGGCGGGTCACTGGAAGACCACCCAAGGTGAGCCAATCCTTGTCCAAGAACGAGCGTACGTGGATACACACGTCCGGTCGTCTGGTCTGTTTTCGCGTGGGCGTAGTGAACTCATGACGGTCCGCGGGAAGGTTGCCGAGCTTGAATATATGAGGACGTTTGAACAACGATCCAACGATGCTTTGTTGTTCTGCGATCACCTCGAACGGAAGATTAGGACCCCGCTCAAGGGGAGTAGTCAAAGGACCAGTAGCCGCAGTAACGGTTTAGCCTGGGCATATAAGTCTTCTTGCCAACTTAAGGGAGAAGGCTTATAATTTCTCTGTGGACAAGCGGACAACGAGGCGCTGGGGTGTTGCAACCTCCGAAGCGGTACGCCGCCTCGCTATGGCCGACACGGGGTTCACCCAGGCAGCCTTAGCCGCTGCGTTGAGGGTCAGCCAACCCCGAGTCTCTCAGATTTTGGCGATGTGTCGATCCCATGGGATTGACACAAACCGGCTCGGCTCACCCGACGTGCGGATGGCCCTAGTCGACCTCTACGTCGCCCGTCATCAACCCCAGGTGGTCTCAGAGCGGTACTGGTACGCCCTCGAACCGCTCACAGCCCAGACCGAGGTCGTCGTGAGTACGGCTCGCGACGCCAGCGCCCATGTCGTCGTCTCCGCCGACGTTGCCTGTGATCTCACCGCTGCTTGGCGCCACCCGACGATCGCCGTCCTCTACGTGGATCAGGAACTAACGATGCCCCCCGCATTCGTCGAGGCCACAGGCAGTCAAGACGCCTCGGTGATCGTGCGCCACACAAGAGACGTGTCGCTCACCGAGTGCTGGAAGCTCAACCGTTACCCGCTGGCTCACCCCGTCCAACAGGTGTGGGATCTCCACGACCTCGGTGGAGTCGACCGTATCGAAGCTGCCCAGCGGATTGTCGAGCGGGTTGTGCTCGCAGAGGACTGCCGACTGCCCGCCTAGTGGCACGATGATCCTGTGATCCACTTCGAACCCGACGAGAACCCACGTGACCGCACCAGTCGGTTGGAGGAAAAGACAAAGTCACGACGTCGCGTCGGTGTGACGGACGCGATCGCTAAACAGACGACGGTGCCTCAGGTGCCGATCGTCTCAAGTCTCTCGGCCACTCAAGACGGGGGCCTAGTCGCCATCGCTAACGTCGCCCGGGCTGCAGATCGAATCGGCCTCGGTGAGAACTACCGCCTCATCGGCGGTATCGCTGTCGTCTTGCACATCGATCGCCTCGGTCTCGACCTCCCACTCCGCCAGACCGGTGACGCTGACTGTGGCGTCCGCAACAAAGTTCTCCTCGACGGCAGGCTTGTGGCAGAAATCGAGTCGATGGGCTACTCGAAAATCGAAGGAAACCGCTGGGAGAAAGCACTCAACGCCGGGCGTGTTGCGACCGTCGATCTCTTGGTCCCGGCCTTCACCTCGTATGCTCACCACACCAAGCGCGTCGGTGACGTCGTGACCACCGAAGTGCCGGGTCTAGCCGATGCGTTTATGCGCCCCGCCGTCACGATGAAAGCGGAGTTATGGTTGAGCCGACCGCGGCCGCAACCCCCTTCTGTGAGGGAGGGGTCAAGGCCGACGGCGAAATGAGTGAGCACCGTTGCACGAATTGATACACCCGTGGTGTAGTATCGAACATATGATCGTAGTACCAGCCGGG
>JAJYQJ010000106.1 GCA_021794655.1 Actinomycetes bacterium | reverse complement strand
TGGGCGGCTCAAAGGAGACGCGAAAGGTGGCACGACGGTTAACTTCGGTGACTTCGGGATCCAGGCGTTGGAGCCCGCGTGGATCACTTCTAGGCAGATCGAAGCGGCTCGTATCGCGATGACCCGGCATGTAAAGCGCGGCGGCAAGGTGTGGATTCGAGTGTTTCCGGACAAGCCCGTGACTCAAAAGCCGGCCGAGACCCGCATGGGATCTGGAAAAGGCAATCCCGAGCACTGGGTCGCGGTCGTGCGACCCGGCAAGGTTCTGTTCGAGTTGGCCGGCGTCGACAAGGAGCTCGCAGAAGAAGCGATGGAGCGAGCGATTCAAAAGCTCCCTATGAAGGCGCGTTTTGTAGTGAGGCCGGGTACCCACGACGTTCCCGAGGTGCAAGTGTGATGGCGACCGCGACTGACCTCGTATTCTTGGACGACGACGAGCTCGAAGAGCGACTGAACGACAGTAGGCGGGAACTGTTCAATCTGAGGTTCCAGCTCGCGACCGGTCAACTCGACAATACCGCACGCCTCCAACACGTGCGTCGTGACATCGCCCGTCTGCTCACGATCTTGAGAGAGAGGGAGATCGAAGAGGCTGAAGGCACCTACGAACCCCCGAGCGAAGAGCAAAGAGAAGTAGCACGAGCTCACCTCGCGGCCCAAGATGCTGAGGCTGAAGCCAAGAGCGACGCGTCGGCCGCTCCAGAGGAAACAGACGCCCAAGAGGAGATCGTTGACGACGTAGCCGACGGTGACGACGGTGACGACGGTGACGACGTTGAACCTTACGACCCTGAGGAGGAAATTTGATGGCGAGTGAGTCTCTAACGTCTGCGAGTAGGCCCAACAGGCGCAAGGTGAGAGAAGGCGTCGTCGTCTCCGATGCGATGGAGTCGACGATCGTCGTGAGCGTAGTAGAACGAGTCCGGCACCCCCGGTATGGAAAGACCGTCCAAAGGACGAAACGTCTTTACGCCCACGACGAGCACAACGAGGCCAAGATTGGCGATCGGGTACGCGTTGGAGAGACCCGTCCTCTGTCGCGGCTCAAGCGGTGGAGGTTGGTCGAGGTCACGGAGAAGGCACGATGATCCAGCAGGAGTCGCGGCTTAAGGTCGCGGACAACTCGGGAGCAAAAGAAGTCCTGTGTATTCGGGTGCTCGGTGGTTCCAGGCGCCGCTACGCGAGTATCGGCGACGTCTTCGTCGCAACGGTGAAGGACGCGATACCAGGTGCGGCGGTCAAGAAGGGCGACGTGGTGCGTTGTGTAGTCGTTAGGACCAAGAAAGAAAAGCGCAGGCCCGACGGAAGCTACATTCGATTTGATGAAAACGCGGCCGTCTTGATCAACGAGCAGCAACAACCCAGGGGTACGCGCATATTCGGTCCCGTAGGGCGCGAGCTTCGTGACAAGAAGTTCATGCGAATCGTCTCCCTCGCTCCCGAGGTCCTCTGATGCGGATCAAGAAGGGAGACAGAGTCGTGGTCCGCTCCGGTAAGTACAAAGGACACCGGTCGGAAGTGATACGCGCCCTACCTGCCGAGGGCCGCGTCGTGCTCGAGGGTGTAAACGTCGCGAAGCGCCACGCGAAGGCGACCGGTACGACAATGCAGGGAGGAATTATCGACAAGTTCATGCCGGTTCCAGTCTCCTCGGTATCTCTGTTGTGCAAGAGCTGTGGCGAGCCGACGAGAGTGGGGAGTTCCTTCGACGAACATGGCAGGAAGTTAAGGGTATGTCGCAGGTGTGAGGCGGAGCTATGAGCCCGGTCGCAGAAAAGACCGTGCCGAGGTTGAAGCAGCGTTACGTCAGCCAGGTGCGAAGCGAGCTGTGTACAGAGCTTGGTCTCTCAAACGTCATGGAAGCTCCGAAGATAGAAAAGATCGTCTTGAACGCAGGAGTTGGACGGGCAACTCAACAGCAGTCTCTCATCGAGGGGGCTCAGCGAGACCTTGAGACAATTACTGGGCAAAAGACCGTCGTGACGAGAGCGAAACGCTCCGTCGCGGGATTCAAGCTCCGTGAGGGCCAGGCGATAGGAGTGAAGGTCACCTTGAGGGGTGACAGAGCGTGGGAGTTCTTCGACCGCCTCGTTAGTCTCGCTATTCCAAGGATTAGGGACTTTCGAGGGCTCTCCCCGCGCTCGTTCGACGGATTGGGCAACTACACCTTCGGGGTCAACGAACAGCTCATATTCCCAGAGATCGACTATGACCGGATAGACACCATAAGAGGTATGGATATAACGATTGTGACAACCGCCCGCAACGACGAGGAAGGGCGCGCGCTGCTAAGAGCGTTTGGCTTTCCGTTTCGACAGGAGAACCGGTAGAGGCTATGGCAAAGAAGGCATTGGTACAAAAGCAACAACGAACCCCAAAGTTCAAGGTCAGGGGCTACACCCGCTGCCAACGGTGTGGGCGTCCCCAGGCTGTCTACAAGAAGTTTGGACTCTGTCGGATCTGCTTGCGGACGATGGTGCACGCGGGAGAGATCCCTGGAGTGACCAAGGCGAGTTGGTAGGAGTGCCGAGATGACAATGACGGACCCGATAGCCGACATGCTCACCCGCATTCGCAACGCGAATTCGGCCCAGTTCGACACGGTCAAGATGCCGGCGTCGAAACTGAAGGAGTCTCTCGCGGCTATTTTGGAGCGAGAAGGATTCATTGCAGGGTATTCGGTGGCAAAAGACGGGAGTAAGCCGGGGGCTACTCTCGAGATCAAGTTGAAGTACTCACCGGATCGAACTCGCACTATCGGCGGGATAAAGCGAGTTTCCAAGCCCGGGCTACGCATATACGTGCGTGCCGATCGAATTCCGCGAGTGCTGGGCGGTATTGGAGTAGCGGTCGTGTCTACGAGTCACGGACTGATGACGGACAGAGAAGCCCGGAAGCGCCACTTAGGTGGAGAGGTGCTCTGCCATGTCTGGTAGCGGTAGGAGTCCTTTGGAACTTTTTGTCAGTTGGTCTAGAGGCTGCATCGGGCCCTGGGCAAGCTTGGGAGAGATCTGATGTCACGTGTTGGAAAGGCGCCTATACCAGTGCCCTCTGGGGTGACGGTCACCGTCGCTCAAGAGTTCGTCACCGTCAAAGGCCCACAGGGAGTGCTAGAGCGCCGGTTGCCTACTGGAATCTCGATAAGCCAAGTCGGCGACGTTCTAGTAGTGGAGCGGCCCGACGACGAGAGGAGAAGTCGTGCACTCCATGGGCTCAGCCGATCTCTGGTTGCGAACATGGTCACCGGGGTGACCGATGGCTACTCGAAGGAGTTAGAGATCGTCGGCGTTGGCTACAGGGCGAGCCTGAAGGGATCTGGGACATTAGAGCTACTCGTCGGTTACTCGCATCCAGTGACGGTTAACGCGCCCCAAGGCATATCGTTTGAGGTTCCCTCGCCGACCCGGGTGCTCGTGAAGGGAACGGACAAGGAGAAGGTCGGCCAAGTAGCCGCGGACATCCGTAAGGTTAGAAAGCCCGAGCCCTACAAGGGAAAGGGTGTCCGCTACGCAGGTGAGCGTGTTCTCCGTAAGGCTGGAAAGGCTGCAAAATGACGATCGATAGTCGAGGAAAGATGAGCAACCGAGAAGCGTTACGCCGCCGTCGTCACGCACGGGTCCGTCGCAAGATCACAGGCACACCGCAACGCCCACGCCTCTTGGTCCATCGATCGAATCGAAACATACTCGCGCAGATCATCGATGACGTGAACGGCAAGACGCTCGTTTCAGCTTCGTCTTTGACTCCGGAGTTGAGTTCGCAGATTGCGCCGAGTGAAAGGGGCAACGTAACTGCCGCCGAACACGTCGGTCGTTTGGTTGCTTCACGCGCTAAGGCTGCGGGAATTACGACGGTGGTTTTCGACCGAGGCGGACATGCCTACCACGGGCGTGTTGCAAAGCTCGCCGACGCGGCACGTGCCGAGGGATTGGAGTTCTAGGCGATGAACGAGGCTCAGTACGAAGAGCGCACGATCCGGGTCAATCGGGTAGCCAAGGTAGTAAAGGGTGGTCGAAGGTTTTCTTTCGCCGCGTTGATGGTGGTCGGAGACGGCAACGGCCACGTCGGTTTGGGTTATGGAAAGGCAAAAGAAGCTGGTCTCGCAGTCCAAAAGGGGATCGAGGAGGCACGCAAGAACGTCTTCGAGGTTGCACTTGCTGGATCCACGATCACCCACCCGGTAGTTGGATCGAGTGGCGCCGGCAGGGTGATGATGAAGCCTGCCGCGCCGGGCACAGGTGTTATCGCAGGAGGGGCAGCTCGGGCTATCTTGGAGATGGCCGGTATTAGGGATATATTGGCGAAGTCTTTGGGTTCATCCAACGGGATTAACGTTGCCCATGCGACGATCGCGGGGCTAAAGGAGCTTAGGCGACCCGACGAGGTAGCCGCGTTGAGAGGTAAGTCGCCCGACGAAGTGGCCCCCGCCGGAATGCTACGAGCGTTTCGTGAAAGAAAGCGAGAAAGTGAGATGTTAGAGAGTGAGGGAGGTCAACGATGACGCCTGACTCCACGTCGAAGACGCGCCTCGAAGTTACCCAGGTGCGCTCCTCGATCTCGACGAAGCCAAAGCACAGAGGGACCTTGAGGGCACTGGGCTTGCGCGGGATAGGGCAGAAGAACGAGCTTCCGGATCGTCCTGAGATCCGAGGGATGATTGCTCGTGTTCCACACCTGATCTCAGTGAGAGAGGTGTCACGTTGAAACTCCACGATCTCGCGCCACCCAAGGGGTCTGCGCGACCAAGACGCCGCGTCGCGCGCGGGATAGCCGGCAAAGGAGGCAAGACTGCCGGGAGGGGAACCAAGGGGCAAAAAGCGCGGGGCCAGATACCTCTCGGCTTCGAGGGTGGTCAGCTTCCCTTGATGCAGAGGATTCCCAAGCTACGCGGCTTCAATAATCCCTTCCGCGTCGAGTACACCCCGGTTAATCTGGACTCTTTGATAAGTCTTGGGATTAGTGAAATCTCAGTTGAAACGATGGTTTCATCGGGTCTTGTACGCAAGAACTCCCTGGTCAAGATCTTGGGTCGGGGTGAGGTCAACTCTGCGATCAACGTGTCCGCGCACGCATTTTCTTCTTCGGCTGAAGCGGCAATCGTCGCCGCGGGGGGTAGTGTGGTCAAGATCCCGATGCCCTTTGGACACGGTCGGCCTCCGGCGCGTGGTAACGCCTTGACGAACCGTTGACATCGGGGTGCGCTCAACCGATCTGAATCATCTGAGTTAGGAACGGAAATGCTATCCAGGCTGGGAAACATTTTCAGGGTACCCGACCTCAGAAACAAGGTCCTTTTCACCCTTACAATAATTGCGCTCTATCAAGTCGGCGCGAACGTTCCGGTCCCCGGAGTCAGCTGGGCGCGCCTGCAGCAGCTGCAGTCCCACGCAGGATCGGCAGGAGTTCTCGGGTTCTTGAACCTGTTTTCTGGAGGGGCGTTGGTCCGCCTCGCGGTGTTCGGGCTCGGTGTAATGCCCTATATCACCTCTTCGATCATTATCCAGCTGCTCTCCACGGTTATCCCGAAACTCGAGGAGTGGCGCGACCAGGGCGCGGTCGGGCAGAAAAAGGTTACTCAGACGACTCGGTACTTGACCGTCGCACTCGCGCTCATGCAGTCAACAGGACTAATATATGCGTTCCACGGTCACGACTCTGCGTTGCTCGGCACAAACATAGACTTGATTCCAAAGTTCAGCGTGCCGCTCGCTATCTTCATGGTGTTGATTCTCACTGCTGGGACCGCGTTTGTCATGTGGTTAGCAGAGCTCATAACCCAAAGAGGGATCGGGCAGGGAATGTCCATCCTCATCTTCGCGAACGTCGTCGCAGCCATCCCGGGAGGTGGAAAGGCAATCTACCAAGAAGGTGGGAAGTTGAAATTTGGGGTCATTCTCCTCGTTTCACTTGCCTTGCTCGTCGCGATCGTCTTCTTCGATCAAGGTCAGCGGCGGATCCCGGTGACGTTTGCAAAGAGAGTGGTCGGGAGAAAGATGTACGCCGGCCAAAGCACTTACATTCCGCTAAAAGTGAATCAGGCCGGAGTTATCCCTATTATCTTCGCTAGTTCTGTGCTCTACATTCCGGTTCTTTTGTCCAACATCATCCCGCTCGCTTCGTTCCAGAACTTCGTGAAGACTCATATCTCTCCGACGAGCTACTTCTACATCGGGGCTTACTTCCTCTTGATCCTCGCGTTCACCTTCTTTTACGTCTACGTCGCGTTCGACCCCCACCAGCAAGCCGACATCGTGAGGAAACAAGGAGGGTTCATCCCCGGAATCCGCCCCGGCCCGCCTACCGAGCGCTATCTGGCCCATATCTTGAATCGAGTCACCGTGGTCGGAGCGCTGTTCCTCGGCGTCGTCGCTGTCGTTCCGTCGCTACTGATGGCGTTTTGGAACATCAACCAGTTCCCGTTCTACGGCACTACCTTACTGATCTCAGTCGGTGTCGCGCTCGAGACGATGCGCCAGATCGACAGCCAGTTGATGATGCGTAACTACGAGGGATTCTTGAAGTAGGCCCGTTGGCATCTGGGGTAAGACTCGTCGTCCTCGGTAAGCAAGGGGCCGGTAAAGGCACGCAGTGCGTTCGCCTTTCGCATCACTATGCCGTTCCACACGTTTCAACTGGCGACATGTTGCGTGCTGAGGCGAAGTCGAGAACGCCCTTTGGGTTGCGCGCGAGAGCGGTGATGGACCGTGGCGAGTTGATCTCTGACGACTTGGTCATGGAGTTGGTCGCGACCCGCTTGAACGAGGAGGACACCAAAGGACGTGGTTTCGTGCTCGACGGTTGTCCAAGGACTACCGCTCAGGCTGAAGCGCTCGAAGAGCTACTCTTACCCGATCGCCTCGACATGGTGATCGACCTCGAGGTTCCGACACACCAGGTGCTGAGACGGTTGGCGTCGAGACGGGTGTGTGTCGACTGCGGTGCGAACTATTCAACCTCAACCCCGCCACTAGTCAACTGGACGTGCGACGTTTGCGGCGGCGAGGTCATCCAGCGCGTAGACGACACCGAAGAGGCGATCAAAAGACGCCTCGATCTCTACGAGCGCCAGACAGCGCCGTTGATAGACTGGTACAAGAGCCGGGATCTGTTGCGAGTGATCAACGGGACCGGATCGGCCGACATCGTCACGCGCCGGACGATAAGGGCGATAGAACTGGAGCGGACGCGCCGCGGCGCTGGAGCGCTCGACGATCAATGAGGCGTAGCGCAGACGAGCTAAAAAAGATGCGCCGTGCCGGGCGTGTCGTAGCGGAGATCCACGAAGCGATCAGAGCCGGGATTCGTCCGGGTGTCACAACGGCAGAACTCGATCGAATTTCTAGAGAAGTCCTCGAACGCCGGGGAGCTACTTCAAATTTCTTGGGATACCACGGATTTCCTGCGACTGTGTGCACGTCGCCCAACGACATGATCGTGCACGGGATTCCAGGACCCTACCGCCTCCGTGAAGGCGACCTGATCTCGATCGACTGTGGGGCGATCGTCGAGGGATATCACGGAGACGCAGCCTTCAGCGTCGGAGTCGGGTCGGTGAGTCCCGAAGCGGCTCGACTCATGGAGGTAACAGAACGCAGCCTGTGGGCCGGGATTGCGAAGATGAACCCTGGAACGCGGCTAAATGAGATCGGCCGCGCAGTTCAGGCCGTCGCCGAAGGGGCGGGTTTCTCGGTCGTTCGCGAGTACGTAGGGCACGCGATTGGGACAGCTATGCACGAGCAACCCCAGGTCCCCAACTACTGGCCGGGTACTCCCGGTCCGCTCCTGCGCCCCGGGATGGTCTTTGCGGTCGAGCCGATGGTCAACGCGGGGACGGCTGAAACGAGGGTCCTAGACGACAATTGGAGTGTCGTCACCGCTGACGGGAAGCTCTCGGCGCATTTTGAGCACACGATCGCGATCACCGAGGACGGACCCGAGGTGCTCACGGTACTTTGAAGGCGATTAAGAAGACTCTTGCCAGTTCAGGGGGCAGTTTCACGAGTATTACCCCTTAGGGTTCCTGCATGAAGTGGCCTAATAACAGGATGGATAGAGCCGTGATTTCGCAGCGTTTTTCCCGGTCGCAGATGCCGGGTTCTGAGAAGGTGGGGAGTTCGTCCGGTGCGGGCTGGCAATTGTGTAGCGAATTGGGGTAAATTACCTCTTCGGCCCGCTCCGGTTGAGGAGCGGACCATGGGTTTGGTCCAGGGCCGAAACGAAGTTGTCACAGTTCGGCCCCACCAATGTTGAAAGGTTCTGTGTCGCGTTGTCGGCGCGGCGAGAGCCATGAAAGAGCTGAGGAGAGTCACCTGCCAAAGGCGAAAGAAGACGCCATCGTTCTGGAAGGAACGGTGGTCGAGCCGTTGCCCAACGCAATGTTCCGCGTTGAGTTGGAAAATGGACACAAGGTATTAGCCCACAGTTCCGGGAAGATGCGAATGCACAGAATCCGGATACTCCCGGGTGACAAGGTTCAAGTCGAGATCACCCCCTATGACTTGACGAGAGGGCGTATCACCTATCGCTACAGGTAGTCAGTTCCGTGACACGGGCTGATAGACGCTGCGAGCAGGCTAACTAGATGATCAAAGTTGAAGTAGGAGAGACACGAGTGAAAGTACGACCGAGTGTGAAGCCGATATGCGAGAAGTGCAAAGTGATCCGTAGGCACGGTCGCGTGGTCGTGCTTTGCGAGAATCCCCGGCACAAGCAGCGGCAGGGTTAGAGAGGACGATAGCAAGTATGGCTCGAATTGCCGGAGTGGACATTCCCCGTGAGAAGCGCTTGGAGGTATCCCTTACCTACATATATGGGATAGGACAGACAGCTGCGAAAGGAATTTGCGAGGGAGCCAAAGTGAACGCGTCGACGCGCGTACGCGATCTGACTGACGAAGAGGTTACGCGGCTCCGCGGTTTCATCGAGAACAACTTCACAGTCGAGGGCGATCTTCGACGTGACGTCTCCCAGGACATAAAGCGCAAGATGGAGATCAACTGTTACCAAGGAGTACGGCACCGCAAGGGGCTTCCGGTCCACGGCCAGCGAACTCACACCAACGCCAGGACGAGAAAAGGTCCGAAGAAGGCGATTGCCGGCAAGAAGAAGGTTCGCAAGTAGATGGCGAAAGCTACCAAGTCATCCAAGCAGCAAGGGGCGCGCCGTCCGAGGCGTCGCGAACGCAAGAATGTGAGTTTTGGCGTCGCACATATCAAGAGTTCGTTCAACAACACGATCGTTTCGATAGCCGACACCGACGGTAACGTGCTCGCGTGGGCGTCGGCGGGCAACGTCGGGTTCAAGGGTTCGCGCAAGTCGACGCCGTTCGCTGCCCAGCTGGCCGCGGAGGCGTGTGCGAGGCGTGCTATGGAGCACGGCGTGAAAAAGGTCGACGTCTTGGTTCGGGGGCCTGGATCGGGACGAGAGACGGCGATTCGCTCGCTCGCGGCCGCCGGTATTGAAGTTGTCGGGATAAAAGACGTGACTCCGATACCCCACAACGGGTGCCGTCCAAAGAAGCGTAGAAGGGTTTGAGCAGCTTAATGCGTAGAGTTATGAATTTGAGAGAAGGCTAGGAGCTATGGCCCGTTACACTGGACCAGTTTGCAGACTTTGTAGACGTGAGCGTACGAAGCTGTTCTTAAAAGGCGAGCGTTGTTACTCGTTGAAGTGCCCCGTGTCCGAAGCGGTGACAGATCGTCACTCCAGGGCGTACCCGCCGGGCGAACACGGCCGAGATCGAATGCGTCAAGGGTCCGAATACTTAGCGCAGCTCCGCGAGAAGCAGAAAGCCAGGCGGATCTACGGTCTCTTGGAGAAGCAGTTCCGTAACCTATACGACGAGGCGAACCGCCAGCCGGGGATCACGGGAGAGAACCTACTTCGCAACTTGGAGATGCGACTCGACAACATCGTCTTTCGGGCAGGTTGGGGAGCGAGCCGCCGCCAGGCCCGCCAGTTCGTGAGGCACGGTCATGTGATGGTCAACTCGAACCGAGTGACAATTCCAAGTTACAGAGTTCGCAAAGATGACTCGATCACGTTGAAGAAGAGCGCGAGGGAGATGTTCCCGGTTAGGCGCAACATGGATACGATGGAGCGTCAGTTGCCAGCTTGGCTCGAAAGTCGAGACTCGGGCTTTGAAGTTGGCGTGCGGGACGCGCCGGTGCGTGAGCAGATCGACGAACCGGTTCAAGAGCAACTGATCGTGGAGCTGTACTCGAAGTGATGTGTTTCTACGAGATCGAGGTATCCCCTTTCCCACCTTCAACTAATAGCTATAGGAGTCAGTACTGATGTTAATTATCCAGCGCCCTACAGTCGAAGCTGTCGACGAAGAAGTCGATGGTAGGCAACGGTTTGCCATTGGGCCACTAGATCCTGGTTTCGGTAGCACTCTTGGCAACTCCTTGAGAAGAACCCTCCTGTCGTCCATACCAGGAGCTGGTGTGACACAGGTGAGATTTGACGACGCGTTGCACGAGTTCGACACCCTACCGGGTGTCAAAGAAGACGTCACCGACATCATTTTGAACCTAAAGGATCTCTTGATAAGGGTCGACTCTGAGGATCCTGTGACGCTGCGTTGCGACAAGAGAGGCCCCGGAGAGGTGACCGCCGCGGATCTGCAACTCAGCGCGGAGGTGGAAGTTCTCAACCCGTTGCTTCATATCGCGAGCGTGAACGAGAGCGGTAGGCTCGCGTTTGACGTCACGGTCGAGCGAGGTCGTGGCTACGTGTCGGCCGAAAAGAACAAGCGGTCCTCGACCATCGGGGTTATCCCGATGGACACGATATTCTCACCGGTGAGGCGGGTCACGTTCCAGGTAGAGCCCGTCCGCGTCGAGCAGTCAACCGACTTCGACAGGCTGGTCCTGGACATTGAAACTGACGGGTCGATAACGCCCCAAGAAGCCCTCGCCTCCGCGGGGGACACGCTTCGAGGACTCGTTTCCCTCGTCGCCGACTTGGAAGAAGCGCCGCGAGGCTTGGAGCTCGGGGAGACCGGTTCCTCCGGGCGAGGATCGCCGGATCTCGATTTGAGCATCGAAGACTTGGATCTCTCCGAACGCCCTCGAAACTGCCTGAAGCGAGCCCAGGTGAACACCATCGGGGAGCTCGTCGACAAGACTCTCGACGACCTGTTGGGCATCACGAACTTCGGTCAAAAGTCGCTGGACGAGGTGCTTCAGCGCCTCGACGAGCGGGGACTCTCGCTCAGGACGAAAGGCTGAGAGATGCAAGGGACACCCAGGAGGGGTCGTCGACTAGGGGGTGACGCGGCACATCAAAAGGCGATGCTTGGAAACCTCGTCGCGTCGCTAATTGCCGCTGAGTCTCTCGTGACGACAGAAGCCAAGGCCAAAGCCATGAGACCCGTTGCAGAGAAGTGTATTACAGCGGCTCGCAAGGGTGATTTACACCAACATCGTCAAGTCGTTGCCCTTATTCGTGATCGCGACATGGCCCACAAACTCTTTGCTGAGATCGGACCTCGATACGTCGACCGAGCGGGCGGCTATACGAGAATCTTGAAGCTGGGACCGCGTCCAGGGGACAACGCTCCCATGGCACGCATCGAGCTGGTCTGACCGATCCGACCCGGACGGGACTCGTCGATCCAGACGGCGTCACCCGATGGCGCCTCAGCGTCGCGTACAACGGCGCTCGTTACAAGGGGTTCGCCGATCAACCAGGCCAGGTCACCGTCGCAGGAGAGCTGTGCCGCGCTATCTCGCGAGTACTCCGGGTCGAAGGTCCGCTCAAGCTCACGTGCGCGGGCCGAACCGACGCAGGAGTTCACGCGCTCGGCCAGGTTGTCCACATCGACATCCCATGTGGCCTTATTAGTAGCCCTAAGGGAGATACCAGCGCCGATGCTCCAGGACCGCTCACCCCCGATGAGTTCGTCCGCAAGGTCAACAGGTTGCTCCGGCCCTCGATCGTCCTCCGTTCAGCGAGAGAGGTCGGGTCATCGTTCGACGCCCGGCGTTCTGCACTATCTCGTCGGTATCGTTACTTGATATGGGAGAGTTCTGCTCCCCACCCGTTGTTCGACCACCTCTCTTGGAACGTCACGTCGCGCCTGGACCTTAGGGCTATGAAGAGCGCGTCGGACGCGTTCGTCGGCGAGCACGACTTTCGGGCGTTTTGCCGCCGGCCACCTGGAACGCCTCATGGCTTCGAGATAGTGCGGCGGGTAACTGAGGTCAACTGGAAAGTGATCGAGACCTTTTTTGACGATCTAACCCGGGATGGATCGGGCGATGAGGGGAGGATGTTGAGCTTCGAGATAGTTGCGGATTCGTTCTGCCACCAGATGGTCCGCTCGATCGTTGGAATGCTCGTCGACGTCGGCCGGGGCAACGGGAACACCGCTTCGGTCGTCTCCGCACTCAGGGCTAGCGATAGGGCGAACGGGCCTCGTCCGGCACCGGCCAAAGGACTCTGTCTCGTCTCGGTCGACTACGACGGAGAGCCCGACCAGTGAGGTCTGCGCCTCGGAGCGCCGCAGGTATGGCAGATACGCGCTCGAATCCGGCCACTGCGACGCTTCAGGGCGCCTGTGGATATGAAGCGTGGTCAAAGGGGTGGCCGGGGCGCTGGTGTCGATGTCGGAGGTGCGCTGAGTCCCGGTTTGCCCCGGAGGGCTCTAGGCCGTATCCTGGTAGAGCCGTATTCGGATCCCCGGCCAGGTGGCCGATATCGAGACTCGACCCGCCAATGGCCCCGGTCAACGATCTAGTGAGGAATTTAATCTTGAGCACTTACGTACCCAGCGCCCGCGACATCGAACGTCGATGGTTATTGGTGGACGCAGACGGAGAGGTGCTCGGTCGTCTTGCGAGCCAGGTCGCGTCCATCCTCCGAGGAAAGCACCAACCCTTCTTCTCGCCGAACATCGACACCGGAGATCACGTCGTAGTGATCAACGCCGCCAAGGTGGTTATGACGGCGGGCAAAGCGGAGGGCAAGTTTGCATACCGTCACAGCGGGTATCCCGGGGGATTGAAAAAGCGTAGTTACTCAGAGCTCATGGAGGACAAGCCAGAAGAGGTCGTCCGTCGAGCAGTCCGAGGCATGTTGCCGAAGAACACCTTGGGCCGCCAGCAACTCGCGAAGTTGAAGGTCTACTCAGGAGCTGACCATCCTCACGAAGCTCAGTCACCGGCGCGCATCGAGTTGATCAAGAGAACCCCGGCTGCTGCGGTCAAAGGGGGTGCCGCCTGATGCCCGCTCCACTGTCGCAGACCACAGGCCGGCGCAAGCGCGCGGTTGCGCGCGTACGCTTTAGGGCCGGCGGCGGGACGATCACGGTCAACAAGCGTCCCTTTGATGAGTATTTTCCGTCTGCGACCCATCGCATGCTCGTCACCGAGCCGTTGCGTGTGGCAGGCACCGCCGACAGCTACGACATTGACGCGACGATCGATGGGGGTGGCATGTCTGGCCAGGCGGGTGCCCTGCGTCTCGGGATCGCGAGATCCCTCATTGAGCTAGATCCAGAACTGCGTAGCTCGTTGAAACGATCGGGCCTTCTCACCCGTGACGCTCGCGAGAAAGAGAGCAAGAAGTACGGTCTCAAGAAGGCCCGCAAGGCACCACAGTACTCCAAGCGATAAGGAGTTGAATCCGGCCTTGTTCGGCACCGATGGGGTCAGGGGCGTCGCGAACGCTGACCTGACGGCTGAGTTGGCGCTCGCGTTGGGCAGGGCGGTCGCGAGAACCATTCCAGCTACCGGGTTTCTCGTTGGACGCGACACTCGCAGGTCGGGACCGTTGCTCCAAGCTGCGTTCTCTTCGGGGATCGCGACCGAAGGAGCAGACGTTGTAGACGTCGGTGTGATCCCGACGCCTGGACTCGCGTTCTTATCCGCGAACTCTGCACTGCCGGCTGCAATGGTGTCCGCTTCTCATAACGATTTTCCTGACAACGGGATAAAGCTATTTGGTATCGACGGGAAAAAACTCTCGGTCGCAACTGAAGAGCAGATCGAAAAGGAGTGGAATTCGATTCTCGCGGATCCAGATCGACCACCCATTAGGCCAACGGGATACGGCGTTGGGAGAATCGACACGAATACAGATATGGTGGGTGGATATCAAGAGCACCTACTCTCTACCCAGAACGGTCGCTCTCTTGATGGAATTCACATCGTTCTCGACTGCGCGAACGGGGCAGCTAGTGACGTCGCGCCTTTCGTACTCAAAGAACTGGGAGCGACCCTCACCGTTATCGGATGTGAGCCCGACGGCACGAATATCAACGACGGCTGTGGATCCACAGATCCAACCCGCTTGGCCGAACTCGTCGTCAGTTCTTCAGCGGACATCGGTCTTGCTCTTGACGGCGACGCTGATCGGCTCGTCGCAGTTGACGCTGAAGGCTCCGTCGTGGACGGAGACGCTCTACTCGCTATGTTCGCGCTCGATTTGGCCGAACGTGGGAAGCTCTCTGGAAATACTGTCGTCGTCACCGTTATGACTAACCTCGGATTCAAATTGGCAATGGCCGAGCGAGGGATCGTGGTGAAGGAAACTCCGGTTGGAGATCGTCACGTCCTGGCAGCTCTGGACGCGGACGGGTTGGCTCTCGGAGGCGAGCAGTCCGGGCACGTAGTATTTCGCCAGCTCGCGACGACCGGTGATGGGATACTGACTGGACTCTGCCTGTGCGACTTGTTGGTTAGGAAAGGCGTGTCACTTAGAGAGCACGCCTCAGGGGTAGTAAAACGTATACCCCAAGTACTGGTGAACGTTCCTGTTGCAACCTCGGCTGGACTCCAAGACGCCGCCAAAGTCTGGGAAAGTGTTGCAAAGATAGAAGCTGACTTGGGGGATTCGGGAAGGGTGTTGGTCCGAGCTAGCGGGACCGAACCGTTGATTCGGATAATGGTGGAGTCGACGTCGCAAGTTCAAGCTGAAGACGCCGCGCACAAGCTTCGCCTCGTCGTAAAGGAGTGTCTTGACGGCTAAGTTAATCGAAGTCTTTCGTGAACCTTGTAGTGACGTCAGCAGTGAGTGAGTTGGGTTAGGCTACTGTCGTGAGCAAGCTTCGTCGAGTCTTACTGCTGGCCGTCGTTGCGAGCGTCGTCACTGGATGCAGTACTCAGTCGACCTCTCGACCAGCTAAGAGCACCGCCGCGACTTCGCACCCGAGCTTCGTAGTTCCCACGACTTCAAGCGCGTTCAACAACGAGGCTATTGCCCAAGGGGCCAAGGTGTTCAACTACCTATTCGGGTTCAACCTGGGTCCAGTTTCCCATCAGATAGCGGTGGTCGAGAGCTATCATCAGATCGAGACTCCACTGAAAACCG
>JAJYQJ010000076.1 GCA_021794655.1 Actinomycetes bacterium | reverse complement strand
ACGGGGGAGCAGCTGATGCGGTTGCTCGCGAGCTGTCCTATGACCTCGCTCTTGTGCGACTCTGCCGACACCTCGGCATCAAGGAAGTTACAGCCCGATACGATCAGCCGCTTCACGAACGAAAGCACCTCGAAGAACAGCTTTGCGCTGCGGGTCTGGACCTGTCGCGCCTTGATGAACTCTGGCCCAAGTGAGAAGCTCCAAGACGATCCAAGACGATTTAAGAGCTCTCGCCCCCTCTAGCTAACCTTCGCTCAGCGCGGCGTTCGGAGAGCCGCGCGGCGTAAACTGCAGCCTCGGTCCTCCGCTGCATTCCAAGTTTGGATAGCAGGTTTGAAACGTAGTTCTTGACGGTTTTCTCCGCCAAGAACATGTCGTCGGCAATCTGTCGATTCGTCAAGCCCTTTGAGATCCCGTCCAGTATGCGACGCTCTTGTGCGGTGAGTCCAACCAGCCGGTCTTCTTCCTCTGATCGGTGTGTCATGCGTTCCATGACTTTCCGCGCCAGCTGTTTGTCAATCAGAGATCCCCCACTAGCGACCATGCGGATATCTGAGATCAAGTCGTGGTTGCCGACCTGTTTGAGCACGTAACCTGCCGCTCCGGCCATCACTGCTGCAAACAGTGCATCGTCGTCGCGATAGGAGGTCAGGATCAAGCACGCTGTGTTAGGAGTTGCCGAACGAATCTCACGGCATACCTCGATTCCAGTTCCGTCGGGAAGTCGAACGTCGAGGACCGCGACATCTGGAGCGATCAAGGGAATCCTAGCGAGTGCGTCCTGAACAGTTCCGGCTTCTCCTACTACCGACATATCTTCTTGTGTCTCGATCAGGGAGCGTAGGCCAGTCCTTACGATTTCGTGATCGTCGAGAAGAAATATCCGTATCGTCACGCAACTAATCTTCTCACGCTTTTGTGTCGGCGCAATCCAGCAGACGTATTAGCATGTTTCTCAGTGAAATATGCTGTCGTAGAAGACCCAGGGAGACTCCGTCGCCTCATAGACGCAATCCTAGCCGTCGCCTCGGAGCTCAGCCTCTCGACGTTGCTGCAGCACCTCCTCGAAGAAGGACGTGACATGACCGGCGCGAAGTACGCAGCTCTTGGACTCTTGGACGAAACCAGGACTCACTTAGAGGAGTTCTTGACCCTTGGGATCGACCCGGATCTCGAAGCCATGATTGGTAGCCGTCCAACGGGTGAAGGGATACTGGGCCTTTTGATCCTCGAACCTGAACCGCTTCGTTTGGACCATCTAAGCGATCACCCTGACAGTGTCGGAATGCCTGCGCATCATCCGAAGATGGACTCGTTCTTGGGAGTCCCAATTCTCATCCACGGTGAAGTTTACGGAAATCTCTACCTGACCGACAAAGAGGGGGGTTTCGATGAAGTAGACGAGGCTACGATCTCTACTTTGACTATGGCAGCCGGCGTCGCTATCGAAAACTCTCGCCTACACGCGAAGGTCCGCGACGCATCCCTTGAAGAAGACCGCCTCCGCATCGCACGCGACCTCCACGACTCGGTTACCCAACAGTTATTCGCGGCCGGACTCCTCCTAGAAGCAACTCTGAAGGAAAGCCGGGACCCAAAGGTCAATGCTCGTGTAGAGACTGCCAGTTCCTTGTTGGAAGAGAGCATCACTCAAATACGCGACGTGATCTACGACCTCGATTCCTCTCGTTCACACGCCGAGCTTTCCAAGAGGATAGCGCGCGTCGTCGAGGAGTTCGAAGACGGCCTCTGGATCAACCTGGCGATAACAGGAAAACTCGACGACGTCTCCGACCGTTCTCTCTCCGCGAGTCTCCTCGCCACTTTGCGCGAAGCGTTAAGTAACGCAATAAAACACGGAAAGGCCAACCGCGCCCAAGTGTCTATCGAAGTAACAGATAACTTGACGCTGAGTGTCTGTGACGATGGAGTTGGAATAGAGGACTCCAAGACGTCCACTCAGCAAGGAGGTAGAGGGCTCGTCAACATGGCGAGCAGGGCCAGTGACCTCCACGGGTCAATGGTCGTCACCGTGCCAGAAGAAGGGGGAACAGCTTTGGTCTGGAGCGTTCCCTTGCATAGAGGCGACCAAGAGCATCGATAAGTTTGCCGAACGAAGCGCGAGGTGCGAGTGAGCAGACCTAGATGGAACGGCGTAGCTAACTCGGCGTGTCACCAGCGGTGACGGCAGGTGGTTCGTTGGCCATGCCGGCTTTGAGCGCGGCGAGTTCTTGGTCGACCTGAGCGCTCGTGCCTACTTCGTCGAGCTCCTTTTGAATGTCGTCGGTGCCACCGCCGACGTCCTCTAGAACTCCTGATTCGAGCAGTTCGTCGAGTGCTCCGGCGTGCGCTTGCATGTTCGATATCTTGTCTTGTGCTCTTTGCAGAGCAGCTCCGGCATCACCAAAGGACTTCGAGATCCCAGCCGTGCTCTCGTCCACCGAGCTAACGGCTTTGGCCGCGGTGTACTGCGCCTTCATCGTCTCCTTCTGGGTCCTAAAGGCGTTCACCCGTTGTTGTAGTGCGTCAAGGGTCTTAGTCAGCTTCTCCTCTTGCTCGCTCAACTGCTGGTGCTGAGGCTCCATCCCGTCGATCTGCTCCTGGGCTGCCGCTTTTCTAGAGAGCGCTTCTTTAGCGAGATCCTCACGCCCCTGTGCGAGCGCTGCCTTAGCTTGATCCTGGAGATGATCAACCGTGTGGTTGAGCTGGGTCTCTTGGAGCTCAATCTGCTTCCTCGAAGCAGCTATGTCGACCAAAGCCCGTCTCACCTGGGTAATCTGCTCGAGCATCTTTTCATAAGAGAGGTCTAACATCTCGTCAGGCTTCTCAGCGGCGTCGAGCGCCTTGTTGGCCTTTGCCTGGGCTATATCGTGTGCCCTCTGGAACAGTCCCATCGCTTCTCCGTTCTGTGGCTTTCCCGGTAGTACTTCACTCTAATATCATCGACCGACTTCTGCTCGTCAGAGTGCGAGAGGCGTTCAAGTCTTCCCTAGTGTCGCCTATTAGTCGTCCAAGGTGGCCTCAGTCAAAGAGATTAGCTACGCTCGCTCTATGGCAACTGGACACATAGGCACAGACTGGCGTGATTCGGAGCCGTGGTGGCCCGAGACTCCAACTCCTCCTGAGAGTGCAGCAAACGTAGTTCTAATAGTGCTAGACGATGTCGGGTTTGGGCAGTTGGGGTGCTATGGATCACAGATTTCTACCCCACACATCGATGCGATCGCGTCAAGGGGTGTGAGGCTTGGGAACTTCCACACCACCGCCTTATGCTCGCCAACACGAGCCTGCCTTTTAACGGGCCGTAATCACCACCGAAGCGGTATGGGCAGGATCGCGGATCTAGCTATGGGGTACCCGGGTTACTGGGGCAAGCCACCGAAAGAGAACGGGTTCTTATCCGAGATCCTCCGCAGCCAAGGGTACGCGAGCTACGCGATAGGGAAGTGGCATCTGACCCCTGACGACGAGACCAACATGGCAGCTTCGCGCGACACCTGGCCCCTCTCTAGGGGGTTTGAAAGGTGGTATGGATTTCACGGAGGTGAAACCCACCAGTTTGTCCCTGCTCTATATCATGACAGCCACTCGGTCAGACCACCAAAGAGCATCGAAGATGGTTATCATCTGAGCGCTGACCTCGCGGAGCGAGCGATCGAGTTCCTGGGCGACTTGCGCGCAGTCGACGCAGATCGCCAATTTTTCCTCTACTTTGGAACAGGAGCGTGTCACTCGCCTCACCACGCTCCGCGTGAGTGGATTGAGCGTTACAAGGGAGCGTTCGATGGCGGCTGGGATTTGATGCGTGAGACAGTCCACGCGAGGCAGTTGGAGATGGGAATCGTTCCACCAGGCACGAGGCTGTCTCCGAGGCCAAAATGGGTCCCAGCGTGGGAGGACCTCTCAGATAAACAACGCGAGGTAGCGGCAAGATTCATGGAGTGCTTCGCAGCGTATATGTCTTATACGGATGCACAGATCGGCCGGCTCATTGAGTTCTTGGAGCGCTTGGGAGAGCTCGAGAACACGCTCATCGTCCTCGTCTCCGATAACGGTGCGAGCGCAGAAGGTGGCCAGGAAGGATCGATCAACGACATCCGGATGTCGAATTTGGATCCAGCCGGCATTGAGGAGATGTACAAGCGTATCGACGAGATCGGGGGTCCAAGCACCCACAACAACTACCCCTGGGGATGGACGATGGCCGGCAACACTCCCTTCAAGCGCTGGAAGAGAGAGGTCCACGAAGGGGGAGTGGCCGATCCGTGCATTGTGAGCTACCCGAAGCGATTCGACGTCTCAGCCGGGCAGATTCGTCATCAGTACGCCCACGCGATCGACGTGATGCCGACTGTGCTAGAACTCGTGGGCATCGATCCGCCAGAGATCATCGATGGGATCCAGCAGAGCCACATCGACGGTGTCAGTTTCGGGTACCTACTGGATTCAAATGCGAAAGAGGAACCCGGCCGGCGCCTGACCCAACATTTCGAGATGTTCGGCTCGCGCGCGATCTACCACGACGGATGGAAAGCTGTCACCTTTCATCCGATCGCCCCTCTCTACGACGACGGGTTGGACCCTCAGGCTCCCTTTGACGAAGACGTCTGGGAGCTCTACCACGTGGCAGAGGATCTGTCCGAAACTCACGATCTAGCCGCCGATGAACCAGAACGCCTCGCCTCGATGATCGACCTGTGGTGGCAAGAGGCTCGCAATAACCAGGTGCTTCCCCTCGACAACCGGGTGCTTTGGACGATCGTGCACCCCAGACCGGACCGCAGACGCCCAAGAGACAGTTACCACTACTTCCAAGGTGGGGCTCAAGTACCAGAACCAGTCGCCGTGAACGTCCGTAACCGCTCACACCGAATTCGTGTCGACGCGTTGCTTGGCGAGGAGGGTTCCAACGACGGGGTGCTCATCGCCCTAGGTTCGATCTTAGGTGGGTGGTCGTTTCATATCCTTGATGGACATCTTCGCTACGTTCACAACCTCTACGGCAAGGCGCGCTACAGCGTCACATCACAGGACCCGGTACCCCGAGGAGAGCGCTCTCTCGTCTTTTCCTTCGAGAAGACCGATCGCCTCGGAGGGACGATGCGGCTTGAGATCGACGGTCAACTGGTTGGAGAAGAGCCCTTGGAGCGTTTCACACCGACAGGGTTCACCGGTGTCGGTGTCGGCCTCACCTGTGGCTACGAATGGGGTCCGGCGATCGGGGAGGGCTACGAAGCGCCTTTTCGATTCCCCGGGACTATTCTCGACGCGGTCGTCGAGACGACGGGGCCGATCGTCAACGATCCAATGGCCGAACTCTCGGCAATCCTGTGCGAACAGTGACTCCACGCTACTGACCGCGATCAAGGTCTTGTTGGACAGCGGCCTCGATCCCGTGTCGAACTGGGCCCGATACGAGATTCCATCGAAGCCGACGGCGCGGAACTCAGCGCACCGATCGGTCCTTTCATCTCATCCTACGGACGCCATAGCTACGATCCACAGGCCACAAGACGTTTCGGGTGTGGCTCTCTTGGAGCGATGAATCCAAGGCGTTACGGGAGTCTTGTTCAAGATGGGGGATAGCCGATCGCCTCAGCCGTTGCCGCACAGAGCGCCCGCAACGCGTGAGGAGCCGCTCTTCCGACGCGTCGCACCAATCTCGCTCGGGGGACGAACAGGAAGTTTTCGAGGTTCACCACGCACTGGCGTTTGACCCCGTCGTCCTCGGAGAGCTCGACTTCGGTACTGAGGCCGCTCCGGATCGCTTACCGGTTCTCGGGCCACTCGGCATCCCAGTCGATGTCGTCGGCAAGATCGTCCCAGTCGGGTGAGGAAATGCCAAGTGCCGCCTCCCCTGCGGTCAGTGGGGCCCGGCATACGCCTTGAGATCGTTGCGCAATCGGCGCCGGCGGATGAACTCTGACAGCGCGACGTCGATCGCGGCCGATGCCGAGGACACGCCGAGAATGGCACGTGCTTCGGAGAGCTTCTCCCGATCGACGGTAATGGTTGCCTTCTCTCTTTCCATACTGCAGACACTACGAAATCTCGGTAGTGATCTCCCGCGCTGCGGGATTCTTCGCCCGCAGTCGACAATCGGGGCGCAAAGGTTTCTCGACGCAGGCTCCAGGCGATCCTCAGAGCCAGTCGGGACCCGTCCCTGCGGCTGAGACATCATGAGCCGCCCTCCGCCTGGCCTACGCGCCGATAAGCAATATTATGTTAACTACTACCTCCTGCCCAGTAGCGGGCACTCTCGAACCGCCAACATCGCTTCCGAGCTGAGAACACACCCTTCGCACGTCTTGAACACGCAACGAGCGACTCTAGCTGCGTGATCGTAGGGGCACCTGAAATAGCCTCCATCTACTCGCGAGTTCGACTCCAAATGTGCATTCGCTTGACACCAAATGTGCATTAGACTCACTTCAGATGAGCGGATACCCAACCAGGGTTCGCCCCATGCCCAACAGGTGACCGAGGCCGCCTTAAGGTCGTTTAGGGCCGTTGTGGTGAACGGTCCTCGCCAGGCGGGTAAGACCACACTTGCCCGCGAACTCGCTCGGATCTACGATGCGAGGGTCGTCTCCCTCGACGATCCGAGCCTCTACGAGGCATGCAGAGCTGACCCAATCGCCTTCTTGCACGCCTTTCCAGGGCCGCTGTTCATAGACGAGTTCCAACGGGCCGGCGATCTTCTCGTACGTGCGGTCAAGGTCGCAGTCGATGCAGACCGTTCACCGGGCCAGTTCCTGCTTACCGGGTCGTCTCGCTTTCTAACCATGGCTGGCCTCTCAGAATCGCTCGCCGGGCGAACGGCAATCATCGACCTGTGGCCTTACACCCAAGGCGAGGCAGACCAGCTCGGTCCCAACTCGGATTCTCTCTTGGCGCGCCTGTTTGATCCGACGACCACACCGACCCAACTAGATACCCTTTACCCAACCCGCACAGAGTACCTCCAGAGGGTGTGTCGAGGAGGCTATCCTGAGGTCCACGAACTCCCCGTCGCAGCGCGACCAGCGTGGTTCGACGCCTACGTCGCCACGATCGTCGAACGCGACGTGCCGCTGATTGCCCGCGGCCGCCATTTGAGTGAGCTCCCCCGCCTTCTACGGATTCTCGCGGCCCGGAGTTCTCAAGAGCTCAACTTGATGTCGATCTCTGTAGCCACAGCCATCGATCGCACCGCATTGTCGAGGAACTACCTGCCGTTGCTCGAGAATATTTACCTCCTACGCCGCCTTCCCGCATCGTCGCGCAATCTGACTGCCCGAGCCGTGAAGCACCCCAAGACCTATATAACCGACAGCGGGCTAGCTGCGAGCATTCTCGGAGTCGACCACAGTTCCATGGCGCTAGCGAACGCACCTGGCCTTGGACCGCTCGTAGAGACATTCGTCGTTAACGAACTGGTGCGCCAGTCCTCCTTTGGGTCTGGCGCCCGCCCAACCCTTTATCACTTCCGCTCTCCCGATGAACCCGAGGTCGACGTGGTTGCCGAAGCACCCGACGGTCGGCTAGTAGCGGTGGAGGTAAAGGCGTCCAGCACTGTAGGTGCTGGCGATTTCAAACACCTGACGCTCCTACGCGACCGCCTCGATGACATTGGCCAGCCCTATGTTGCCGGCGTAGTGATTTACTTGGGCGACAAAGTCTTGCCCTTCGGTGAGCGCCTGACAGCTCTTCCGATGTGCCACCTCTGGCTACCCGACTGATGCCAGCCGTTTAGGACCCAATCGGCACGCCCGATCGGGTAGCGAAACTCTCTCCAGCAACAGGTAATATTTATCACAGTCCCAAAGCGCTAAGGTCCCTCTCCGCCCGAGGCTGTGCACGACCGTGGGTCCCATGGGGCGAGTGGTTGTGTTGGGGGCGTTGGCTTCGCAAAGTTCCCAGACGTTATCGACGCGTTCGCCGATGACCCAACTGATGAGCTGGTTGGTTGGGTGGTCGCTGTTCCTGACGATACAGTGCTCGAAGTTGACGAACTGCCTGGGCTTGTCGTACTCGGAGGAGGTGTCGGCGGGTTAACAGCAAAACTCGTGCCGGTCACAACGGTAACTTGCGCTCCGTTGGTCACCCGAAATGGGTTCAAAGCCATGATGACCGATCCTGACATTGAATCAGCAACCCGTTGTGCCGCTGCTTCCTCCGAAGGATTCATCGAGGAGTAGTAGACCACGGTCTCTGCGACTCTTCCAACGGGCGGAGTGTTCCCAATACCCACAATCTTGAAACCCAGTGCACCAAGTGCCTGGGCCGTCGTAGACGCCTGGTTGTAGACACCGGTTCCGTTCATGACAGAGACAGAGACCTGCGATGGATTCGGAAGCGACGGACCGTTCATGGTGTCCTTGTTAGGACCAAGACCCAGGAACTTGTCGATCACTTGACGATCAATTGGTTGCTGTGGAAACTCGACGTCTCCGTAGTTGCCGCCTTTGTAGATGTAAGGAGCTGCAGGCCCATTGTAGGTCCCAATGAGCACCGGCAAGGTCATCTGGGGGGAAGCGTTGATGTTGACCGCATGGTATGTGAGGACAAGGTTGACCATGTGACTAGCCGAGAATCCACTGTCAACAGTGAGCTGGGGTGCAACGGCTGCGACGAGTTTTTGATCGGTAATCGGGTTCCCTAAACCTTTCTTCGCGACAGCGGCTGCAAGGACCCTTAAGAATTCGTGATCCCGCCTGATACGTGCTATGTCACTTTGTACCTCTTGGGGCCAGTACGCGGGGTTGTTGGACGTAACCCCGGGGCCCTTGTACTGCAGGTGCCGTGCCCGTACCACCTGAAGCGCTTGTGTCCCGTTCAAGAAATGGCACCCTGGCACCTGGACGTTCAATCCCGAGTAACGGTCGAAGACGGGCATTGGAAAGTACATCTTGATTCCTCCAAGAGCGTTAACGACGTTAATGAACGTATCGAAGTTCAACTCTACGTAATGCTGTATCGGGATACCGAAGTCCTCTTCTATCGAGTGAACAAGCTGCGTCGGACCATCGTAGAGCCCCGCGTCAATCTTGTTAGCCCCTGTTGTCCGCGCATTTGGAATGAAAAGATCTCTTGGGATTGACAAGATGCTCACCGTCCGATTCACAGGATTCAGATGAAGTATCATGATGACGTCTCCGTTGACACCGGTGACCCCTTGCGAGCAAAGCCCATATGCTGGATTCGGATGGGCCAGAACACATCGTGAGGTGGAACCCACCATCAAGATATTCTCCGTTCCCTGATCGGCACCTGAACCAGGCGACTTGCTAAGCCCACCCACGTGTATCCTATGGATCTGGTTGTTGAGGTACCACGCGTACCCTCCCCCGGCCGCGACTACCAACACAATAAACGCAGACACTATGCTGAGGGTCCACTTCACCCGTCTTCTACGCCTTGATTTGTTCGACTTCCTTGTGGGACTCGCCTTGCCTCTAATGTCTTCTCCAAGAGCGCGCAAACCCTCTTCGTTGGCCAATGAGCTCGATCCAGCCGATCCGGGCTTCTTGGTTACGTCTCCAAGTGAGCGCAACCCGTCCTCATTTGCCAATGGTCGGCGCCTCTGTCCATATGCGGGAACGTCTTGAAACCCTCCGGGGTTGTCGTCTTGCACGGATATACGGTATCAACAACTACCTTGCGGGGGCATGACACCCATTACAGGTAAATTGCAGCTAAGAAACCAGTATAGGTAAGCTAAGCTCATCATCTTGCGTCGAATGTCGGAACCAAACGTCTGGCTGCTTTAGCCTCGTCAACACGTTTTACCGGTGTATTGCGCGGCGCTCGATAGCTAGCATCGCCCCCATCATCGGTTGCATCGACAATGCGCTCCAACGCTTCGGCAAGTGCTTCGAGCGTCTGGACGCTTTCGGTTTCGGTCGGTTCGATCATAAGGGCTTCATTGACGATCAGGGGGAAGTACACCGTCGGAGAATGAAACCCTTCATCCAAGAGATGCTTTGCAATGTCCAACGCTGTCAAACCAAGGCGTTTCTTCAGCGATGCAGCACTGAAGACAACCTCGTGCATGCAGGTCCGATTAAAGGGAACATCGTAGGTTTCACTGAGTCGCACTCGCAACCAGTTAGCGTTCAAAACCGCGCGTTGTGCAACTTTCAACAAGCCGTCGCCACCGTGAATCCAGATGTAGGTCAGCGCACGTGCGAGAACGAGAGCGTTTCCATGCCAAGAGTGGACTCGCCCTATTGAGTTCTGAGGTGTCTCCCAGACAAATTGGGGGGACTGCCAGTCTGGTGGTGACTCGCTCCCAGGGTTGCGAACGGGACGAGGTCCTGGGAGAAAACTTTTCAAACGCTCTGACACTGCCACGGGCCCAGCTCCCGGTCCCCCACCGCCATGTGGCGTCGCAAATGTCTTGTGGAGATTCATGTGAACTATATCGAACCCCATATCACCAGGACGTGTAACGCCTAATATCGCGTTCAAGTTCGCTCCGTCATAGTAGAGCAGTGCACCTGCCTCGTGAACGGCGTCTGCGATTGCAACGATATCTTCTTCAAAGAGTCCAAGGGTATTGGGGTTGGTCAACATGATCCCAGCGACGTCGGAGTCGAGCACCTCTCTTAGATCGGCGACGTTGATGCATCCTCGTTCATCACTTTTCACAGTTGTGACTTCATAGCCAGCCAGACTCACCGATGCTGGATTTGTTCCGTGTGCAGAGTCGGGAACGACAACGCGCTTTGGACGTGCGCCCTTTGCTTCATGAAATGCCCTCATCAAGAGCAGGCCGGTCAACTCTCCAGCAGCTCCTGCCGCCGGCTGAAGCGTCGCGGCAGCCATTCCCGTTATCTCGCACAAGGCTTCTTCGAGCTCGACTAGAAGCTCCAGCCATCCTTGACACATCGCCGATGGAGTACCTGGGTGAACATCGCGAATCCCGGGCATCGCCACCACGGAATCGCAGACTTTTGGATTGTATTTCATCGTGCAAGAACCAAGCGGGTAAGCACCGAGGTCGACCGAGAACTGCCGATGAGACAGCCGCGTGAAATGTCCCACTAGATCTCGTTCCGAGACTTCTGGCATCTGTGGCGATGCTTTTGCAAGATGATGAGCGGGGACGAGCTCATCTGGTGCGAACTCAGGAATATTGGTTGTCGGGAATTGATGGCTACTTCTCCCGGGACTCGATAGCTCAAAGATCGTTGGCTCGAACTCTCTTCCAAGTGACGGAATGCTCGCCGCTCGCCCACCCGGCATGCCATATGCCTTCTTAGCCAAGTCGGTATCGCCTCGATCGACTGTATTGAAGCCCTCGGTGCTCACGGTTGTGAAGCCTTTTCGAACGCATCAGCATAAGCGTCAATCTCTTGACGTGTACGTTTCTCGGTTACGGATATGAGAATCGATCTTTCAAGGTCTGATCTCGTGATGGACTCGTCGCATTTGCCGGCCGTCAGATTCTCAAGTGCAATTCCAGCCAAGAATCCACTCTCAGCCATCCTAGTGATCAACTTTGAAGATGGAATACGGGTTCGAAGCGCAAACTCCCTCAGCACAGGCGCATCTCCCGTAACCATTTCAACTCCTTCGATGTCGACGAGGCGATCTCTTAGATACCGCGTGCCTCGCGCACAGCGAAGGGCCAACTCTCTCAGACCCTGCCTTCCCAGCCACGAGAGTTGTATGGCCGCTGTTATAGCCATGAGTGTCTGGTTTGTGCAGACATTTGAGGTGGCCTTTTCTCTGCGAATATCCTGTTCCCTCGCTCTAAGCGTCGTCACATACGCTCTAGTCCCCTCGCTATCCGTCGTTTCACCGACAAGGCGACCTGGTAGCCTGCGAACGTAGTCCTGGGTACAGGCGAGCATTCCGAGGTAGGGTCCGCCAAAACCAAGTGGATTGCCGAAGGCCTGGCCTTCGCCGACTGCAATATCTGCACCCCAGTCACCTGCGGTGCGAAGTATTCCGGCAGCCACAGGATCCACAACAACAATCATCGCGGCCCCGAGGTGGTCACAGATCTTACGAACCCTGTCGAGCTCCTCGAGGCAACCGAGATAGTTGGGGTATGCGACTACAAGCGCGCTCGGCGATGACTCTTTCCCGAGTCGATCTACCTCTGGCCACTCAGTCTCTCCGTTGACAAGCGCAAACGTGCGAAGGTCAAGCTCACGACCTCTAGTCAAGGTAGAGAGCACACTGCGCCACTGAGGATGCACCCCTGAGGAGATCCACGCAGATCTTGAAGTTGATCCTGCCAAGCTCATACTTACCGATTCGACTAGAGCGCTCGAACCGTCGTACAAAGATGCGTTCGCAATTGGAAGTCCAAAGAGCCGCGAGACAACTGTCTGGAATTCGAATATGGCCTGGAGCACACCTTGTGCCACCTCTGGTTGATAAGGAGTATAGGAGGTCACGAACTCCGAGCGACTTGCGAGTGCGCTCACAACTGGTGGGATCACGTGATCGTAGGCCCCTCCTCCTGCAAAGCAGATCAAGTCCTCAGCACCGGAACGATTTGCCCTGGCCAACTCGTTCATACGTGCAGTGACATCTGGTTCTGGAATACCTGGACTCAGTGCAAGCCCACCAGCAGTCCGGATCGCTACTGGTATGGAGTTGAAAAGGTCGTCGACGGACTCCAGTTTCAAGAATCTGAGCATTGACGCGATCTCTTCATCCGTGTGAGGGGTGTAGTCAGGCACGGTTGCTCCAACGTTCACTCTTGCACAAATCTCTTGATCGCGTTGGAACTCTCACGTCGTCGAAATCCGAGTTGTTGTCGACCTCCAAACCTGGAATGCGTCTCAACGACGAGCACCTTCATGTGACCAAAACGGTGTATCTACGATCGTCGCTGGAACCCCTCGACCACGTACTTCTACCATGACGCGATCGCCGATCTCAACGTGTGCGCTCGCGTCTAGAAAAGCTAGCGCAATCCCGCGCTCCAGCATCGGCGAGTAGTTTCCACTCGTGACGACTCCGATCAGGTCGCCTGGGTCGCGAGCGCCCTTACCTTCACGAACGGCCAGAACTTTCGCCTTCTCGCGCAACGGTTGACGGGTCGCAGAAACGAGTCCATAGAGCTTACGGTCCACTCCCTGCTTGGCTTCACGCTCGAGCGACGTTCGCCCTATGAACTCACCTTTTTCAAAGGCAACAACCCATTCGAGTCCAACTTGAAGTGGCGTGATCCCCTCCCCCAGTTCATGTCCGTGAAGTGGGAGTCCCGCTTCGAGTCGCAACGTGTCGCGCGCACCAAGTCCGGCAGGTTCAATCCCTGCATCCCTCAGGGCATCCCAGAAGTCAAGCGCGCAACCAGTTGGAACCGAACACTCGACCCCGTCTTCGCCCGTATATCCAGTGCCAGCTACCCTACAGTGATACCCCTCCCATTCAAACTCGCCCACCGCAAAACGTCCAACGCCAGCAGCCACTTTAGAGATCGAGCCAAGAAGTGCACGCGCCTTTGGTCCTTGTATTGCAATCAACGCGCGCTCTTGGGTTCGCTCTTGTCCTCCCAGTGCCTGGATTACTCGGCTGGTGTTTGACGCATTTGGCATAACGTCGAAGGAGTCCTTGGAGATCCACCAGACGATGAGGTCGTCAACAACCCAACCCTCATCGCTTAACAGATGCGTATACTGCGCGCGCCCTGGGTTGATTCGCGACAGATCGTTCGTGAGGCTGCGCTGGAGCACGTCGTAGGAGCCTGGGCCCTCGATGTGCACAGTCCCAAGGTGGCTTACGTCAAAGGCAACGGCTGCACTTCGACATGCAAGGTGTTCTCCAACGGTGCCCAAACGATAGAAAAGAGGCATTTGCCACCCACCAAAGGGAACGACCTTGGCCCCGAGTCGGAGGTGGGATTCGTATAGAGGTGAACGCTTCAACCGATCATCGCCTCCATTGCTCGTAGCGACCGAAATGGTGTTGCGAGTTGCGTCGGGTGCACCCACCTGCTCAAGCCGCGTTCAAGACCGCAGCATTGAGTCCATGACTCTGCATCAACGAGAAGAACTCCTTCTGATATACGACCACAATTTCGAGTTCGGGAAACAACTCACGAAAGCGCCTAACCTTAGCATTCTTTCTCGTCACAAGCCGTTGTTCTGCAGTAGTCAGCTCGACAAAACACCGATGTTCAGGCAGCCAAAAGTCCGGCCTGAACGCTGAAACGGCGAATCCTGACTCATCCCAATCGATTGCAAACTCTACTGGCTCGTACTCCCATGTGATCTCGTAGAAGTCCATAAGAGACGCAAAGATGCGCTCGGAGGGATGGGCAAATCGAACTCGCGCGGCCGGCGTTAAGGACGGATGCACGTTCGTCGCCACATGCCTGACTTTGTGAGTCACGCACCCACGGCCGAGCGAGTTCCCCCACCAGAATTCGCCACTTCGTGATTCTCTTGAGAACTACCGCTGCCGGTCGTCTCTGACTCGGACTCGAACCTCACGATGTCTGCGTCGAGCTCACTCACGACTCCTGCCAACGGAACAATGTTGAAAACTCCTTGACCGTGAGCCAGGAGATCAACAACCTCTCCTCCGGAGTGGACCAGAACAGACCGCGACTCATTGAGCACTAGGTTAGTAGAGGCAAGCTCAACTCCGAGATCCTCTCGCAGGCACTCGACCGCTCGGCGGGCTGAACGCAACGAGACCCCTGAGTCGAGCAACTTCTTGATCACCTTTATCTCCAGAACATCTCTGTATGAGTATCGTCTCTTTGACCCACTTCCGTGTGCTTGTGCGAGCGAGGGGCTGAGCAGACCTGTGCGGGCCCAGTAGTCCAGCTGGCGGTAGGTGATCCCAGTCAACGCACATACCCGAGAACCGCTCAGCCCATCCACATCGATCTTATTGTTCACAGTAGTTACCAGTCCCTCCAGCTCAGCCTGACACAATCCAGGCCTTCTCCGACGAGGTCATCTTACTAGGTCACACGACATCGACGTAGTTACGCTGTGGTGATATCCCTAAACCCCTCCAACCAGGTAGTTTATGGCAACTGGTGAACCTCCCCGCCCTTGCGGACGGGGCTTCTGGCTCCGCCGCTCGGTTGGGGTTACCTGGCATCACATCCCTCACGTCACCGCGACCAACGGGTCTGGCTTAGAAAAGCTGGTGGATGAGTTTGTTTGCTTCGGTTTGCTAGGCAGGGAAGACCCCGCCAAGGCCCGGTTCTGGGCGCTACTCAGGGCTCTGGCCGCCAAGTGATTAGCTCGGCGGCACTGCACCATATGGTGTGCCTTGCTCTGGTCAGGTGACCA
The DNA here is from genome assembly GCA_021794655.1 of Actinomycetes bacterium. Lineage (GTDB taxonomy): Bacteria > Actinomycetota > Acidimicrobiia > Acidimicrobiales > RAAP-2 > JAJYQJ01. The sequence continues at coordinate 213 of JAJYQJ010000076.1, read as the reverse complement.
GCGCTTGACAGCCTCGAGATTCGTGACACAGATGACAACATCTGGTCCTATTGGGACGTAGTCCCCATGTATCGCTTTTTGGAAGACGTTGATCGCTCCTACAGCGTCTCGGTGACAGAGAAAACCACACGCCTTGCACCGGTACTTCCGACCCGTTGGCCGGTTGCGTGCTCCACACGCTGGACAGGTCTTAGATGAGTTGGACTCGTTCAA
>JAJYQJ010000001.1 GCA_021794655.1 Actinomycetes bacterium | reverse complement strand
AGCGGTCATCGCCGAAAGCTACGAGCGCATCCACCGGTCCAACTTGGTCGGCATGGGAGTGCTCCCACTTCAGTTTCCAGCAGGTAAGTCCGCCGACTCACTCGGCTTGGACGGCCACGAGATCTACTCGATAACCGGGATCGCCCGCCTCGGCGGTGGCGAAGGCGAAGGCGGCGACCCACCGAAGAGCGTCGTCGTTAGCGCAACGCGTAACGACGGTTCCGAGATCTCCTTCGAAGCGGTCGTCCGCATCGACACCCCGATGGAGGCCGAGTACTTCCGCAACGGCGGCGTTCTCAACTACGTCCTGCGCCGGTTAGCGTCGAACTAGCGACTCGCGAGTTGGGGGGACGCCAGGAGTCTGGACCGGGAACTACGCCGTCTTTACGACTCGAAACGCCTCCGCGAGTGATCCCGCTGGGAGCCCAGCGCTCGTCGCTAGAGTCGATCCGATCTCGCCGAGGTGGCGACGTAGGTCATCCCCGTCTCCGACTTGGCTGGAGTGACATCGCAGAGCGGCGAGCTTACGCTCGAACGAGTTCGTGACGTCGACGGCGACGTTCGGATTCGGATCCGCCATGAGCCACATCTCAGCAACGGTGTGAGGCTCGAGTCGTTCGCTCTCCAGTAGCTCGGGGTGCGCGAACGGGTTGCGCGAGTCGGGATATACGGCACACACGGCGGCCTCACCGGTCGCCAGATGGTCGGGGTGGCTCGCAAATATCCGGTTCCACATCCGCTCGGGCGAAGGTGCGATCACCCGGTCCGGGCGAGCGACGCGGATCTGACGTGACAGGTCCCGCCTCAGCTCGATCGTCGACTCGACCCGTCCGTCTGGATAGCCCAAGAACACGACGTCGTTAACGCCGACGCATCCGGCCGCCGCCCTCTGCTCCTCTTGGCGAATCCGAGCCATCTCTTCACGCGAGATCCGATCGTCAAATCCACCTGCGTCACCGTTCGTGACGACGCAGTAAGAGACCTCAACGTCGTTTTCGGTCAAGACCGCCACCGATCCAGCGGCGCCGAAGTCGATATCGTCTGGGTGTGCGGCTATCACCATCACCCGGCGCACGCCGTCGCGAGGTTTCCAAACGGACAGATCGGGCAACTCGCTCAAATAACGCCGTCTCCGTCAAGCGGCTGCCAACCCGCCAAGTCCGACAGACGGGGGTCGTTAGAGAACATCTCGACGATCGGGACTCTCAGTCCGAGGCGGCGCTGGATAACCTCGGTCTCGACGACCTGGTTCCAGAGTGCGAGCGACACGACGATCCCATCTTTTCCCGCCCGCGCGGTACGACCGGAGCGGTGTAGGTAGGCCTTATGGTCTTCAGGGGGGTCGTAGTGGATGACGACGTCGACGCCTTCGATGTGGAGACCTCTCGCCGCGACGTCGGTCGCGACGAGAACGGGTATCTTGCCCGAGGAAAAACCGGCGAGCGCTCGTTCACGGTTCGACTGACGTAGGTCACCGTGGATGGCCGCCGCACGGATACGCTCTCGCTGAAGATCTTCGACCAATCGATCCGCTCCGCGCTTCGTCCGTACGAAGCAAAGAGACTTACCCTGAGCACGGCATATCGCGGCGACGACCTTTACCTTGTCCATCTGGTGAACCTGCAAGAACCGGTGGACCATCGACGTGACCGTCTCACCCGACGAAGTAACCTCGTGGTAGACGGGGTCGTTCATATACCTATGAACGAGCCTGTCGACCGCCCCGTCGAGCGTCGCCGAAAACAACAGCGTCTGATGATCGAGCTCGAGTCGCCTCAGCACCCATTCGACCTGTGGCATAAAGCCCATGTCCGCCATCCGGTCAGCTTCGTCCAAGACGAGGATCTCGACCCCGGCGACCGACAACTCACCCCTGTCTCCGAGATCTATCAGCCGGCCCGGCGTCGCGATCACGACATCGGCGCCCTTTCTCAGATGTTCGATCTGCTTTTCTATTTCCGCACCGCCGTAGATCGCAACGGTGCGAAGACCGAGCGCCTTGGAGAGATTCGATATCACCTCGTTGACTTGGATCGCCAACTCTCTCGTCGGAAGAAGCACGAGGGCCTTCGGCCTTGCGGGGCGACTCCGCCGCTCACGAGGTTGTCTTCGAGAACCGCGACCACGACCGCCTCCGGCCGTCTCCGCGCTCTCGGCGTCTCCCGCGATACGCTGGAGAAGGGGCAACCCGAACGCCAGCGTCTTGCCGGATCCCGTCTTCGCTTTACCGCAGACATCTCGCCCCGCGAGAGCGTCGCCGATCGTTAGCGCCTGAATCGGGAACGCTGCGGCGATCCCTTGATCTAGAAGTGCTTTCGTTAAACTCTCACAGACCCCGATCGACTCAAAGCTCTGCGCGGTCTGAAAAGTGTCGGCTCTCTCGGAGTCCGTCCCCTCGATCGGGTCCGGCTCCTCGCCGACTGAGCCTCGGCTTACGCCAGGCCAGGTCTCGACGGTCATATCCTGCTCTCTCGTGATAGGCGGGACCCAACGCCAAAGTCTCGAAGTAAGAACGGGCCCGAGTGCCAAGGTCTCGCCCGGCACTCTATTGCATACTACCAGCATACTGACCCGAGATGAAGGAACTCGTTCAAAAACAGTGCCAATTCGGGCCCGACACGACCTAGAGCGCAGCTAGAGAGGGCTGGAACGGACCCACCGTGTCGTCTTCTCGGAGCGCCGCTCCGCTCGTTCATGGGCTGGTTCGCTCGTTCATGGGCCGGTTCGCTCGTTCATGGGCCGGTTCGCGGCCGGTTCGTTCCCCGAGGCGCCGATATCGCACGCGACAGCGGATCTTCGTGTCGGAGTCGAGACGCCGACCGTTCGAATCTGAGCGGGCGAATCTGAGGGTTCGAATCTGAGGGTTCGAGTCTGAGGGTTCGAGTCTGAGGGTTCGAGTCTGAGCGGGCGTGGGAGAGCGCTCGCTGGTATCGTATCTACTTCACGCGAGCGAGACTCACACTAGAAAAGACGCGCGGAGTTCTCAGTTTGTCTACGAGACCCGACGAGATTGCGAGGAGCGACGAGATGGGAAAGACACCGAACGCACGACGGCTGACCGCGGGAGACGAGGCGCCTAAGTTCAAGCTCTTGGACCACGACGGCAAACCGGTTTCGCTGAAGGACTTCGCTGGATCACCGGTCGTCGTCTACTTCTATCCAGCCGACGATACCCCGGGTTGTACGAAGGAAGCTTGCCAGTTCAACGAGAACCTCCGAGCGTTCACGAGAGCGGGATCGAAGGTAGTCGGGATCTCGCCCGACGGAGCCGAGAAGCACGTCAAGTTCCGTGCGAAGTACGGACTCAAATTCCCACTCTTGTCTGATCCAGACCACACGACGATGGCGGAGTACGGAGCGTGGGGGGAGAAGACGATGTACGGCAAGAAGACCGTCGGGACGATCCGGTCGACGTTCTTGATAGACGCCGACGGCGCCGTCGCCGCCGCCTGGTACAACGTCCGAGCGGACGGCCACGCTGCAAAGGTCCTAGATGAGCTAAAAAGCCTGACCTGAGTTCGAGCGGCGGCGCCGGAGACGGATAGCTCCACATAGCGCCCCGCTTATGGCTAAGGTATTTGAGTGCCGCCGGAGAAGCCGCATTGGGCAGATCTTTATAGAGAGGTCGTGACGAGTGGGCTCTGCACGGGATGCTCGGCGTGCGTCGTCGCGTGCCCCTACGACGTTCTCGGCTACGACGACGGCGACGGTAGGTACAAGCCGTTCCACGTAGAAGAGAACGGAGGCGTCGACGACTGCACCCACGGCGAGAAGGGCTGCACACTCTGCACGAGAGCGTGCCCGAGGTTCAGGAGCTGGGAAACCGAGATCGACAACTACCTGTTCAGGCGGGAACGTGCTCCAGAAGAGGTGGCCGGGATCTCCGAGGAGATCGTGCTCACACGTTCGACCGATCGAGAACTCGCGACCGCCGGACAGGACGGGGGGTTCGTATCCGCGCTGCTCGTGTGGGCGTTGGAACACGACGTGATCGACGCGGCGCTCGTCTCGACGTTGGAGGGGGACGGGTCGAGCTGGAAGGCGGTCCCGATGGTTGCGCGCAACCGAGAGGACGTGCTCTCGTCTGCGGGGTCTCGTTACACGTACTGTGCAAATCCGATGGCGTACAAGGACGCGATCGACGGCGGGGCTGAGCGTATCGCACTCGTCGGGATGGGGTGCCAGGCGTCGGCGCCGGCGATTATGTCGGCTCGGAAAGCCGGTAAGATCGCTCGACGCATCTCGCTCTCGGTCGGACTCCTTTGTTCGAAGACGTTCGACGATGCGATCTTCGATCGTCTCTTCGACGATAAGTACTCGTTGAGACGCGAGGAGATCTCCAAGATGAACATCAAGGGGGTATTCCAGGTGTGGACGAACGATGGAGAGTACCACGAGATTCCCCTCAAAGAAGCCCGTGAGTACACGAGGTCAGGTTGTAACGCGTGCCCCGACTTCGCCGCGGAGCACGCCGACATATCGGCGGGGGGGATCGGCGCGCTCAACGATTGGACGGTCACGATAGTGAGGACCCAGCGCGGTCGCGACGTCTTTGATTCGATGGTCACAGCGGGCGCGATCGAGACCCGCCCGATAGAGGACGACCCAGGTGTGATCCCTTTGTTGAACAAGTTGAGCCGGGTGAGCAGGAAACGCTGGCCGTCGACGGAGTTCGCTTCCCCGGGAACGATGCCGGTCGCATCTCCGAGCGCGAGTCGTTGATCGACGGCTCAGAGACGGTGGCGGAGACTTGGAGACTGACCGCCGAGATCGCAGACTCGGCCAGCTTCGAACCGTCGCCCACCGGTTAACTAACTCTACGGTTCACGCACCCAACTCCCGTGCGCGCTCGAAGACGGCGTCGAACATCTCTTTGGTTAACGTCTTGGTGAAGGTGTTCTGCTGGCTGGGGTGGTACGAACAGAGCATCGTCTTTTCGTCGGGAAGTGGGAACTCGGCGAGATGGGAGAAGCGGGGTCGGGGGCGGATGTCGTAGAACGCGGATAGCGCTTGGTGCGCAAACTGGCCCAAGACGACGATCACGCGCAGCTCGGTCAAGAGGTCGATCTCACGGGAGAAGAACTCCATACAGGCGTCTCGTTCCGCGGGGCTTGGCTTGTTCGAAGGAGGCGCGCAGTGCACGGTGGCGGAGACCCAAACTCCGCTCAGCACGAGACCGTCGTCGGCCGACGTACTGCTGGGTTGGTTCGCGTACCCGGCTCGAAAGAGGGCGTCGAAGAGCCAGTCACCGGATCTGTCCCCGGTGAACATCCGGCCCGTCCGGTTCGCGCCGTGGGCGGCGGGAGCGAGTCCGACGACGTCGAGCCGGGCGCTTGGATCGCCGAATCCAGGCACCGGGCGAGCCCAGTAAGCCTCACCTTGAAACGAGCGTCTTGGGTTCGCCGCGAAGCTCTCGCGCCAGTCGACGAGGCGGGGACACCTCTTACACTCGACGATCTCTCTTTCGAGCCGCCGGAACGAGTCGACGGTGTGGCTGGAGTCGGACACTTCTACAGCCTACGATCCTTTGGGTGACCAGTTCGAAAAGATCTCACCCGATGACGATCGTGTTGTTGGTCCGTCATGGAACGACGGCGACGACCGGAAAGGTGCTGCCCGGCAGGTTAGGCGGCCTTCACCTATCAGAGAAAGGAAAGGGCGAAGCACAGACCGTCGCAGAACGCATATGCGAGCTCGATCGAAAACCGTGTGCCGTCTACGCGTCACCGTTGGAGCGCACCAAAGAGACCGCTAATTCGATCTCGAGAGCGCTCGGTGTCAGAACTCGAGTAGACCGCGCTCTGTTAGAACCGGACGTTGGATCCTGGGCCGGCCAAGAGATCAAGTCCGTCGCGAAAGATCCGAGATGGGAGATGCTCCAGCGGAATCCAGCTCGATTCAGATTCCCCGAGGGTGAGTCGATCGCGGAGTTGTCGGCTCGCATGAACGATGCCGTCTCCTCCCTCGTGAGTAGGCACGCGGGAGAGACGATAGTAGTGGTCTCCCATGCCGATACGATCAAAGTCGCCGTCGCGAACGCGGCGGGAGCACCGCTCGATCTATTCCAACGTTTCATGATCGCGCCGTGTTCTGTTTCCGCTCTCGCGTTTGTAAAGTGCGTCCCGTCGGTGCTGTGCGTGAACAGCACCGGTTCGTTGGCGGACCTCAGACTTTCATGACTACGAACTACGACTTCGACAGACCGGATAAGTTCGTCGTCGACGCGATCGGCCCGGTCGGGAACAGGCTCTTTGTTGTCCAGTGCGTCCAGGAGTCCAGGACTATCACGTTGAAGTTGGAGAAGAGCCAGATCGCAATCTTCGCCGGTTACGTGGCGAGGATCGTACACGAACGGGGGCGTCCGGGGCGCCTCCCGGAGAACGTCACGCTCGACACGGCGTCCGATCCCGACTGGGTAGTCGGAACCCTCGGAGTCTCCTACGACGAAGACGAAGATCGACTCGTGGTGTTGGCCGAGGAGCGCACGGTCGACGACGGCGAAGGAAGGGTCGCTCGATTCGCGCTGACCGTAGAGCAGGCCGCAGCGTTCGCGATCAGGGCGACCCAGCTCGTCGAGGCCGGCCGGCCGCCGTGTCCATTATGTGGCTACCCACTCGACCCTTCGGGCCACGACTGCCCGCGTACGAACGGCCATCGACCGCCGGTGACTTGACAACTATTCATCGACTCCAGAGTGGCTCCGCCCGGCCGTCACTAGAGATTCTGACTCACGGCACGGTTAGCGTCCACGGGCGGATCCCGGGGAGCTCGAACGTCACCCTCTTGGTGAGCTGCGAACTCGGTGCAGACGAGCTCCTCGGTGTGTACAAGCCGGCGAAGGGTGAGAGACGGCTCTGGGACTTTCCTGCGGGCCTCTACCGGCACGAGATCGCGGCGTTCGAGCTGTCACGGCAGCTTGGCTGGGCGATCGTTCCCGAGACCGTAGAGCGGATCGACGGACCGTTTGGCCCCGGATCTATCCAACGCTGGGTGCCAAAAGACGCTGCCTCCCACTACTTCACGCTCCGTGACGACCCTGCGTGGTACCCAACTCTCCAATCGATTGCCGCGTTCGACGTGATCGCGAACAACGCCGATCGAAAGAGCGGCCACGTCCTCTTGGCGGAGGGAAGAGTTTGGGCGATAGACAACGGGCTCTGCTTCCACACCGACCCGGAAAAGCTGAGGACGGTCATCTGGGACTTTGAAGGCCTTGCGCTCCCAAACCACCTCCTAGACGACGTCCGGGCGTTCCTGGACGAAGGCGCTATCTCTGAACTGGCGAACCTGTTGGAAGACTCCGAGATCGAAGCGCTAGTTGAACGGGCTTCTCGATTGGTCAAGAACCCTATATTCCCCGTGATCCCCGAAGATAGAGAGTGGCCACCTTATCCGTGGCCACTCGTCTAAGGGATCCACCAGCGTCTGTGTGGCCGCGGGGTCGGCGCCTCAAGTGCGTTGACGATGAGGGAGGCGTAGTACTGAGCTCCAGCTGGGTTCAGGTGGACCCCGTCTGGGTAGAAGTCTTGGAGGTGTGTCGCGCTTTCGGCGTACCAGTTCACCAAAGTGGTGTTCGGGTAGGACGCGGCGACTTGGGCGATCGTTGCGTTCACCTGCGCCTCCCACGGACGAGGCTCGCGCGTGTTGACGAGGACGATTCGCTTCATAGGTCCTAACGACCGCAGGAGCGTAACTAGCTGTTCGGGCGAGTACGGCCCGTTCGTCCCCAGCTCGACAATGAGCTTGTCTCCGATATTTCCATCTGCCTTCAACTGTGCGACGTCGTTTTGGACCTGGTAGAGCTGCTGGCCGACCTGGGCGTCGATAACGATTCCAGGGAGCATCTGCTGGAGATAAGGGGCCGCGTCAACCATGACTGAGTCGCCGATCGCGGTCACACCCTCTCCGGCGGGCTGCGTCGTCGTCGAAGTCGTTGTACCCGAGTTGGTGCGAGGCGTCGTCGCGGGGTGGCTTCGATGCGTAGGGGGCATGATGCTCTTGAAGTGAGGGGTTGCGTCGGCGGCCGGCACAGGAAGCAGTCCGAGGATTCCGACGGTGCATATGAGCGCGTTCAACACCACTGCGATCCCTACGGCCCAACCGAGCGGTCGCCACTGTGGCCAGGACCATCCGTTCTCGCGAACTCTCTTCCACGTACGCCTGAGCGCCCCGTGGCGAACGGGCTGCTCGACGAACTTCCAGGAGAGCGCGGCAAGCACGATGCTCGCTGCTACTTGAAGGACCGCTCGAACGAGGTTCGGCGCCGCGTTGAGCGGTGTCGTCAAGACGATCACCGGGTAGTGCCAGAGATAGATGCCGTAGGAGCGTTCTCCTATCCATCTCAAGGGCTCGACTCCGAGCACGCGCCCGAGGCGCGCTCCTGGATGGACAACCACCGCGATCGCGAGCGCCGTCAAGACCGAGAGCAGCACCATGCCCCCCCTGTAGAGGAACGGCTCGTACTCGTTCGTCGCCCAGAACATCACGAAGATTCCGGCGAGCGCCGTTGCGCCTACCGCATCGATCACACGACGAGCACCGGGGGTGACGGCAGCGAACTTCCGGTTCCGTGGGAACAAGAACGCTAACGATGCGCCGATCAACAACGCGAACGCCCGGGTGTCGGTGCCGTCATATATTCGCGTCGGGTCCGCGTAAGGCGAGTAGAGGAGCGCCATCTCGATCGCGGACGCGGCTGCGAGAGAGAGGGTGACGAGTGCGATCGGCCAGCGCTTCTTTATCCACTTCATCCCAGCCAGCACGAAGAACGGCCATATCAAGTAGAACTGCTCCTCGATGGCGAGCGACCAGAGGTGACCCAGCGGAGACGGAGGACCGAACTTCGCGAAGTAAGAGACGTGGTGAAAGATGAACCACCAGTTGCTCACGTAGAAGATCGCCGGGAGGAGGTCGGATCGCATCGAGGTCAACTCTCCCCGGTCGAACAGCGTCACCCACCCGAGTACGACGAACAACATAACGAACAGCGCGGGCAGCAAACGCCTGGCTCTTCGTATCCAGAACTGCCTCAGCTTTATCCCACTGTCCCTGCGGTACTCGGCGACGAGGAGGTCGGTGATCAAATAGCCCGAGAGAACGAAGAACACGCCGACGCCGAGTAGACCACCCTTGGCCCATGGGAAGTTGAGGTGATACGCGATTACTGCGAGCACGGCGATCGCGCGCAACCCGTCGAGCCCGCGAAGATAGGGGCTCGTCCCTTCGACCGGTTTAGGCATCGTCCCTACCCACTTCGATCCGCGGAGTCTCGACCACCTGGAGCGTGCAGTTGGTCACCCAACGAGCGGCGATCGACGTTGACGCCGACAAGCTATCGCGTAACAAGAGACGTCGCCCGACGGGCGATCACTGATACGGGCAACCTCGGGAGTTCGTCGTCGAGCGAGGGCATGACCGAGCTATTCTTGCACACGAGATAAAGCTCGCGATCGCGCTCTAACTCTGTCGAAAGACTGTCTTACATCGACTTACATAGACACTTGGTGAAACAGCCGCTCTCTCGTCGATCAGCCTCGAGCTTTCAACGCGTCTATAAGGGCCGGGAGGACCTTGTGGACGTCTCCTACGATACCGAGGTCCGCTACTGAAAAAATGGGTGCGTCTTGGTCCTTGTTGATTGCGACGATGTTCTTCGATCCCTTCATGCCGACCAAGTGCTGGGTTGCTCCAGATATCCCACAGGCTACATATACCGTCGGCTTGACCGTCTTTCCGGTCTGTCCCACCTGGTAGGAGTAGGGAACCCATCCGGCGTCGACGATCGCGCGGCTCGCCCCAGGCGCCCCGTGGAGCAGGTTTGCGAGCTCCTCGATGAGCGCGTAGTTCTCCGCGGCGGTAAGTCCTCGCCCACCCGAGACGACGACGGACGCTTCGTCGAGCTTTGGACCCGAACGCTCCTCGACGTGACGAGCGAGGATCCGGGCCGCGTTCGCGGACCCAGCATCTGGCGGAGGTGCGGCGACGACCTCTGCCGGGCCGCCTCCAGAGGGCTCCGCGGCGAACGACTTGGCTCGGACGACGAAGATCCCCGGACCTTCGCCGGTAAAGCGCGCCGTCAAGACGTGGGATCCGCCGAAGACGAGATGTTGGGTCTTCAAGTCGCCGTCGGCGACGAGTCCGGTCACGTTGGTCAAGACGGGGCGGTCCAACTTCGCCGAGAGCCGGCCCGCGACGTCTCGACCGTCGTAGGTCGCTGGTATCAACAACGCGTCCGGTGCGCCGTTGGCCGTGACGAGCGATGCGATCGCTCCCGCGACGGGCGCTCCCGGGAGCTCGCCTCCTAAGTCCCCGACGTCATAGACCCTGCTCGCACCGTACTCCCCTGCGACGCCCGCGACCGACGCCGCGTCGGTTCCCCAAGTTATCGCCTCGACGCTCGACGCGAGCGACCGTGCTTGCGTGAGGAGCTCCAACGCTACTGGTACCGGACCCGAGTCGCCCGGCTCTGCGAGTACCCAAACCTTCTCCATTGCCATCTCAAATCACCTTGATCTGCTCGAGGAAGGCAACGATGCGATCTGCGCCGTCACCTTCGTCCACCACTATCTCTCCACCGGAACGTGACTCTGCCTCGGACACGTCGACGATCTCCTGGCGCGAGCCGCTCACCCCGACCTCTGAAGCGTCAAGGCCTAAGTCCGCGACCGTGAGGGTTTCGACCGGCTTTGACTTCGCAGCCATGATCCCTTTGAACGAGGGGTATCTCGGCTCGACGACTCCAGCGGTAACGGTGACGACGACCGGCATCGGGCTCTCCACCTCGTCGTATCCGGCCTCGGTCTGACGCTCGACTTTCACGTTCGAGCCGTCGATCGAGATGCTCTTCGCAAACGTTACCGACGGTAGTCCGAGGATCTCGGCCACTTGGACGGGCAACGTTCCCGTGTAGCCGTCGGTCGACTCGGTCGCCGCGATCACTAGATCCGGCTCAACCCGTCTAATCGCTGCGGCGAGAACCTTCGCCGTTCCAAGAGCGTCCGTTCCCGCGAGGACCGGATCGCTGACCAGTAGCGCCTTGGCCGCGCCCATCGCCAACGCGGTCCTAAGCCCCGAGACCTCTCCGTTGGGCGCCATCGACACCAACACGACCTCGTCTCCAGCCTCCGTATCGGCGAGCTGGAGCGCCATCTCGACCCCGTAGGAGTCGGAGTCGTCAAGTATCAACTTGCCGGTCCTATCCAGAGTGTGGGTCGACTCATCGAGCGATGCCGGAGCGGCCGGGTCTGGGATCTGTTTTACGCAAACAACGACGTTCATGGCCTGCATTGTTCACGATGAGAGGGGTCCTGCGCCATTCCGGAGACAATTCGATGGTTACTCAGGAACGACTCCGAGCGCGTCATCGCCGATCGAGCAGCGTCTTGAGCACCCCGGGGTCGCAGCGGTCGACCTCGACGACCTTGTTGCGACCCGATCCCCCCGAGACGATCGAGACTGCCGCTGCCGGGACGCCGAACGCGGCCGCGACGGCACTTACAACCGCGCTGTTCGCTTTGCCCCCCTCGGCACGCTCCTTCACCCTCACAATTAGAACTGGTGGCTCGTCGTCTCCGTAGCGCCCCGCGACCCGTGGAGTCTTCGATCCCGGATAGACCCGGACACTCACCCTCACCGCCCGTTCCACCCACGACAACTCCACCCACGACAACTCCACCCACGACAACTCCACCCACGACAACTCCACCCACGGTCACAGCTCACGGCTCTTGGACACCGAGGAAGCTCGATCCAAGTGCAGGCTGAAACTTTCGACAAAGCCCGTTCGATCATTCGGGGGCACGTGGACGCCGGATAAACAGTGTCATTCGGGGGTTTCAATGCTCAACACCGTTCACCAATATATTCTTTGGCCAGCAAGTCTATTTTCGCGACACTTCACCGTTCGCGGAAAAACGTCGGGAGTACTGGTCCGCGATCTAGTCCAGCGCAACCCGGACTGGAGTTTCTGAACTACGTGTTCCTCGCTGACCCCCGCCTAGCCTCTGGTCCGATCCGATCGTCACTGTGGCCGCTCGGCGTATCCTCAGAATAGAGGGATTCCTAAAGTATTGGATGAGGAGGGCTGGCTTCGAGATCGATCGAAGTTCGGGACGTCATGGAGTCAGGGGTTGACGCACCTGACTCCGGAGTGTATTCTGACGGTATGAATTACCAGCAGGAGAATCGGACTGCCGAGATCGAAGGAGTGGTCAGCCTTCTGGTAGATGCCGAACCCGACACGATCGACTACGTGACATCGGTACTCCGATCCGCCAACGCCACCCGGTTCTGGTCGGAGGTAACTGGACCGTGCCTGAGCCAGATGGACGCGGCCAGACTCCTGCAAGTGACCGACACCACCGTCATGGGCAAGGCGGGACTGCTACGCGTACGTGCGAGAGACGGTCGCCCGGTCTATCCGATCTTCCAATTCGAAGGGCGTAACCAGCGCTCCGGGGTGCAAGACGTAGTGAAGATACTCTCCAAGGAATACGAGCCGCTCACGGTCGCAGGCTGGCTCAGATCACCCAAGGACGACTTGGACGGGATGACACCGATGGAGGCACTGGAGAAGGGCAAGTCCTCCGCCGTCACGATGCTTGCCCAACGGGCTATCTACGCAGCGCGTTGATAGTGCCGCTCTCGCCGCCGCCGGCGGCGGACGAACTCGGGGGACTACCCGGGATCACCCTGGCTGGCGACGAGGTTTATCGTATCTTCCGCCCTTTTGCTCCTGACGACGTCAACCAGGAACACGAGCGCTCCCTCTGGTGGTTCGCGTCCGTTCCGCACGGTACTTCCGACGATGAGCGCGAGGCCTATGGGCGCTTTGATCTCACTTATCCCCATGGAACCTGTTACTTCGGACGGACTCTCATCGGGTCGGTACTAGAAGTCTTCACGAACCTGGAGAACAAGACGATAGTGACCGATGACATCACAGCGCGCAAGGCCGTCAGGGTGGTGTGGCCTTCCAACGGCCCCGCGGCAGCAGATCTCATCGCTCCTCGTGCGCGCGGGGTTGGCGTGACGGCGACTTTCTCTGCGGGCGGTCGGCGGGCTGAAACACAAGCCTGGGGTGAGGCGCTCTTTGACGCAGGGTGGAGAGCCGTCCACTACGCGGCCAGCCACGACAACACGCTCGAATCTAGGTCAGTAGCGCTGTTCGATGCCCATGACGAACACATACCCCGTTCAGTGGGAGGGCCATGGGACTACGAGGTAGTCGATCTGACGGACAACTCCGATCTCTACCAGGCGTTGGGAGCATTCGGCATCAGCGTCGAACCAAAGCCCACCACGTTGCCCGTCGTGTCACTGGAGGAGTCCGGTCTGCTCGACGGGGAAAAGTGCTAACTCTGCCATAGGTTCTCCCAACCGAGATCGTAATCATGCACCACCGGGGTCTACTGGACCGGATCGGCGCTCGCCTGTACCGGTTTATCGTCGTGGCTGACCGCGCTCGACCTGTGACATGGAGGCGTCCTTGGCCACGAGGCGGCTCTCGATCTCCGCGACCTCTCCGGTGTGAACCCGGCCCGTATCCACCTGACGGTTCCGCCCGGGTACCGCATCCGGCGGAACGTGCCTGCCATGTACGAGCCGCATGTACGGAACCCGCACCCGAGGATGTCACGCTGCACGCGGGCATTCCGATCGTGACGGTCCGCCCCGGGCTTCGATCGTATCGAGGCCGGAGTGGGGAACAACTTCATCGATCCGGCGATCGAGCCGGCCAAGCGCCGTGGGCTCCTGGCGTCAGCCGAACTCAATGCGATCCAGGAGTTCAAACGGGCTGGGATGGCGGACCAAGAACGAAGATCCCATGTTCGCCTAAGGAGGTGTGCCGCCGACGCCGCACGGCGAGCCGCGAAGGGAGGACGGTTCATCCACACATGTTGCAAAACTTATGGATAACAGAGATGCTTAGGCGAGGTATGAATCCGCTACTGCTACGGGTGATTGCCGGTACGTCACCAGTAGTGATCGCGCTTCACTGTGAGCATCTGACCGAAGACGACCTTATGCAACGATGATCCGTGCCCTCACTAGCCCATCCACCCTATGAATGCGGTTGGTAGGAGTGAGCTGGTACGCCTCGGCAGTGATGATGTGGTCTGCCGGAAAGACAGGGCGATAGGTGCTATCCAAGGTGTGACGCTCCGCCGCTCATTCGCCGCCCTTGCCTGCCCCTGTGATACTATCGAACGTATGTTCACCAGCATGGACTCTCCATGATGATCGACATCCGAGAGCAGGCAACCCTCCTAGCCCTAACCGAGGCGAGCAGGCGTCCGTGGTATGAAGTCGCAACGCTCGTAGAAGATGCTGGAAGCGCCATTGCCGTGATGGAAGGCTCCGCCGTCTTGGACGGAGAGAGTGAACAGGAGTTCGTGCGGGAGCTTTCTCGAGCTACGACACCGGAATTGATTGATCGGTGGATGAACATAATCCACAAGACACTTGGCAACTTGCCAGGCACATCGCTGATCACAGTTCTCAACTCTGAGTATCCAGGTAATCTGGAACGAATCTACAACAGGCCGCCATTTCTCTTTGTGCGTGGGCAATTGCTCAAAGAAGATGAGCGATCAATCGCAGTTGTCGGGAGTCGTCGGGCGTCACCAGATGGATGCAAGCGTGCTCGTGAGTTGGCACAGGCACTTGCCGAGCGCGGAGTGACAGTCGTATCAGGAATGGCAACGGGCATCGATACTGCGGCACACACAGGAGCACTCGACAGTGGCGGACGAACGGTTGCGGTCATGGGGACCGGAATCGACCTGATCTATCCGGCAGAGAATAAGCAGCTCGCCGAGCGCATCGTTGAAAACGGTGCATTGGTTTCTCAGTTCTGGCCTGGTGCTCCACCTCGTTCGTCAAATTTCCCACTTCGAAATGTTGTCACAAGTGGCATTGCAGTAGGGACTGTAGTCATCGAAGCTAACGCCACTAGCGGAGCCAAGATGCAAGCACGTCTTGCACTTGAACATGGGAAACGACTTCTGCTCATGGATGATCTCGTGACGCATGAAGAGTGGGCGAAACGCTACGCTACTCGCAAAGGAGCAACAGTCGTCGAATCAGTTGACGACATTGCGTCTGTACTTGAAGCTGAAAGCGCAGTACCAACGGCATTGCAACTCTTCTGAGCTACTGCCGCAATGACAACGGTCAACGAGATCTCTGTCTCGCAAACGGGAATCTGCACCACTGTCCCTCCCATCGGTGAGGGTGTATGCAGCATCTGTCATGGGTGTCCAAATCCCGGCTATAGCACTTGCTGGAGTTGCGACAACGTAACCGGCCAATTGTCACAACCGTGCCCACTTGTGGCTCCGATAAGTCTGTATCAAGTACCTTCGCAACTCCATCATCTTCTCCGTCATTATAAGAGCGACAGTTACCCGCACCTTCGAGCGGAGCTCTCGGCCCGCGTCGTATCTCTCCTCGCGTGCTTTCTTTCTAATCACCGGACATGTGTCGAGAGGACGGCTGGGAAGTCTTGGGGTGTGATCACATCGGTGCCTTCCTCGCGTCCACGGGAGGATGACCATCCCCTCGTTACAGCGATCAATCGGATCCAGAGAATGAGGAGCCAATACCAAGAGCTGCTGACCCTGGGGGCAGAGGCTGTGGGCCATCTAAAGGCGAGCGATCAGGGATTTGCAACCACCCAGGATGTCAAAGGAAAACGAGTGCTGCTCGTAGACGACACGTATACATCTGGAGCAACCGCACAGAGTGCAGCGTCATCTTTGGCGCTAGGAGGTGCAGAGGTCGTTGCGATTATTGCGATCGGTCGGGTGATCCAGCCGGAGTTCAGCGATACCGTTGAAGCTTTTTGGAAGCGTCAGCAACATATCCAATTTACGGCGCATCTGGGAATTTCGTGGGTGAAATAGCCGAACGGGTGTTCGCTGGAAGATAGGCGGGATAGATCGCGAAGATGGCTGCATGCAAGATACCGAACTCTACCGCTACCTGTTGGGCCTC
>JAJYQJ010000017.1 GCA_021794655.1 Actinomycetes bacterium | reverse complement strand
CGATCTCAGATCAACCCGCCGTTTGGCTCTGGTTGACCCGCGTTCCCATTCGACGAGAGTATCCGCAGGTGCCCACCGTTGGTGTAAGTCGTGCCATAGGACGTTCCAGCCGTCGAGTCCCCTCCCTCTACGATCTCGGTCTGGCCGTTGTTGTACAGGTCGGCGAGCGCGGGAGTCGTGAAGCCACTGTCGGCTTGGTACCAGGGAAACCCGTTCAAGACCGATCCGCTCGACGCGTTCATCGCGTACTCCTCTTGACCGAGCGAAGGGGCGACGACGTCGGTCCCGCCTTGGAGGTTGCCGACGGCCATCGACGCTTGGACCCCGTTGTGCGCAGTCTGGTTCGTCGTCGGGTTCGTCTCTTGGACGAACCACTGGTCGCCGCCGCCCGGGCTGATCGCCTGGTAACGACCCGAGGTGGGATTAGCAGCGTTACCGGTACCGACGAATACCGAGTCAAGTGCGCCGCCGTTTACCGGCGCAACAGAAGGCGTCGAGTCCACAGGTGCTCCCGCATTGTACGGCCATCCCCGGACAGCGATGCCAGTAGCGAGGTTGAACGCGTAGACATATCCAGCTCGATCTCCGACGACGACGGCCGGACTACCGTTTAAGTTCGCGACGTTCGGTGACGACTGGGCAATCGGACTCCCGGCGTCGTTTAGTGTCTGCGTCCATACCTGACTGATCGAAAGACTGCGGCCAATCGAGAGCTGTCGCGTAGGCTTGGCTTGGGTGAGACGAGAGCCATCTGTTGCAAGCACTGCAGAACTCGACGTCGTATTCGCCAGGACGAAGAAGCTTGGGACGAGCACCAATGCCAGTACGCAGGTCGAACTTAGGACACCTCTTCTAAGCCTTCTAATCCTGCTCCGAGCTGGAATCTCCCGAGTTGACACCGTTATCCCCCTTCACACACTCGCCCTCATCCAACCACGATAACAAGTTTGTTTAACAATTGATAACTGTGGCCGGACGGTCGCAGTTCCTCGAAGCTAGTATCCCTAGCAGTGTCAAAGAATCGCTCAACGCCCGACGGCGCCGACCGTCGCAACGACGATCCCTCCGAGGCCCTCTTGAAAGAGTTGAGAGAGACGTTCAGGCGGCTCAGCCCCCAGGGGAGTGCGTCGTGGAACTTCTCGGAGGCCTTTACGAGGCTGGATCGAGAGTTTCTTAAGCGTTGGCCCAAAGAGAGCGGGCACGCCGCTTCGCCCGAGGAGGTGAGAGTGGAGGACTCTGCTCGCGGCTTGCAAAGTCGCGTCGTCGCTCGAGTTCAGGATCGCCTCC
Organism: Actinomycetes bacterium; assembly: GCA_021794655.1. Classification (GTDB taxonomy): domain Bacteria; phylum Actinomycetota; class Acidimicrobiia; order Acidimicrobiales; family RAAP-2; genus JAJYQJ01. The sequence continues at coordinate 14,865 of JAJYQJ010000017.1, read as the reverse complement.
GGCCATGGGTGGATGAACGAGCAGGTGAGATCTCCTCTAAGGAGGTCTCTTCGGCCTTGGATCCCCTCAACGAGGCAGTGGGTGAAACTCTTGGTGCCGCCGTCGACGCGCTCAGGTTCTTGGCTGCGAGAGTCGAGTCCTTGGAGCACGACGTTGAAAGGATCCGAAACCCGTTTCCAATCTCGGAGGCGTTCGACGAACCTTACGACCTTAAAGAATGGACCTCGGCGGTGTGTAACTGGCTCCGGGATCGTCGACCCGACGGGGTAGTCGTCCACGCAAGGTGTGGAACCGGGGAGCTCTTGGGTGAGATCCAGGGGATCGGCTTTGCCGTCGAGGGTATCGAGTCACGCGCGGATCTTGCGTGGAAGGCCACCGAGGCCGGCATCAGAGTCCGCATCGGCACCATTGAAGAGGTGATCTGCGACGAGCGCCACGGACCTGTTGGCGCCGTGATCCTCTCTGGGACTCTGGCGAGCAGGCCGGTCGGAGATCTCGTCGCGCTCGTAGAGTTGTTGAGCGATCGTCTGACCGCCGGTGGCTCCCTCGTCGTTCTGGCCAGGATGCCAGACTCGCTAACGCGAGGATGGGACGCGGTCGCAAGTGACCTCGCGCCTGGACGCGCGCTCCATCCAGAGACGTTTGAGTTCATCCTCCACCGCTCCGGCTTCAGCGGTATCACCCGACTCGCCGGAGACAACTCGATAGGTGACCATGACGCCGACATGTTCTGCGTAGCTGGGGTTACTAAACGTTGAACGAGCTCGTGATAGACCAGCTCGTACCCGTCCTCCACAGACGCGACGCGGTCGGAGAACATACGCTCAAGCTTCGAGAGCTTTTACGAGATCGCGGCGTGAACTCTGAGATATACGTGGAGATCGACGATCCAGAGACGTCAAAGGAGACTCTCCCGCTTAGCTTGTTACCGCAGTCTTTAGACATCGACCTCGTCGTCTACCAGATGTCGACGGGATCGAAGATATCGGCGTTGCTACAAGAGCGCGACGACAACCTCGTCGTCAACTATCACAACGTGACTCCCGCCGAGTACTTCGCACCGTGGGACAACGCGCTCGCACTCCACCAGGTGATCGCCCGGCACGAATGTGGCTTACTGTCCTCGCGTGCGTCGCTCGCCGTCGCGGTCTCAGAGTTCAACCGGGTCGAGTTGGAAGAACTCGGCTACGAAAGAACAGTCGTCATCCCGCCATCGAGCGCCGTTGGTCGATCGGCGAGTGCGGATCAAAGCGCGCGCTTGACACGGAGATATCCAGGCGGTGACCTCAAAGCGACGAGATGGTTGAGCGTCGGTCGGCTCGCGCCGAACAAGGCAATCGAGGACACGATGACCGCGCTCTTAGCGTTTAGGATACGCCACGATCCTGACGCAACACTCACCGTCATTGGAAAGCCGGCCGTCGCGTCGTACACTCGAGCGCTTAAGGAGTACTCGGTGACGCTCGGCCTCTCTGACGCGGTGAGCTTTGAAGGAAGCGTCAGTGCCTCGAAGTTGGACGAGGCCTACCGCCTCTCCGAAGTGTTCGTATCTACCTCGGAACACGAAGGGTTCTGCCTACCCCTCGTGGAGGCGATGGCCAACGACCTACCGATCGTCGGTTGCAAAAATGCCGCGATTCCAGAGGTCCTCGGTGACGCAGGGACGCTCGTCGACGGCAACGACCCGGTCGTGATCGCAGACGCGGTTGCCCGCATTCTCCGTGACGACGCGCTCTGGCGCCGCCACGTCGACGCCGGAGAGAAGCGACTCGCAGACCTCGATCTGGAGAGTGCCGGAGCTCGTTTGGTCGACCTCTTGATCCAGACCGCACAGGTCGAACGTGCGCGGCACTAGCCGGGCCGCCGTCTCCAACCGGTCAGATCAGGCGCCTATCGCCTCTTTGACGAGTTCGACGAAGTCATGTGTAGAGCGTTCAACGGAGAACTCGGAAACCCGTGCGAGGGCCGCTTTCGAGAGGCGATCGTAGAGATCTCGGTCGGCGAGGACCTTGTTCAGCGCCGCCGCGAATCTGAGCGGGCTCTTGTCGGGGAGCACGAGGCCGGCGTCTCCCACCGTCTCTGGGACCGCGGCCGTCGCGAACGCGACGACGGGGACACCGTGTCCCATCGCCTCGACTATCGGCACACAGAACCCCTCGTGGTTCGACGCACACACGAACACGTCCGCAGCTTCGTAGTAAGCCTCGAGCGCGGCCGGAGGAAGCGATCCCGTGATCGAGACCGCGCCGTCGAGGCCGAGCTCTGATATGTAACGTTCAAGCGCTTTGATGTAGCGATCTCCGAGCGGCGAGCCGACGAGGTGAAGCCGTGCACGAGGATCGTAGAGCCTGCGGTAGACCGAGAGCATCTTCACGAGGTCGTGGGGCGCTTTGTGCGGAGACACTTTCCCGACGAACAACATATCAGCCCCGCCCCGCGCCTTGCCGACCGCGAGCGCCTCGGCAACCCGATCGTCGCCGCCCCCGCGTCCCGTCATCTCTATCAAGAGCGGCACCACCGCCGTCGTCCGGTACCCGGCCTCGCGGAGCTCGCCTTCGTTGTACTTCGAGTCCGCTATCGCGAGGCGACAACCGTCCGCGAGCCTCTCCAACTGAGATCGTCCGAGGCGCACTTCGTAGCCGACGCTCGGTTCCCACGGTTCGATGAACCGCGCGGGTGTGATGTTGTGATAGTTGACGAGCTTCGGTTCGGAGCGCGCGAACAAGATATCAAACACCGTACTTCCAATCGACGACTGGTATAGAAGCCAGCGGTTCTTCGTAGCCCTCCCTAGTTCGGTGACAGAGCGCCCGTGCTCCGCGACGTCCGGCGTCGCGTTCCCGTAGTAGATCTGAGAGTCAATCCCCGCGTCACGAAACGCCGCCGAAATCGCTAAGGTATGAACCCCTATCGCGTCGCGGCTCGCGAGCGACGGAATGACTTGATCTACGCGCACCGTCGAGAGTGTAGTGCGATCGCTTCGGCGCCGAGATGCTATCCGCACTATTCGATCGGCGAGCCGGTAAAGTTGCGCTGTGATAAAGCGACTCTCGCCTCCCGCCGCGATCCTCCTCGCCGCGGTCGTAACCGTCACCACCGTCGCCGTCGATCCCGCCGGTGCGACCTCTCCGGCGGCTCCCACCAACGCCGGCGTGCCAATCGGACCTCCCCCGACGAACACCGCGAGCCAACACCGTCCGAGCGGATCCATAAAACTGCCACCTCCTCGCCGTGCTCGGACAGCGTATCCATACCCCGACGTGAACTTCGTCGGGCACGGTTGGGGACCCGGAGTAGGGATGGGCCAGTGGGGAGCGTTCGGCTACGCGATCGGCGCCGACGCAGGGGCCGGCCCGCAGACCTACCAGTGGATCGTTGACCACTTCTACGCTCCAGCGAGCCTCCGACAAGCTCCCTCCCCGGACTCGAGTGACACAGAGCCAGTCTCGGTCGCGATGACTCAGAACAACCAGAACTTTCTGATCGCGACCGCACCAGGCGGCGTGACACTTCCTGGAGGCGGGAGTGCCCCCGCCGTCATGTTCAGCCCCGGCGCGACTTCAAGCAGTTGGAACTACCAGAGCGGTTCGGGGTGTGCCGGTCCGTGGTCCGCCCCGACGGCAACGAGTACCAATTCGACCTCTTCGGCCGGCGGAGGCCCGATCACGCTCTGTATCGGCGCTGGTGGGGACATAACGATGAACGGCAGCTTGAAGATCGTCTACAACGCGTCTTTGAGCCTGAGGACCGTGAACGTCCTGCCGATGAACGAGTACCTCGACGCGGTCGTACCGAGCGAGTCACCTGCCGGCTGGGGAACATTCGGCGGTAGCGGTCCCCAGGGCCACGCCTGGGGATTCCAGGAGCTGGAGGCCCAGGCCGTCGCCGCCCGCTCCTACGCGTTGGCGAACCCCAACGGATACGGCGGGTACGCCGACACCTGCGATCAGTACTGCCAGAGCTATCCAGGTACGTTGAACGTGAACGCGCTATCGAACAGTGCCGTCAGCGATACGAGCGGTCAGGTAATGGAGTTCGCCTCCCAAGCGATCGCTACGACCGAGTACTCCGCGTCGACCGGCGGGTACACCTCCGGCGGGCCGTTCAACGCCGTCGTCGACGCCGGAGACTCCGTCTGCGTTCCAAACGCCTGCAACCCGAACCACACGTGGAGCGCGAGCGTACCCGTCTCCGAGGTCGACGCGACCTGGCCGCAGATCGGAACGCTCGACTCGCTCAACGTCACCTCGCGCAACGGTCTCGGGGATCTCGGCGGCCGGGTCAACTCGATCGTCGTCACCGGGTCGTCAGGGTCGGTCACTCTAACAGGGGGGCAGTTCGCGGCCGATCTCGGCCTCAACTCGGACTGGTTCGCGATCACCTCGCAGCCTATCGGCGGGGTCGGCGGCTACTGGCTCGCCGGCCAACACGGCGGAGTATTTGCCTTCGGAAACGCCCAGTTCTACGGCTCGATGGGCGGTAGACCCCTCAACAAGCCGATAGTCGGGATCGCAGCTACGCCAAACGGCGGCGGCTACTTCGAGGTCGCCTCCGACGGCGGAGTCTTCAGCTTTGGAAACGCTCAGTTCTACGGATCGATGGGCGGTAGACCCCTCAACAAACCGATCGTCGGGATCGCAGCTACGCCAAACGGCGGCGGCTACTTCGAGGTCGCCTCCGACGGCGGAGTATTTGCCTTCGGAAACGCCCAGTTCTACGGATCGATGGGCGGTGTCGCGCTCCTCCGCCCAGTCGTCGGGATCGCACCTACACCAAACGGCGGCGGCTACTTCGAGGTCGCGAGCGACGGTGGAGTATTTACCTTCGGCAACGCCGTGTTTAACGGTTCGGCCTCTGGCACCGCGACCGGCGCCGGTACCGTCGCGATTCTTCCGACCCACACCGGGCAGGGCTATCTACTCGTCGACGGAGCAGGTCAAGTCACGAACGTCGGTGACTCCCCGCAGTTCGGCGATCTAACGACGGTGCTCAGCTCTTACCAAGGCCACATCGTCGGAGCCGCCACCTCGCCCGGATAACCGCGTTACCGGCCGCTCGCCTCGTCGAGGGTGGAGAGGCGCGTAAAGTGTCGCAACGATCCGAACCTGCCGAGGCGTCCCGCGTTAACCGCGACGTCGGCCGCCGAGAGGAGTCTTCTGTCACCGCGACTGTTCCCGTACGCCCAAAGTATCGGATGGGTGCCTCTTGCGTCCGCGAGCTCGCTCGCTCTTATCCAGCCGGCTACCCGTACGTACTTCTCCGACCCGCGGCAGTTCTTTCCCTCGTAGCCGCCCGTCAGCATGCCGCCGCCCCCGACCGCGAGCCTCGTCGCGATGACCGCGTCGGCGCCGAGGATCGAACCGGCGACTTTGACGTAGCACTCCGGAGACGCTGAGACGATAACTACCGAATGGCCGTGTTCTTGATGCCAGCGCATGCGCTCTACGACCGCGGGACGGAGGTGCTTTTCGAGGTGCTTGCGCGCGAACGTCCTCGAGCGTCTCTCGACCTCGTCTACCGGCACCCCGACGAGCAACCGCTTGAAGAGTGCTTCTTTAGTCTCGTCTGCCGCCACCCCACCGAGCACCGCCGCCTTCGCGAGCCGAGGGAGCATCGTGGCCGTAACGCCCGCGACCGGAAGAAGGCCCTTGAGCGCGACGAGGAATTTGAACACGCTCCCGCCTCGTGTGAGCGTTCCGTCGAAGTCGAACGCCGCGACGACCGCAGTAGTCTCGTCTAGAAGCGGCAACGCACCTCTGGGTGGCCGGGTCGCGCACTCGTTGGACGTCCCTCCAGCAGACGGAGGCGGAGAGTTCATCTCGGATCCTCGTTCCGCCAGAATCCGTCCGCGAGCGTTCTCGCTATCGTCGCCGTCTCCTCGCTGAAAATGACAGATCTCCCTCGTTCCGCTTCGTTTCTCGCGGCCGTCTCCTCGCTCATTCCCCACTGCTCGATCGCGGAGAGTCGATCGTTTCTCATACACACCTGGGGAAACCGTGAGATCTCGTCAGCGAGGCGTATCGAGTGCTCGAGCGCCTGACCCGCCGGAGTGATCCGGTTTGCAAGTCCGATCTCGAACGCCTCCTTTCCGCCGACCGCTCTACCCGTCACGATGAGGTCCATCGCCCTCGAATGCCCAATTAGCCGGGGCAGCCGCACCGTCCCAAGATCTACCAGCGGCACTCCGAACCTCCTGCAAAATACCCCAAATATCGAGTCTTCCGCGGCAACCCTCAGGTCGCACCAGAGGGCCAACTCGAGTCCACCTGCTACAGCATATCCCTCTACCGCCGCGATGACGGGTTTCGAGAGGACGTCGCGAGTTGGACCCATCGGTCCAGGGCCGTGGAGGTGTACCGGTCTCCTGTCTCCACTCGAAAGAGCCTTCAAGTCGGCCCCCGCACAGAAGTTGCCCTCTGCCCCGGTCAAGATCGCGACGTCCGCCGCCTCGTCCCCGTCGAACTCGATGAACGCAGACCGCAACGCCTCCGCTGTCGATCTGTCCACCGCGTTTCTCACGTCCGGCCGGTTGACCGTTATCACTCGGGTTCTCCCCGTCTGTTCAATTAAGAGAGTCTCGGCCACTACGAGACCCTCCCATCAGACGTCGTCGTCTCGCAAGCGCCCCGTGCCCGCGCCAAAGGCACAGGGCGGGCCGAGGGGACAGGGCGGGCCGAGGGGACAGGGCGGGCCGAGGGGTTCGTAGCCATAGTCGGAGATTTTGACACGTCGAGTGAAGCTAGTGGGCGATGGAGGTCGCGAATCGTCGAGTATCCCCTCTGAAGAGGACAGACTAAAACGTGACCTAGAGGGTCGACATTTGTATCGATCAGGCGCTAAGGTGGGGTCGACAAAGAAAACACACTCCCGGGTCGGTGCGAGTTTGAGCGAGATCGCACTCGGACGACCCGGGTCGATACCTCGAGGAGAACATAGATGGCAATTAGACTTGGTGACACCGCACCTGACTTCACCGCCGAAACGACCGAAGGGAAGATCAACTTCCACGAATGGTTGGGCGACAGCTGGGGGATCCTCTTTTCCCACCCAAAGGACTTCACCCCGGTCTGCACGACCGAACTCGGTGCGTTCGCGAAGGCAAAGCCTGAGTTCGACAAGCGAAACACGAAGTTGATAGGCCTCTCCGTCGACTCGGTTGAGTCCCACAACAGCTGGGCAGGGGACATTGGCGAGACCCAGGGTTCAAAGCTCAACTTCCCGTTGATCGGTGACGAGAGCCGCGAGGTAGCGAACCTCTACGACATGATCCACCCTAACGCCAACGACACGTTGACGGTGCGATCGGTCTTTATCGTCGGACCCGACAAGTTGGTGAAACTCATCCTCACCTATCCCGCCTCTACCGGACGAAACGTCGACGAGGTGATCCGTGTCCTCGACTCTTTGCAGCTGACCGCGGAGTACTCGGTCGCGACGCCGGTAAACTGGACCGACGGTAACGACGTGATCATCGCTAATACCGTCACAGACGACGAGGCTAAGACGCGTTTTCCAAAGGGGTTCAAGACGGTAAAGCCGTACCTGCGTCTCACCCCGCAGCCGAACAGGTGAGTTAGGCGTAGCGCTCGGGGGATCGGTAGGCGGGATCGAATCTCTTCGACGTGGGAGGGGTACAGGGTCTGCGCCCACTGGATAGTAGAACGTATGTTCGCTACACTCTGGATCCGTGGGAGCCCCGAGTGAAGAGCTAGATGAGACGGCCAGTTCCACCGCTCGAAGCCGAGTAGAACGGCCGGCCCGCGACCGTTTTATGCGACGGCCAGTGCCACCCGTCGTGTCCGTCGATGCGCACGCGAAGAGGAGTTTTGGCGTTGTCGACGAGTTGGCGGACCTGCTCCCGGAAGGGAGGATACGCGCCGGGAGCGTCGTAGCGGTAAGGGGTTCGACGGGAGCGACGTCACTTGCTTTGTTGACGGTGGCCCGCTCGGCGATGCAAGGGTCGTGGGTAGCGGTAGTGGGGATCGCAGACCTCGGGATAGAGGCGGCTTCGGAGTTGGGCCTGCCGCTGGAGCGTGTCGTGCTCATCTCGCGTCCAACCAGCAGGTGGGTTGAAGCGGTCGCCGTCTTGCTGCGAGGTGTGGACGTAGTGGTGCTCAGCCCACCTGGGCGCTGTAGTGCCCGAGACGCGAGGAGGATGGCCGCAATCGCTCGTGAACGCGGGTCTCTTCTCGTAGTGACGAGAGGCGCCGGGTACGACGACGACTGGAGCTGGCCGGTGCCGGCGGACGTAACCCTCGAGGCTCTCTCGTCGAGATGGGGGGGACTCGACGAAGGGCACGGAACACTCTGCTCTCGTGAGATAGCGGTTCGCGTCTTTGGGAGACGGGCACATTCGCTCGAGCGTAGAGGAGTTGTAACGTGCGGGTTCTAGTCGCGTTGAGCCCGCTTGGACTGGACGCAGCAGCGGGGCCGTCCTCTGGCGACGTGTTGGGGGAAGCCCGCGACGTCGAAGAAGAGTTCGAGCCGGTGGTCGCGGCGATCAGATCGATCTCGCCACGTATCGAGGTTCTCCGTCCCGGAGTCGTCGCGCTCGACGCGAGGGGACCGACACGTTACTTCGGGGGCGAGGCGGAGCTGTGTGAGCGGGTGCGAGAGGCGGCTCGTGTCGCTACGGGTCGTCTCGCGACGGGTCGTCCAGGGTGCGCTCGACCGCGGGTAGGTATAGCAGGCGGGCGGTTCGCCGCGGAGATCGCGGCGCGAAGAGACGTGATCGTAAGACCGGGGGGCGACGCGGAGTTCTTGAGCCGGTTCCCGCTCTCCGTATTAGTCGACGCCGAGCTCGAGGGCGTACTGGGGTCTCTTGGGATCTCTACGCTCGGGGAGTTCGCGGCACTCCCGAAAGGGTCGGTGCTTGGACGCTTTGGAGCGGAAGCGGGTAGGCTCCACGATCTCGCGAGAGGTCGTGATGACCGGGTGTTGGGTTCGACACCGGCACGCGAAGAGTTCGTATCGAGCGCGGTGATGGAGCCTGCGAGTGAGGTGATCGAGGCTGTCCTCCGGCTCGCAGCCGACCCGTCTGAGGAGTTGATCGCAGAGTTGGAGATCCGCGGCCTCATCTCAACGTGCGTCGAGGTCCTAGTCGTCGACGACGAGGGCAACTCGATCTCTCGGGTGTGGACGGTGACGAGAGATCGGGTCGGATTTGACGCAGGGACGCTCATAGAGAGGTTACGTTGTCAGCTCGAAGAGCTGAGATTAAAGAGTGCGGAGCCGGCTCACTTCAGCGGACGGATCGAGCGCATCAGCTTCAAGGCACGAGATGTCGTCCCCGTCGGCGTGAATCAAGTCGGCTTATGGGGGGGCACCTCGGACGCAGACGAGCGAGCGATGCGTTGTATAGATCGCGTTCAAGCAGTGCTCGGTCCCGGCGCGGTGAGAACGGCGGTTATTCGTGGGGGGAGGATGCCGAGAGAGCGGGTGGAGTTCGTGCCGTGGGGCACGGATCCAAAGAAGCTCTTACGCACCGGAGTCTCCAGGGAGCTACCGTGGCCCGGTCGCCTCCCGCGGCCTTCACCCGCGCTCGTCCACGACCCCGTGCTAACAGCGGAGCTCCTCGACGACGGGGGGTCTTTGGTGATCGTCACGTCGAGGGGGCGTCTCAGCGCCCGTCCGGCCCGGCTTCGTATCGATCGGCGTCGATGGCTCATCGTCGTGGACTGGGGAGGACCGTGGACGATAGACGAACGCTGGTGGGACTTCTCGCGCACGAGACGTCTGGCGCGGGTCCAGCTCTTGTGTGAGCGTGGCGCCGGTTACCTGTGCGTCTTCGAAGCGAAGCGCTGGTGGGTAGAGGCGAGCTACGACTGATGGAGTACGCGGAGCTCCACGCTCACTCGAACTTCTCGTTCCTCGACGGTGCGTCGCATCCAGAAGAGATGGTCAAAGAGGCAGCAAGGCTGGGACTTTGCGCTCTCGCTATCTGTGACCACGACGGCCTCTACGGTGTCGTCCGAGCTGCCGGCGCCGCTAGGGCTCTTGGGATGCCGATGGTCGTTGGGGCAGAGTTGACACTCGGTCTTAGCCGTCGCGAGATCGGTTCCCCCGACCCGAGCGGGAGTCATCTCGTCGTCCTGGCGCGTGATCCAGATGGGTACGCCCGACTGAGTCGTTGCATCGCAGAAGCCCATCTCGCGGCCGGAGAGAAGGGGGCGCCCAGGTTCAATCTGGAGATGCTCGCGAACGCGCACGGCGGGAGGTGGTTGGTGCTGACTGGATGCAGGAAAGGGTCGGTTCCAGCGTCTTTGAGCGACGAGGGGCCGGCCGCGGCCGCTTCGGCGTTGGATCTTTTGATAGACGTGTTCGGGAGAGAGAACGTCGCGGTGGAGCTGTGGAGCCACGACGATCCGGTCGACTCGGCCCGCAACGACGCGCTCGCCCGTCTTAGTGTCTCGCGGGGAACAGAGCTCGTCGCGACGACGAACGCGCACTACGCGACCCCGAGGGATCAACACTTGGCAGCCGTGCTCTCAGCGGTCCGCGCCCGGCGCTCCCTGGAGGAGATGGACGGCTGGCTGGCCGGTGGTCCGGGTGCGCACCTTCGCTCCGGAAGAGAGCAGGCGCTTCGGTTCTCGCGGTTTCCAGGCGTCGTCGAGCGATCCGGAGAGATCGGGCGTGAGGTCGCGTTCGACTTGAGCCTTGTCGCGCCCGGGCTGCCCCCGTTTGAAGTTCCGTGCCGTGGCGGGGAGATCGGATACCTACGAGAGCTCGCTTACGAAGGTGCGCGTGTTCGTTACGGACCCCGTGGCAAAGAGTGGGTCACGGGTGCGTGGGAGCAGATAGATCACGAGTTGAACGTGATCGACGAGCTCGGATTCGCCGGCTACTTTCTCGTCGTATGGGACATCGTCGAGTTTTGCCGACGAAACAACATCTACTGCCAGGGGAGAGGGTCGGCTGCGAACTCCGCGGTATGTTTCGCGCTCGGGATCACGAAGGCCGACGCGGTCGGGCTCGGGCTGTTGTTCGAGAGGTTCTTGTCGAGCGAGCGGGACGGTCCACCTGACATCGACGTAGACATCGAGTCTCAGCGACGTGAAGAGGTGATCCAGTACGTCTACGGTCGCTATGGACGCGAGCACGCGGCACAGGTCGCGAACGTCATCACGTACAGATCGCGCTCTTCGATCCGCGACGCCGCGAAGGCACTCGGCTACGCGAGAGACGAGATCGAGACGTGGACGAGAGCGCTCGAGAGCGAAGGGGGTCGCGGGGAGAAGGAGCGTTCACGTGAGATACCAGATGCGGTCGCAGAGCTCGCGGCCGAGATGGAGGGGATCCCCCGGCACCTCGGCGTCCACTCGGGCGGGATGGTGATATGTGATCGCCCAGTAGTAGAGGTATGCCCGGTAGAGTGGGCGAGCGCGCCCGGGCGGACGGTGCTCCAGTGGGATAAAGACGACTGCGCGGCGGTCGGCCTCGTGAAGTTCGATCTGCTCGGCCTCGGGATGCTTGAGGCGCTACATCGAAGCGTCGACATCGTCGGCTCCTTCTACGGAGTCCACGTCGACTTAGCCGAGCTCCCCCAGGAGCGAGAGGTATACGAGATGCTGTGTCGTGCGGACACCGTCGGGGTCTTCCAGGTCGAGTCCCGTGCCCAGATGGGGACACTCCCGCGCCTCAAACCGACGACCTTCTACGACTTGGTTATAGAGGTCGCCCTCATCCGCCCCGGACCGATCCAGGGAGGATCGGTACACCCCTACCTGCGGCGGCGCAACCACGAAGAAGAGGTCACTTACCCCCACCCGTTGCTCGAACGGTCGTTGAAAAAGACCCTCGGAGTCCCGCTCTTCCAAGAGCAGCTCATGCAGATCGCGATCGACGCGGCCGGATTCAGCCCGGCAGAAGCCGACGAGCTGCGCCAGGCGATGGCGTCGAAGAGATCCCTCCAGCGGATGGAGGCGCTCAGGGCTCGTTTCTACTCCGGTATGAGCGAACGTGGGATCGTCGGGAAGCCGGCGGACGAGATCTTCTCGAAGATGGCAGCGTTCGCGAACTTCGGGTTCCCAGAGAGTCACTCGGTGTCTTTTGCGTATCTCGTCTACGCGAGTGCGTGGTTGAAGCTCCGTTACCCAGCAGCCTTCTATGCCGGACTACTGAACTCACAACCGATGGGGTTCTGGTCCCCACGCACGCTCGTTGCCGACGCGAAGCGCCACGGTGTCGAGGTGCTGCGCCCACAGGTGAACGCGAGCAGCGCCCGTGCAACGTTGGAGCCGGCGCGACGAGACGCTCTGACCCCCGCGGTGCGGTTGGGTATCTCGAGCGTCAAGGGTATCGGTCGAGACGTCGCAGAGAGGATCGCAAAGGAGCGCCCCTACCGTGACCTCGAGGAGTTCACGCGACGTACCAAATTGACGCGTAGCCAGCTCGAGACGTTGGCCATCGCGGGTGCGCTCGCCGGTCTCGACGAAGATCCGGGCGAGAAGAGCCAGCAGCGCCGCCGGACAGTTTGGAAGGTCGGCGCGCTCGCCGACTCGGGTCCCGAGAGGTTGCCGGGCGTTCTCCAAGGAGTCGACCCGCCGCGGCTCCCGGCTATGGACGAGACCGACGAGGTCGTAGCAGACCTGCGAACGACCGGGGTCACGACCGGCATCGCTCTCACGGAGCTCATGCGGTCCGACCTGGACGCTCTTGGAGTCATACCCGCTTCGCAGCTGGATCGAGAGCGTGACGGATCGCGTGTGAAGGTCGCGGGAATCGTGACGCACCGGCAGCGTCCCGAGACCGCGAGAGGGGTGACGTTCGTCTCCTTGGAAGACGAGACGGGTCTCGTGAACGTCGTCTGCTCGATCGGGGTGTGGAAGCGTTACGCCGGTGTCGCTCGCTTCGCCGAAGCGATGGTCGTGAGGGGCCGTCTCGAGTCAGCAGGTGGGGTGTGCAACGTCGTTGCCGAGCGGATCGAGAGTCTTGAACTCGCGACGGCTACTCGCTCCCGGGACTTTCGTTGAACGTGAGATAGGATTCGGATCCATGGCGACGCGCCCCGTCCTGCCGCCAGGCGAAGACATCGACGACACAGCTAATCAGGTCACCGCCTCGATCGTTCTCAAGTCAGCGTGGTCGATCTTCAAGGCATATCCAACTAGGGTTGTCGTGCCCGGCGTCGCGGTGTTTGCAGTTGCGACGGCACTCGACATGGCCGGCGCCGAGTTAGAGAAACGACATCACCTACCTACGATCGACGTCGCGTTCACGGTGGGATTCCTCTTGTCTCTGATCGGGATCGTGTTCTACACGGGCCTTCTCGACCATCTCGTCGAGAAACGTAAAGGTGGCCATGAGCCTTCTTCGGTTTACGAAGTGATGAAGACGTTGCCGTATCTCACGTTGATCGGTGCAAACTTCGTGCTCGTTGCGCTAGAGACTCTCACGAGCTCGTTCTTCGTGCTCCCCGGGCTCGTCGCGATAACCCTCCTATGTGTCTCCGGGCCAGTTATCAACCACGAGCGCAACGGACTCTTCGTGTCACTGTGGCGCTCCGTCTGCCTCGTGCTACCGAACTTTTGGATCGCGTTCGCACTCGTCACCGTGCCGCTCATCATCCAAAGTGAGCTCGTGACCGTGCTCTACGCCATCCTCGCCACCCGATCGGTGTATCTACAGGCCAGCGTCGTCCTTCTCGTTGGAATCGTGCTCGGAATCGCCGTCGGTCTTGTCGAAGTCGCGCTCGGCGATCTCCTGATGGAAAACGACGCCTTGTGACGTCTTGAAGCCAGTGAACTTCGACCGACTCGAGCATCCACACTTAACCTGCCGCTGGCGGATCGACTCTCGCTCGATGGCTCGGAACCATGACTCACAGCAGAGGTGGCGCGTTTATCAGCTGGCAATTGGGCGCCGTGGGCGCTGTCTCACTTCGACGTCTACCTCACAGCCGAGGAGGTAGAGCAACGAGATCAGTTGCCGTACGGACTTCGTGTAGTTCGTCGGGTCCAAGAGCCGGTAGAGCTGAGTCGGGGAGGTACCGAGCCAGCGTGACACATCGCGCACCGAGAGGCCGGAGGCCTCGAATCTCTTCTGCGCGTCCTGGGTGAGCCTATAAAGCGTCAACTCGGCCATGAGTGAGGGATCTTCGTTGTGTTCGAGCACGGCGTCGATGTGCACGCTGCCTTCAGCACCTGAGTCCAGCCTATAGGTGAATCCTTCGTTGCCTAACTCGGGATCCACGAACACCTCTGCGACCCGATCAGTGCGCAAAGGCGCGGGATCGGTCTTGGCGTAAGGAAATAAGAAAGTCTGTCGGCGCGTACGGACTTCGAACGCGTGTTTTCGGTTGTTGGCGGTAACTTTAAAAATCTTCATAGGATCCCTTCGTTCACGAGTTCCTCCAGCAACTTGACAACCCTGGCGCTGGCGTACCCTTTCATGGGTTGCCAGTTGTCCAGATCCCATTTCACCACCAGCCGACCGTCCCGGTAGACGTGAACATGGCGTGGACTGTGGTCCCCGACCCATGCGATGAACACGTATCCAGCACGACGAATCTTCGCCACCGACAAATGTTACCAGATACGGTAACGCGTGTACAGGTCCAACAGACATCGACCGAGGTCGCAATGGACCTCACGGCGGCGGAGGGCAATCTCCCTACGAAGGTAAGCAGAACGTGTTGGATATCGCGGCCAGTTCGCGTGGCGACGGTGCGGGGCGAAGTCGCAGATCTCCGGAAATGGGGTATCTGCCCGAGATCAAGTCGGTCAGCCTTTGAGCGCGGATTTGAGGACGTAGGTGATGGTTCTGCCGTCACCGCAGAGGCGAGGTGATCGGAGGTTGATCTCCTCGATGAGCAGCCCGAGAGCCCGTGCGAGACGAGGTGGATCCGGGCGGTCGAGATGCACGGTG
>JAJYQJ010000054.1 GCA_021794655.1 Actinomycetes bacterium | reverse complement strand
CGTAGAGGGAGGGGACTCGACGGCTGGAACGTCCTATGGCACGACTTACACCAACGGTGGGCACCTGCGGATACTCTCGTCGAATGGGAACGCGGGTCAACCAGAGCCAAACGGCGGGTTGATCTGCCAGTACAACACAGACCAGGTCGTCCAGTCCTCTCCCGCGGTCGGCGAGTTCCTTGGGACCTCGAGCACGGTCGGGATTGTCTTTGGCACCGGTTCGTTTTACTCAGGAGCGTCGACGACGAATCATCTCTTGGCCGTCGACTCCCACTGCAACCTCTTGTGGAACGTCGCGCTCGACGGTGCGACTAACTCGAGTCCCGCTCTCGCCGACGTACTCGGCAACGGCGAGCTACAGGTGATCGAAGGGACGAACACGAACAACTCATCAGGGTCCGTTTGGGCGCTGAACGGCGCGAACGGCCAGGCGATCTGGCACGTCCCTGTTTCGGGCGCCGTGATCGGTTCGGTCGTGACTGCGGACCTGACGAGTAGCGGCTACCAAGACGTCATCGTTCCTACGACCAACGGCGTCCAGATCTTGGACGGCAAGACTGGCAGTTTGATCACGACGCTCGGGCAGTACGAGGCGTTCCAGAACTCGCCGCTCGTGACAGAGGATCCAAACGGGACCATCGGAATCACGATCGCGGGATACAACTCCTCGGACCAAGGCGTCATTACCCACTACGAAGTCGCTGGATCCAACGGTGGCCTTGTAAACGAGAACGGCGCCTGGCCGATGTTCCATCACGACCCGCAGCTCACCGGAGACGCGGGTACCCCTCCTCCCAACATCAGAGTGCCCTGCGACCCCCCTTCGACCAACCCGTACGGCTACTACATGGTTGGAACGGACGGCGGGGTGTTCAACTTTGGAAACTTGCCGTTCTGTGGCTCTACGGGTGCGATCACGCTCAACCAGCCGGTAGTTGGGATAGCGGTGACACGAGACGCGGGTGGATACTGGCTCGTCGCCAGAGACGGTGGAATCTTCAACTTCGGAAACGCACAGATATTTGGCTCCTTGCCCGGCGTCGGCGTCCACGTGACCAACATCGTCGGAATGGTACCGACGCTGAACGGCCAGGGATACTGGCTGGTCGGCTCTGACGGTGGGACGTTCGCGTTCGGCGACGCGGGGTTCGTCGGATCGCTACCCGGCATCGGTGTCCACGTAAACAACATCGTCGGAATCGTCCCGACCTCTACGGGCAACGGCTACTGGATGGTCGGCTCCGACGGTGGGGTGTTCGCGTTCGGCGACGCGGGGTTCGTCGGTTCGCTGCCCGGCATCGGTGTCCACGTAAACAACATCGTCGGAATCGTCCCGACCTCTACGGGTAAGGGCTACTGGATGGTCGGCTCCGACGGTGGGGTGTTCGCGTTCGGCGACGCGGGGTTCGTCGGTTCGCTGCCCGGCATCGGCGTCCACGTCGACAACATCGTCGGGGTTGCCGGAGCGCCTTGAGTCTGACGATCCACTTGGGTAGTCTCCCTCGGATCCGGCGCGACTATGGATTTGCGATGCTCACCGTCACCATGAGAACCAAGAGAACCCCGAGAACCCCGAGAACCAAGGGAGCGGTACCGTTCGTCGCTTCGCTGGCGGCTGTCGTAGCGACGAGCGGACTCCTCGGCGCGGCCGGCTTCGCCTTTCCCGGCGTTGCCGGAGCGACCAAGACGCCTGGTAGTCGAAGTGTAACTATCACTCCTGCGACGAGCGAGTTCGCTGCGCGGCCGTCGATATCTCAACACACGGTCGTCTCGACGCGCACCTGGACGCACACGTTGTTCGACACTGGCGCCCCGATAGCAGAGTCGTCGCCGACGGTCGCGAACCTCAGCGGTGGTCCAGCCGTCGTGGTCGGCGATCGCTCCGGGAAGCTCTACGCGTTCAACCTCGCGACGGGGAACCCGGTGCCTGGATGGCCGGTGACCGTGCCGGGCGCTGCTCCTATCGACTCAACGCCGTCGGTCGCCCGACTCGGTGGCAACACCCTCGACTCTGTGTTCATAGGGTCGGGAAACGCGGCGGACCCTTCCGTCGGTGGCTATCAGGGTTTTGGCCCCGGTGGAAACCTGCTTTGGTACACCCGCGTGAGCGACCCCCCTATGGACGCGAGCCCAGCTCAGGCTGTCCAAGCCTCGCTGTCGGTGGGTAACTTACAGGGCGTGACCTCGGTTGCTGCTGGATCTCTCGACCAAGAGGGTTACGCATTGAATGCGGCAAACGGCTCGCCCCTTACTGGATGGCCGTTCTTTGACTCCGACAGCGTATTCTCGACTGCCGCGATTGCAGACCTCTATGGAACTGGTCACAACGACATCGTCGAAGGTGGGGCACAGACCGCCGGCTACGCGTACGGCCAGACGTATACGAGCGGCGGTCACGTGAGGATCTTGAACTCCTCAGGCGCCCTCGTTTGTAGCTACAACACGACCGAGACGG
Organism: Actinomycetes bacterium; assembly: GCA_021794655.1. Classification (GTDB taxonomy): domain Bacteria; phylum Actinomycetota; class Acidimicrobiia; order Acidimicrobiales; family RAAP-2; genus JAJYQJ01. The sequence goes on along the minus strand of JAJYQJ010000054.1, from coordinate 1,204 downwards.
TGGACTCGTCACCTGCGGTCGCAAAGTTCCTCCCGGGTGCGACGATGGGGATCGTCGTTGGAACAGGCAACTACTACCCGAACACGACGGACTCGAACAAAGTTCTCGCACTTAACACTAACTGCCAGCTCGCGTGGTCTACGACCCTAGATGGAGCAACGGAGTCCAGCCCTGCGCTCGCAGACGTCTTGGGCAACGGCCAACTCCAGGTTGTTCAGGGTTCAGACACAGGCACAGGTGGATCCCTATGGGTGCTCGACGCGGCAACGGGCAACCCGATCTGGCATGTCCCAGTCATCGGGCGCGTAATTGGATCGGTCACGACTGCCGACTTAAGCGGCATGGGCTACCAGGACGTCTTGGTCCCAACCATCCACGGCGTAGAGGTCCTCGACGGGCGTAGCGGAAGTGAGGTCGCGGTTCTTGGAAAGTACTGGGGATTTCAGAACTCACCGCTCGTCACGGAGAACCCAAACGGAACGATTGGAGTAACGGTCGCTGGTTACAACGGGTACAACCAGGGTGTGATTGCCCACTACGAGATAGCGTCGACGAACGGATCCAGCGTAAATCAACCCGGGGCCTGGCCGATGTTTCACCTCGACCCCCAGCTAAACGCAGACGCTTCACTGCCGTCGCTGTCGCCGACTTGCAAGATCCCCGCAGCCGCGCTTCAAGGATATCACATCGTTGGATCAGACGGTGGGGTCTTCAGCTTCGGCGAGACCCCATTTTGTGGATCCGCCGGGGACCTCCGCCTGAACGCGCCTATCGTCGGAGCTGCCTCGGGTGGCGCCGCAGGCGGCTACTGGCTCGTCGCCTCTGACGGTGGGGTCTTTTCCTTTGGCGGCGCGCAGTTCTTCGGTTCGATGGGCGGCAGACCTCTTAACGCGCCGATCGTTGGGATCGCGGCTACACCAAGCGGCAACGGCTACTGGCTCGTCGCCTCTGACGGCGGAGTCTTTTCCTTTGGCGGCGCGCAGTTCTTCGGTTCGATGGGTGGTAGGCCTCTTAACGCGCCAATCGTTGGGATCGCGGCGAACTTCGATGGCCTCGGATACAGGATTGTCGCAAGAGACGGCGGTGTATTCAGCTTCGGAGACGCACGTTACTTCGGTTCGATGGGTGGTAGACCTCTTAACGCGCCGATCGTTGGAATGGTGAACAGTGTTTCGACAGGCGGCTACTGGCTCGTCGCCTCTGA
>JAJYQJ010000152.1 GCA_021794655.1 Actinomycetes bacterium | reverse complement strand
TTGGATGGAGTAGGGAGTTCGACTATGAGACTCTTAGAACGGCCGCGGGAGTGCTGCGCGCGGGCGCGAAGCTGATCGCGACGAACGACGACCCTACTTACCCGACACCGGGCGGGCTCATACCAGGAGCCGGCTCTATCCTCGCGGCGGTGACGACGGCGAGTGGCGCGGTCGCCGAGATCGCCGGGAAACCCCATTCGCCGATCGCGCGCCTCATCGAAGATCGCTACTCCGGTATCAAGGTGGTCGTCGGAGACAGGGCGAGCACCGACGGTGAGCTCGCGAGGAGACTCGGGGTTCCCTTCGCTCTCGTCTTGTCGGGCGTGACGAGCGAGGCGGGTGCGAGAGAGGGAACGCTGGAGGGTACGATGGACGTTTCGGTGACCGCGGCGGACCTGTACTCGCTCGTCGAGACGTTTCGATCGAGTTGAACAAACGAGCAGCGTAGCGGGTGTGAAGCGGCTAATCCGACGTCTTGGTCGAGTTCCCTTGCTCCAGCTCGCTTCGCCTATTAGCGTTGGCGTTATGGCGAAAAACGACGGGTTCCAAAAGTACATCGAGGCTGGATCGGTACTGGGTCACGTGACGAGAGCGAGGGCGGAGGATCTCGTAAAGGAACTCGTAAACGCTGGTGAAATCCAAAAGAGCCAGGCCCAACGATGGGTGGACGAGTTGGTCGACATCGGCTCAAAGACGATGGAGTCGTTGGCTGCGACTGTGCGAAGCGAGGTAAAAAGGCAGCTCAAGGCAGTCGGAATCAAGTCGGCGCCGGACCTCGCTGGTCAGGTCGCAGAGATCTTGAAGAAGTCGGCCGACACCGGCAAGGCGGCTTCTTTGGGCGTGTCGATGGCGGGTTCGACCGTCGTCGGCGAGGCGACGAAACGGGCGAAGAACATCGCGGGACGAGCGACGAAGAAGGCAGCGCCCGCTAAGAAGGCGCCAGCGAAGAAAGCCGCAACTGCGAAGAAGGCAGCACCGGCGAAGAAGGCGGGGGCGAAGAAAACTCCGGCGAAGAAGGCGGGGGCCGCGAAGAAGAGCGCCGCGAAGCGTCCGTAGGCTGTCACTGGATCGAGATGGGCGCGTCAACTGAGTAGTTCGACGAGGCGGCGTCTTGATCTAGAGATGGTTCGCCGTGGCCTCGTCGCGACGAGAGAAGAGGGTCGTAGGGCTGTTGATCGTGGCGCGGTCCTCGTCTCCGGTGCGGTCGCAGAGAAGCCGTCCCGTCTCGTCGATCCGGCGGAGCCGATACGACTGAGCGGGGAGCGCCCACGCTTCGTGAGTCGCGGCGGCGAAAAACTCGACGCCGCGTTGGCTCGATTCGGCGTCGACGTTAGAGATCGCATCGCGCTCGACGCGGGCGCGTCGAGCGGAGGATTCACGCACTGTTTGCTCAGCCGCGGGGCCGCCCGAGTCTTCGCGGTCGACGTCGGATACGGACAGCTCGATCAGAGGCTGCGAAGCGATCCTCGCGTTGAGGTGCGTGAACGACTGAACGTGCGGCTGATGCGGCCTTCGGACCTCGACTCTCCCAACGACCCGTTTACCGGCGTAGACGTCGTCGTGGCGGATCTCTCGTTCATATCACTCACAGCGGTCGTCCCGGTTCTGTGCGGGGAGATACTGCGCGACGGAGGCGACATCGTAGTGCTCGTGAAACCTCAGTTCGAGGCGGGAAAGGCTGCAGTGGGGAGAGGAAAAGGGGTGATCAAAGACCCAGCGGAGTGGCGGTCCGCGATCTATCGGGTCTCAGAGTCGCTTATTGAACGAGGATGTTCCATTATTGGAGTCATGGTTTCGCCGTTGACTGGACCCGCCGGCAATCGGGAGTTTTTGATCCACGCAGCCAAGGATCCGACCCGCCTTAGCGCCTGCGACCTCGACTTGGAAGTAGCGAGCGCGACGAGCTCTGCGGCTGAGGCGTCACCCCGGCGATGAAGACGGTCGCACTACTCGTCCACCCCTCACGCGAAGAGGCGATCACGACCGCAGGTGAAGCCGGTGCGTGGCTCAGCGCAAACGGCTACGGAGTTCGGGTCCTCAACTTAAAAGAACTGAACAAAGTGTCGGAGAACGGAGAGGTATGCGATCTCGCCGACGTCGACATATCTAACGTCGACCTCGCCGTCAGCTTGGGTGGGGACGGAACTTTCCTTCGCCTGGTCCCTCTCGCCTGGAAGGCCGACGTCCCAATACTCGGGGTCAACTTCGGTCGGCTCGGCTACCTGCTCGAGGTCGCACCCGATCGCCTCTCAGACGCACTTAAGATGCACTTTGGAGGTGACGCGGTGCTCGAGGAGCGAGTGATGCTCTCGGTATCGACTGACTTGGCCGCTCAATCACCGTCACAACTCGACCATCCTTTGACGCACTGGTTGGCCCTCAACGAAACCGTCTTGGAAAAGACCGTATTTGGACACACCGTTCGCCTCGCGATGTCGATCGACGAAGAGGAGTTCATCACGTACTCCTCCGACGGGCTCATCGTCGCGACTCCAACCGGTTCGACCGCGTACAACCTATCGGCGGGTGGGCCGGTTCTCTCGACGGCGATGGAGGCGATCGTCGTGACGCCGGTCGCACCGCACCTCTCCTTCGACAGGAGCATCGTGCTAGCCCGCGATCAAGCGGTGACGGTCCAGATAGAAGAGGAAAGACCGGCCGCTCTCGTCATCGACGGGAAAGAAGTCGGGAGGCTGATGCCTGGTGGGAAAGTAACTTGTAGGCTCGCCAGTAGGCCGTTGCGCCTCGTAACCCTCGGCATCAGAGGATTTGGTTCGACGTTGCGACAGACAGTCGTGCCGCACTGACCAGAGAGGTCCGATCGAGTGCTCGCAGAGCTCAGAGTTAGAAACCTCGGAGTTATTGAAGACGTCTTGTTGGAGCTCGGCCCGGGGATGACCGCGCTCACCGGAGAGACGGGAGCCGGAAAGACGTTGATCGTCGAAGCGCTACAACTCGTCCTCGGCGCCCGCGCCGGCTCGGGCATCCAACGCCGCGGCTCCGACGAGACGGTGATCGAAGCGAGATTCATCGACGACGAAGGTGACGCAGAAGTGCCACACGAACTCGTCTTGACGAGGTCGGTGAAAGCCGAGCGGCGCTCGAGGGCAGAGATCGACGGCCGGATGGTTCCCTTGTCTGCCCTCGCCAGTGCCGGCGCGGACCTCGTCGACATCCTCGGGCAGAACGATCACTACTCACTCCTCTCGGCGGGGGCGCAGAAGAAGTCGTTTGACACCTTCACCGGCGTCGACACGCGTGAGCTCGACGACGTCGTCAACCGGGTACGCCGGCTCAGCGCGGAGTTGGACGACCTCGGCGGCGACGGCAAGGGACGCCGCAACGCTCTCGAGCTCTTGGACCACGAGATCGCGGAGATCGACTCCGCACTCATCTCCGACCTCGACGAGCTCACGACGCTCTCGGTTGAAGAAGAACGCCTCGCAGATCTGAGCGCGCACCGCGAGGCGATCGAGACGGTGCTCGCGACGCTCGGCGGCGACGACTCCTCGAGCGATCCCGGCGCGTTCGCCGTGCTCGCACGTAGCGTCGAACTCTTGAAGGGAATGAACTCACTCGCCGGCCTCGCCTCACGCTTGCAGACCGCGAGCGTCGAGATCGCCGACGTCGCATCCGAGCTCCGCAACGCCCTCGAACTCTCACAGGACGATCCGCGAGCGCTCGACGCGATCCAGCGCCGCCGCCGGCTACTGAGCGATCTTTTGAAGAAGTACGGCGCGACCCTTCGAGACGTCTTGGAGTACAAAGAGGCCGCACGCCGCCGCCGAGACGACCTCGTCAACCTCGCCGAGCGCGCTCGGTTGCTCACCGCCGAGATCGAGAAGTTAGAAGCTAGACAGGTTGAGTTGGAACGAAGCGTTCGATCAGCCCGGAAAGCCGGGATAGCTCCCTTTACCGTCGCGTTGCACTCCCGGCTCATGGATCTCGGGATGTCAGGAACCCGCTTTGACGTCGAGGTCTCCGACGACGGAGCGGGAGAACCGATTCGGTTCCTCTTGAGCGCCAATCTCGGAGAGGCGCTCCAACCGCTCGCAAAGGTCGCCTCCGGCGGGGAACTCGCTAGAGCGATGCTCGCCGTCCGCCTCGTCTCTTCCGGAGGCCCCCCGACGATGGTCTTCGACGAGGTCGACGCCGGAATCGGCGGGAGCGCCGCGATATGCCTCGGAAGGTCCCTCAAGGAGGTCGCAAGCCGCCATCAAGTACTCGTCGTCACCCACCTCGCTCAGGTCGCCGCCGCCGCCGACCATCACGTAGCCGTCGAGAAGTCCACTTCAGAAGGTAGGACGTCGACTTCGATACGAGAGCTCAGCGGGCAAGAGCGGATCGTCGAGATATCGAGGATGCTCTCGGGCCACCCCGACAGCGCAACCGCACGGGCCCACGCAGCCGAGCTCCTCTCCTCCGGGCAACCCTAAGACGGGCTCGTGTAAGACTGGCAGGTGCGAGACTGGCAGGTGCGAGACGATCCAACACAACCAGGTCTCGATTGGTCTAGTTTAGCGGTGGTGCGACTTACTTTGAGGACCGGCGACGGGTCAGCGCTTTGACCAAGTTCATATTCGTAACCGGGGGAGTGTCGAGTTCCCTCGGCAAGGGCCTCACCGCATCCTCGCTCGGCCGACTCCTCAAGTGCCGGGGACTGAGGGTAACGATGTGCAAGTTGGACCCCTACATCAACGTAGATCCCGGCACGATGAACCCTGGCGAGCACGGCGAGGTGTTCGTAACAGAGGACGGCGGCGAGACCGACCTCGACCTCGGCCACTACGAACGGTTCATCGACGAGAGCCTCAACAGGGGCTCGAACACGACGACGGGCACGATCTACTCCGCGGTCATCGCCAAAGAGCGGCGCGGCGACTATCTCGGAAAGACCGTCCAGGTCATCCCCCACGTCACCGATGAGATCAAGGAACGCATCAAGCGCTTGGCGTCCGAGGACGTCGACGTCGTAATAGCCGAAATCGGCGGGACGGTCGGCGACATAGAGATCGTCCCGTTCATCGAAGCGGTGAGGCAGTTCAGAAGAGACGTCGGTCGGGAGAACGTCTGCTACGTCCACTTGACGCTCGTGCCCTACCTCGCCCCCTCCGGCGAGCAGAAGACGAAACCGACCCAACACTCCGTTACAGAGCTGAGGAGCCGCGGAATCCAGCCCGACGCGATCGTGTGCCGTAGCGACCAGGCGATCTCGAACAGCTTGAAGAGGAAGATCTCGCTCCTCTGCGACGTCCCGATCGAGGCCGTCATCTCCGCGGTAGACGCCGCGAGCATCTACGAGATCCCTCTCGTTCTACACGACGAAGGTCTCGACGACTTCGTCTGCAAGACGTTGGGGATCCACGAGACGGCCCAGCCCGTAGAGCTCGAGGCGTGGACCGCCCTCGTCGCGCGGGTCGACTCGCTCGATCGACGGGCGCGGATCGGAATCATCGGCAAGTACGTCAACCTCCCCGACGCCTACCTCTCGGTCGTCGAAGCGCTGCGACACGCAGGGTTTCACTTCGGATCGAACGTCGAAATCGACTGGATCGACGCCGAGACGGTCCCTGGGCTCTTGTCGACGTCGCGCCTCCACGACCTCGACGGTATCGTCATACCCGGCGGGTTCGGCGAACGCGGCATCGAAGGGATGGTCTTGGCCGCGCGCTACGCCCGGGAGAACGCGATTCCCTGCCTCGGACTCTGCCTCGGGCTCCAAGTCATGGTCATCGACGCCGCGAGGCATATGGCCGGGATGGCCGGTGCGAACTCACGCGAGTTCGACCCGTTCACCCAGTATCCAGTGATCGACCTCATGCCCGACCAAGCCGGAATCGAGGACAAGGGTGGGACGATGCGTCTCGGGTCCTACGCCGCAAGACTCAAGCCGGGCTCGCGGGTCGCAAACGCATACGGCGCCGAAGTCGTCTCCGAGCGTCACCGCCACCGCTACGAGTTCAACTCCAAGTACATCGCAAAGTTGGAAGGAGCCGGTCTTCTATGTTCGGGAATGTCCCCCGACGGGCGCCTGGTTGAGTTCATCGAGCTACCTACCCATCCCTACTGGGTAGGAACCCAGGCACACCCTGAGTTCAAGAGCAGGCCGGACAGCCCACACCCGCTGTTCAAGGAGCTACTCGGCGCTTCCCTCGAGCGCTCGGAGGGACGAGAGCCGCGGCTCATCGACATCGAAGAGCTCGACCAGGTCCGATGAGGGGCACCAGCGAACCGGCGGGCCGTCGAGAGGAGTCTGCGTGGGTGGTAACTTCAGCGCCCTAGAGGAGAGCGACGTCTATCGCGGCTGGGTGATACGCGTCGCAAAGGGCCGGTTCTGTGACCCCGACGGGAACGCATTTGAACGAGACGTCGTGCACCATCCAGGTGCTGTCGCCGTCGTTCCCGTCGACGACGCCGGTAACGCGATCCTAGTGAGCCAGTTCCGCGCAGCGGCGGGGGGTGAGGTACTCGAGGTCCCAGCCGGCACCTGCGACGTCCCCGGCGAAGCGCGCATAGTTACCGCCCGGCGCGAGCTCCAAGAAGAAGTTGGTCTCTTAGCCGGACGGATCGAGGAACTCGCGACCGTCTACAACAGTCCCGGGATTTTGGACCAGGTAACGACGGTCTATCTCGCAACAGAACTCACGCGATGTGAGAGGAACGTCTCGGGTCCAGAGGAGCGATGGATGACGATAAGAGAAGTTCCTTTAACTACCATCGATCTCTTGCAACGTGACTCTCGCGCGTTCGACGCCGTGACGCTTCTCGGGCTGAACCTGGCGCGCGACGTGTTGAACCGGCGACAAAGTGCCGACGTTTCTGCTTCGGACGCGTCCGCCCGTGATCTGAGCCAGGACCGATAAGCGACGACGATTCCGCAGTGGACTACCTCTCACGGCCGGCCGAAGAGTACCTATCCTGGCTCGCGGTCGAGCGTGGCCGCTCGGCGAATACGCTCGTCGCCTACCGGAGAGACCTCTCATCCTTCGAGCGGTCGATCTCGGAGATCAAGAAGAAGCCGACTGAGGTAACCCCAGAAGATCTCGGGGCCTACATCGAGCACCTCAGAGAAGCCGGCAGTTCGAGCGCGAGTGTCGCACGAGCCGTCTCAGTCCTTCGCGGGTTCTATCGGTTCCTCGCCGACGAGTCGCTACTCGAGCGCGATCCGAGCGACTCCGTCGAGAGTCCCGGGGTGATAAGGCGGTTGCCTAAAGCTCTACCTGAGGGTGAAGTTATCTCCCTGCTCGACGCCGCGAGCGACACCGGCCCTCTCGGGCTGAGGGACAAGGCACTCCTCGAGGTCCTCTACGGCACCGGGGCAAGGGTCTCAGAAGTCGTCGGGCTCAACCTCGGCGACGTCTTGTGGGACCAAGAACTTGTCCGACTCTACGGCAAGGGTTCCAAGGAGCGTCTCGTACCTCTCGGCAGCGTCGCCAGGGACTCGCTCGATAAGTGGTTGGCCCCGACTAGCCGGGGAACGCTCCAAGTCAAACGGCCACGTAGCCGTCACGACGTCGACGCGGTCTTTCTGAACGCGAGAGGCAGACGCCTCACGCGCCAGGGGGTGTTTCAGATAGTGAGGCGGTACGCACTGCGTTGTGGCCTCGACGAACGAGTTAGCCCCCACGTCCTCAGGCACTCCTGTGCCACCCACATGCTCGAACGGGGGGCCGACATCCGTGTCGTCCAGGAACTCCTCGGACACGTCTCGATCGCGACCACCCAGATATATACGAAAGTCTCAGCAGAACACCTGCGAGCGGTCTACGAACAGGCCCATCCGAGGGCCGCTCCAGTTCGCGAGTGACCTCCGAACCTGAAAAATCCGGCACCGGGCCACCTCGGCCCTCTGGAGGCTCTAGTGTAGTGACATGGCTAGCGAAGCCCCTACCAGTGGTTCGACCGTCGACTATCGAGACCTCCTCGATCGCGAAAAGCTCGTCCTCCAGTCCCAGCTGACCGAGCTCGGTTTTGGCGAGTCCGACGGGCTCTCCTACGACCCCAACTTTGCCGACTCGAGTCAGGTGACCGCAGAGAGGGGAGAAGCGGAGACTCTCGCAAAGGAGTTGAGCGACGCTCTCGGCGAAGTCGAGGCCGCAATGCGTCGCCTTCAAGACGGCACCTACGGACGCTGCGAGAAGTGCGGGACTTCGATCGCCCAAGCAAGGTTGGAGGCGATGCCGACCGCCCGACTCTGCATTACATGCGCCTCGAAGTGACGAGGCGAGCGATAGCTCGATGAGCGACCAGGGTCCGCAGTGGTACCGGCCGCCAACTGGTTCAAACTCTGGTCCCTACGGCCAGAGAGGGCCTTTTGAACGGGGAAGATCGCGCATCACGAGCCACGATCCAAAGAGCTTGATCTGGATCATCATCATCGTAGCGGTCTTGGTGATCTTGATCCGCTCCCACCACGTCAGCTCGCTCGAAGTGATCATCTTTTGTACGATCGTCCCCTCGATCATCCTTCACGAGATCGCACACGGCTACGTCGCACTCCTCTTTGGAGACGACACCGCGAAACGTGCCGGGCGGCTCACGTTGAACCCGATCTCTCACGTAGATCCGGTCGGCACACTGATAGTCCCCGCGTTGTTGGCCCTTAGTGGACTCGGGTTCTTTGGATGGGCGAAGCCGGTGCCGGTGAACCTCTCGAAGCTGCGCAGCCCCCGCAACCACGGGGTTCTCGTCGCTCTCGCTGGTCCCGCTACGAACTTGACGCTCGCAGCCCTCGCGGTCTTGGTGTTCAAGGTGCTCTCTTTCAACCTGTACGCGCCGCCAGGAATTGTCGAGCGAGTCGTTTACATCTTCGGCCTGATGAACGTGAGCCTTGCGATCTTCAACCTCCTACCGATCCCACCCCTTGACGGTTCAGTTCTCATCGAGCGGATGCTGCCTCGTGCTTGGTGGCCCGGCTACCTCGCGATAAGGCGGTACTCGATGCCGATCTTGATTGGGTTGGTCGTACTCAACTTCTACATGAATCCCGGCCCGATCACGTGGGTGTTCAATCAGGTGAACATCTGGTGGGGGAGACTCGTACTCTAAGGGGAAATCTGCACGGCAGATTCCAGATCGTTCATATCCAGATCGTTCATATCCAGATCGCTCATACCCAGATCGCTCATATCCAGATCGTTCATATCCAGATCGCTCAGAGGAGTCCGACGGCCTGAGCTGCACGTTCGTAGGTACGCTGTGCGACCGCACGGGCGGCGTCGTTGCCCTTTGCAAGCGTCGCTTTGACCGATCCAATATCCTTAGAGAGGTCGTCGTGGCGTTCTTGGACCGGGCGAAGCATCTCAATTAGCGCTTCACTGACGGCGCTCTTTAGATCCCCGTAGCTTTGGTAGGAGGACGCGATCGACTCCGGAGTTGCTCCAGTAGCTGCCCCTAGTAGCTCCAAGAGGTTGGACACGCCGGGTTTACTCTCCGGATCGTATCGGACCTCTGTGTCGCTGTCGGTGACCGCTCGCTTCACCTTTCGTTCGATCTCTGACGGTCGATCCAAGACGGCGACGGTTCCAAGCGGCGACTTTATGGACTTGGACATCTTGCGCTCGGGGTATTGAAGATCCATCACCCGCGCGGCCCTCGACGGAATACTCGCTTCTGGTACGACGAAAATGTCGGAGTATCTGGTGTTGAACCGTCGTGCGAGCTCGCGCGCCAGCTCGAGATGCTGGCGCTGATCTTCACCGACTGGGACACGATTTGCGTTGTAGAGCAAGATGTCTGCTGCCTGGAGCACCGGATACGTGAATAGACCAACGCTAGTGCGGTCGCTCTTCGAACTATCGCGCTTGTCCTTGAACTGAGTCATCCGACCGAGCTCGCCCATCGTAGCGACGCACTCGAGCAACCAGGTGAGGCGCGTATGCTCTGGAACCTGGCTCTGGACGAAGATCGTGCAGCGGTCCGGGTCGAGGCCGACGGCCAAGAGGTTTATCGCAGCGTCGATGGTCCGGGATCGGAGCTCGTCTGGGTTGGGCGAAGAGGTGAGCGCGTGGAGGTCGACGATGCAGTAAAAAGCGTCGTTCTCGTCTTGGTCCTGGACCCAGCTGCGCAGCGCACCGAGGTAGTTGCCGATATGGAAGTCACCTGAGGGTTGAACGCCCGAGAGCACTCGTTGCATAGCTCGACATCGTAGGCGCTCTCAAGCCAAGGGGCGTCAATTCGCGCAATGACACCTAATGCCCGACTGGTTCTGGCTAGGATGAGCGCTGTGAGCCACGTAGTTGACATCCCGGTATTCAACGGGCCAATTGACCTACTGCTCAGGGTCGTCTCGAACCACGAACTCGACGTGCTCGAAATCCCGATGGCCGACGTCGTCAACGCGTTCTTGGTGGAGCTTCCAGCTATCCAGGAGTCCTCGGACATGGATACTATCTCGGAGTTCTTGCTCATCGCGGCGATTCTCGTCGAGTTGAAGTCCCAGCGGCTTCTGCCGGGCTCAGAGGACCCTGACGCAGACGAAGACATGGTCGGCTTCGAGGAGCGAGACCTGCTCTTGGCGCGGCTCTTGGAGTGTCGAGCGTACGCGGCGGCGGCCGACGTCTTCGTGGTGATGATAGAGGCGGCGGCGGCGTCGTTTCCCCGAGAGTCCGGCCTAGAGGACGACTTCGTCGTCCATGCGCCTGACCTACTAGCAGGTGTCACCGTCGACAAACTCGCCCAGGCTTACCTGCGCGCGACCGCAGAGCGTCCGGCGCCGAAGGTCGATCTCTCTCATGTAACGGTTGACGCGGTAACGGTATCTGAGACGGTCCAAGAGCTAGTTCAGCGCCTTCCTGGACTCGGCGAGGTGAGCTTCAGGCAGTTGACCCAGAGTTTGGTCAAACGCATTGACGTTATCGTCCACTTCTTGGCTGTCTTAGAGCTTTGTAAGCTCGGCAAGGTCTCTCTCGGCCAGGGCGAGGTTTTTGGCGATCTAAGGGTTGAGTGGATCGGATCCGACCAACGTCTAGACGAACTAGCTGAAGGGTTAGCATTGGTGGAGGACTATGAAGGATGAAGAGTTAGCCCGTGCGATCGAAGCCGTCCTGCTCGTCGCAGTTGAGCCGGTGCCCGCGTCGCTCTTGGCGGAGCTGTTCGAAGAGCCGGTAGAACGAGTTGAGCTGACGTGTCGCTCACTCGCCGATCTCTACAAAGAGCAGGGCCGGGGGTTCATCTTGGCGGAGATCGCAGGCGGGTTCCGGTATCAGACCCACCCAGAGCTCGCCCAGTACGTCGAGCGCTTCGCTAATAGGGATGTCTCTCATCGTCTCTCGACGGCGGCGCTGGAGACGCTCGCTATCGTCGCGTATCGCCAGCCAGTCTCAAGGGTCCAGATATCGGCACTCAGGGGCGTCAACGTCGACGGTGTCGTTCGCCTGCTGGAGCAGCGAGGCTACATATCACCCGTGGGCAAGCTAGACGCTCCCGGCCAGGCAGTGCTGTATGGGACGACGGATCTGTTCCTGGAGCGATTGGGGCTCGCTACGTTGGACGATCTTCCAGCCGTCGAGGACTTCTTGCCCGGCCCAGAGGTTGCAGCAGAGATGGAGGGGCGACTTCGCCCGGGAGGAAGCTTGCCAGAAGCTGGCAGTTAGACGAGCTTATGGCTTCAACGAGAGAAGCGGCGAGCGACCCTACAGAGCCCGGCGCTATAGCACCCGGGGACGGCGAGCGTCTCCAAAAGATCCTTGCGAGGGCCGGGATCGCGAGTCGCAGGCGTTGTGACGAGCTGATCTCGCAAGGACGCGTGAGCGTCGATGGAAAAGTGGCCGTTCTCGGCCAGAGGGTAGCAAGTCAGTTCGCCGTCGTAGAGGTCGACGGTGTGATCGTGCCGGTCTCCAAGGATCTCGTCCACTACCTCTTGAATAAACCAACCGGAGTGATATCGACGTCTCGGGATCCCCATAACCGCCCGAGCATCACGGCCCTCGTCCCGACTGAGCCAAGGGTGTTCTCTGTAGGCCGGTTGGACGCAGACAGCGAGGGGCTGATCATCATGACGAACGACGGTGCGTTAGCCCAAGCGATCTCTCACCCGTCTCGTGGCGTCGAGAAGGAGTACCTCGTGTCGGTGTCTGGCACACCCTCGCCGGCGAGTTTGAAGCTCTTGCGATCAGGCGTCGAGCTCGAAGAGGGCATGACACGACCAGCGAAGGTCGGGGTGCTCGCCCCGGGGCTCTTGAGGATCGTCTTGCACGAAGGTAGGAACCGCCAGATCCGCAGGGCGTGCGACGTAATCGGACACCCCGTCACCCGACTCGTGCGTACGAGGATAGGCCCGATTGTCGACCGTAACCTCGAACCCGGACAGTGGCGTTATCTCACTTCAAAGGAGGTTCGATCGCTCTTCGTCGCATCAAAGGTGGCGTGGGAGTCGGCTAGTTCCCACGCCGGTCGCGACCGCACTAGCGCACCACCGCGTTAGTTGCACACGTGTAGTCTGGGGGACGTGGAAAGTACCGGTCGCCGAAATAGACGGCGCGGAGAGAGCCGCGCTGGAGCGACGCGCGGCGGGGCAGACCACGTCGGTACGGTCGCAAAGCGCGCGACGATCATCTTGGTTGCAGCCGGCAGTGGAGCGTCTCGGGAGATCTCCAAGACCGCCGCTGCGTAAGAGCGAAACGTCGCAAAATAGCGTAAACGGTTCTGCGGGAATCTCCTGGAGGGGCTGCCGCAGCGATCTCCGAGGGTTCACCAGGTGATCCAGGTGATCCAGTCTCCACGTGTACCTACGAGGAGTTAGCCGACCACCCCCGTGCAACCGAGGGACTCTGCGTCTTTGCATCCCAGCTCTGCCGGATTGTGGCCGCCATGCAGATCCGATCGTCTCTGGGTCTTCGAACTGCCCGGCGCGCGTGACCACGCGGTCGCTCTCCAACTTACGTAGCCAGAACACATCACCTAGATTCGGTCGTTTTCCGTGGTGAAGGGGGAACCGCATATCTGAACGGGGATAAGTTCGGGTTAGATCTCGTCGCTGGTGAGCACGGCTCGCGTCTCTCGCGCGATTTCGAGGTCTTCGCGGGCGGCCACGACGAAGACGGGGACGTGGCTGTCCGAAGCGCTAATCGTCCGGTCTGTTTCGCATTGCGCGTTGGCGGCCTCGTCGAGGTGGACGCCGAGGAAGGCGAGCCCTCCGACCGCGTGCTCGCGTACGACGGACGAGCGCTCGCCGACGCCGCCGGTGAAGACGAGCGCGTCCATCCCGCGCATCGCCGCGACCATCGCCGCGACCCCTGCACGTAGTCGATGCTCGTAGACGTCGAATGCGAGTCGTGCGTTCAGATCCCCCTTCTTCGCTCGATCAACGACTGCTCGCATGTCCGCCGTCCCGGCGAGCCCGAACAGGCCGGAGCGCTGCTCGAAGGTGGACGCGAGCTCCCCCGCAGGTGTACCAACGTGTTCCTCGAGCCAGAGCACGAGGCCGGGATCGAGGCTGCCCGCCCGGGTCGCCATGACGAGACCGTCGAGAGGGGTGAAGCCCATGGTCGTGTCGACCGATCGCCCGCGGTCAACGGCGGCGAGTGAGGCACCCGCACCGAGGTGGCAGGTAACGATCCGCAGCTCCTCGATCGGTCGGGCGAGCAACGTGGCGGTACGGCGTGCGGCATAGGAATGGGAGAGGCCGTGGAACCCGTAGCGGCGGAGGCCGAAGCGTCGCCGCCACTCGGCGGGAAGCGCGTAGGTTGCGGCTTCGGCGGGCATCGCGGCGTGGAAGGCCGTGTCGAAGCAGGCCACCGCGGCAACGCCGGGCAGCGCCTTGCTGGTCATGTCGAGGGCGGCGAGCGACGCCGGCTGGTGGAGTGGCGCCAGGTCGCTGAGCGCACGCAGTTTGGCGATGACGCCGTCATCGACGCGAACGGGTCCGGTGAACTCCGTCCCTCCATGGACGATCCGGTGCCCGACGGCATCGATTCCGTCGCAGCTGGCTAACGCATCTGCGAGCGCGGTGGCGTCGGCTCTCCCATGAGCGGCGGGGAGATCGACGCCGAACAGGAGCGTGTTCTGATCGTCAAGGACCCGGAGTTTGAGGCTGCTCGAACCGGCATTGACGACGAGGGTGCGCATCGCGAGCGGCTCAGTACGGCCAGGTCCAGTCGCGGATTTCGGGTGGATCCTCGCCGAATTGGCGCGTGTAGCGCCGGCAGGCCACGCGCCGGTCGCTCATATCTTGGCGGACATGCCCGGCCCGGGAGCCGAGGCCGGGTACCCGGTCGATGACGTCCATCACGAGATGGAAGCGGTCAAGGTCGTTCAGCATGACCATGTCGAACGGCGTCGTCGTCGTGCCCTCTTCCTTGTAGCCACGCACGTGCAGGTTGTGATGGCCATGGCGGCGGTAGGTGAGGCGGTGGATGAGCCACGGATAGCCGTGGTAGGCAAAGACGATCGGCGCGTCCGTGGTGAATAGAGCGTCGAACTCGGCGTCGGGCATCCCGTGAGGATGCTCGCTCTCGGGCTGGAGGCGCATGAGGTCGACGACGTTCACGACCCGGACCGCAAGCTCGGGCAGATGTTGGCGGATGAGATCGACCGCCGCGATCGTCTCCAAGGTCGGGACGTCTCCGCAGCACGCCATCACGACGTCGGGCTCGCCGACCGGGTCATTGCTCGCCCACTCGAAGATCCCCGCACCACGGGTGCAGTGGATGACAGCGTCGTCGATGCCGAGCCAGTTCAGCTCGGGCTGCTTGCCGGCGACGATGACGTTGACGTAGTTCCTCGACCTGAGGCAGTGATCCGCGACCGACAGGAGGCAGTTTGTGTCGGGCGGCAGGTAGACGCGGACCACCTCGGCTTTCTTGTTCACAACGTGGTCGATGAAGCCGGGGTCCTGATGGGAGAAGCCGTTGTGGTCCTGTCGCCAGACGTGGGAGGAGAGCAGGTAGTTGAACGACGCGATCGGGGGCCGCCAGGCGATGTCCCGGGTGACCTTCAGCCACTTGGCGTGCTGGTTGAACATCGAGTCGACGATGTGGATGAACGCCTCGTAGCAGTTGAACAGGCCGTGACGGCCGGTCAGCAGATAGCCCTCGAGCCAGCCCTGGCAGAGGTGCTCGGAGAGCACCTCCATCACCCGACCGTCCGGGGCGAGGTGGTCGTCGGTGGGGAGGCGCTCGGCGTCCCAGGCGCGGTTGGTCACTTCGAAGACCGGGCTGAGCCGGTTCGACGCCGTCTCGTCGGGGCCGAAGAGTCGGAAGCGATCCGCGTTGCCCGCGATGACCTCGCGTAGGTACGCGCCGAGCACCCTCGTTGCCTCGGCCCGGATCGTCCCTGGCGTCGGGACCGTAACGGCGTAGTCAGTGAAGTCGGGCAGCTCGAGGTCGCGTAGCAGCAGCCCGCCGTTGGCGTGTGGGTTCGCGCTCATCCGCCGGCGGCTGCGCGGAGCGAGGTCGGCGAGCTCGTCGACGAGAGAGCCGGCCTCGTCGAAGAGTTCCTCGGGGTGATAGCCACGCATCCAGGCCTCGAGCATGGCGAGGTGTTCGGGGTTGGTGCGTACCTCGTCGAGGGGCACTTGATGGGCCCGAAACGTGCCTTCGACCGGAAGGCCGTCGACCTCCTTCGGTCCGGTCCAGCCCTTCGGGCTACGCAGCACGATCATCGGCCAGCGCGGCCGGTCGCTATGGCGGCCCTCCCGCGCGGCGCGCTGGATATCATCGATCTCGTCGACCACGGCATCGAGGGTTGCCGCCATCTGCTCGTGCATCGTCGCCGGATCCGCGCCGGCGACGGTATGAACCCGGTAGCCATAGCCCGAAAAGAGAGCGTCGAGCTCCTCGGCGGGGATCCGGGCGAGCACGGTCGGATTGGCGATTTTGTAGCCGTTCAGGTGCAATACGGGGAGCACCGCGCCATCGCGCGCAGGGTTCAGGAACTTGTTCGCGTGCCAGCTTGTCGCGAGCGCACCGGTCTCGGCTTCACCATCACCGACAAGACAGCACACGAGGAGGTCGGGATTGTCGAACGCGGCGCCGTAGGCGTGCGCGAGGGAGTAGCCGAGCTCGCCGCCCTCGTTGATCGAACCCGGAGTCTCAGGCGCGGCGTGACTCGGGATCCCGCCGGGGAAGGAGAACTGCCGGAAGAGCCGACAGAGCCCTACCTCGTCGCGGCTGATGTGCGGATACAGCTCGGAGTAGGTACCCTCGAGGTACGCGTTCGCCACGACCCCGGGGCCGCCGTGGCCAGGACCGGTGACGTAGATCGCGTTGAGGTCGAAGGCCCTGATCACCCGGTTGACATGGGCGTAGACGAAGTTCAGCCCGGGGGTCGTGCCCCAGTGACCGAGTAGGCGGGCCTTAATGTGCTCGGGCCGCAACGGCTCTTTAAGCAACGGGTTGTCCGAAAGGTAGATCTGGCCGACCGACAGGTAGTTCGCCGCCCGCCAGTAGCCATCGATGAGGCGCAAGTCCTCGGAGAGCCGCCCGCCGCCCCGGACGGCTTCGTGGGACGCGGCGCCCGTCGCAGTCGTATTGCTGGCGGGGTTACGCATGAGCAAAGGCTACTAGCCTAAGCGCGCGGAGGTTCCGCGCGCTTACATAGCATCACTGAGGGCTGACATCCTCCCCACGGCTAAAGCCCGGGGGTTCCCCTTGCACTACACCGCTGCCGATGACAGTTGCCTATCATCGGCTCTAGGTGGAGCTGAGCCCGTCTCCGATATTACCGGAGCTGTCGATT
>JAJYQJ010000071.1 GCA_021794655.1 Actinomycetes bacterium | reverse complement strand
GGAGCTCGAGCCGACCCAACTCACCGCGTACACGCCGTCGGAGGCGCCTGTTCCAGAAGGGGAGGTGATCGTCGAACGCGCGTCGACCGCTCGCGATCTCGGTCCCAAGTTGAATCGCTCCGCGGGGGACGTGATCAGATTTCTACTCCTCCAAGGAGAGATGATCACCGCGACGCAGTCGTTGAGCGACGACATGATCGAGCTCTTCGCAGCCGAGATCGGAGCCGACGTGCGTCTCGTCGATCCCGGGGAGGAGAAAGAGGCGGAGCTACTCGCTAAGTACTTCGAAGACGACGACGAAGACGAAGACGCAGAGTTGGAACTCCAGCCACGCCCGCCGGTCGTCACCGTTATGGGCCACGTCGACCACGGCAAGACACTTCTTCTCGACAGGATCAGGTCGGCAAAGGTCGCGGCAGGCGAGGCCGGGGGGATCACCCAACATATCGGCGCTTACCAGGCAAATTCAAACGGCCATCTCATCACGTTTATCGACACACCCGGGCACGAAGCGTTTACGTCGATGCGCGCTAGAGGGGCACAGGTCACCGACATCGTCGTCTTGGTCGTCGCGGCCGACGACGGCGTGATGCCACAGACGATAGAGGCGATCTCCCACGCAAAGGCCGCACAGGTTCCAATTCTTGTTGCGATAAACAAGATGGACCGGCCCGACGCCGATCCAAATCGGGTGCTTCAACAGCTATCCGAGCACGGCTTGGTGCCCGAATCCTGGGGCGGAGATACAATCGCAGTCGAGGTCTCCGCTCTCAGCGGGACGGGTATTGAAGACCTCTTGGAGCATCTGAACCTCATCGCCGAGGTTGAAGAGCTTCAAGCGAGTCGTGAAGGGCGAGCTCGAGGTGTGATCCTCGAGGCGAATCTCGAAGCAGGTCGAGGTCCCGTCGCTACCGCCGTGATCCAGCGCGGAACCCTCAGGGTCGGCGACCCTATAGTCGCCGGAGCCGCGTGGGGAAAGGTCAAGGCACTCGTCGACGAGAGCGGCGCGCAGCTGAAAGAGGCCGGGCCGTCGACGCCGGTGCAGATCTTGGGGCTCTCACAGCCCCCTCAAGGCGGCGACGAGTTGCGGGTAGCAAGAGACCTCGGTACGGCGCGGACGCTCGGCGAGGCTAGATCGCAACGTTTCCGTCTTTCCGGGCACCAACCGGCCGCAGCGGCGTCGGCCGGCGCCAAACTCGAAGATCTCTTCGAGCAGATCCAAAAGGGTGAGACCGCTACATTGAATCTCGTCTTGAAAGCGGACATGCAAGGGTCCCTAGAAGCAGTCACGGAGAGCTTGAAACGTCTCGAGCGTGAAGACGTGAAGCTAACGTTTGTGCACCGGGCTATCGGGGGAATTACGGAGAACGACGTGCAACTCGCTCGCGCCTCGAACGCGACGATCATCGGTTTCAACGTTCGCCCAGACCGACGCTCTCGGGAGATGGCCGACGACAGCGGCGTTGAGATCCGCACCTACGAGATCATCTACAAGCTTCTCGAAGACATCGAGGCGGCGATGCTCGGCATGCTCGCTCCCGAATACGAAGAGGTCGTGACCGGAGAAGCTGAAGTTCGCCAGGTGTTCAGAGTGCCGCGCGTCGGCGCGGTCGCCGGTTGCTACGTGCGCAACGGCACGATCACGCGAGGATCAAAGGTGCGCTTCTTGCGTGACGGCACCGTGATATGGAAGGGAACCGTCACCTCGTTGCGCAGGTTCAAGGACGACGCACGAGAGGTGCAGTCGGGATTCGAATGCGGGGTCGGCCTCTCGGACTACCAAGATCTGAAAGAGGGAGATGTTATCGAGACGTTCGAGGAGCGCGAGATAGCAAGGGTGTGACCCGAGTCGCACCAGCGGTCGCACCAGCGGTCGCATCGGGCATATTGGGAAATTTCTACAAATCGGACAACCTGTCATGGCTACAGACAAGCGCAGACGTCACAACTACGGAGACGGGAGGGGGCCCTACTCGCGGCTGTTGAGGGTAAACAAGGTTCTGTGTCGCAGCGTAGGCGAGGAGTTGGAACGCCTCGCCGACGCCGACGAGCGGCTCCGGTTTCTAACCGTCACCGCGGCGGAAGTATCGTCGGACCTTCGAAACGCGACCATATACCTCAGTTCGGTTCGATCCGAAGCCCTGGAGGCCCTCGAGGAACGAAGGGCCGCACTCCAGCGTTACGTGAGTACTCAGACGAGGATGAAAAGGACGCCGATACTGCATTTCGAGGCCGACCCAGGGGTCGCCGCCGGAGCGCGGCTCGATGAGGTGTTGCGCAGAATCGCGGTTAGCCCAACGGTTAGCCCGACGCTTGGCCCAACGCGTGGATCAGATCCAGTTTCTCACCCGTGCGAGGACGAGTGATGGTCTTGAGCAAATCAGAGGTTGGTCAGAACGCGAACCAAGGTCTGAGCGGTCTCGTCGTGATCGACAAAGAGGCGGGGTGGACTTCTCATGACGTCGTCGCGCGTTGCCGACGGATCCTCGGGCAACGGCGGGTTGGTCACGCTGGAACGCTCGACCCCGACGCGACAGGGATCTTACTGGTCGGACTGGGTCGAGCGACTCGCCTCATGCGCTTCTTGACCGCGTTGAGGAAGCACTATACGGCCGAGATCGTCCTCGGGACGGCGACTTCGACCCTCGATGCGTCCGGTGAAACGGTCGGGGAGTGGAACATGGACGACGTCGGATTGGACGACGTTCGCCGCGCAGCGAAGAGCCTTACGGGAGAGATCGAGCAGATCCCTCCGATGGTCTCGGCTGTAAAGATCGGCGGGAGGCGGCTCCACAGCTTGGCCCGCGAGGGCAAGGTCGTCGACCGTCCGGCGCGAAAGGTCACGGTCCACAGCTTCGAGGTGATGCCGAGCGAAGAGCCCGGCGTGTGGGCTATGTCGGTCGAGTGTTCGTCTGGTACGTATGTGAGGGTCCTCGCAGCAGACATCGGCGAGGCGCTCGGAGGAGGTGCCCATATTAGGAACCTGCGTAGGACGAGGATCGGTTCGTTTGGCGAAGACGACTCACTACGACTCGACGAGCTCGACGCGCAGGGGATCCTCACCCCAGCTCAGGCACTTCGCGACATGGAGAGCGTCACCGTCGACGGAGAGGTCGCGGCCCTCGTGAAGAGGGGTTTGGCTCTCGATCGGGTGCCCGTCGGGGTGAGCGGAGACGGCCCTTGGGCGCTACTCGACGCAGCCGGTAGACTACTCGCGGTCTACGAGGGGACTGACACCGATCGTATCGAACCCGCCGTTGTCCTCGCATAGCTCATCGGCGATTGCCCCAGCTAGAGTTCGGCGATTGCCCCAGGTAGAGCCCGCTTGTGCGAGATCGATCCGCCGGGATCACGCAGCATTTGACCGCATTCGCGCGGGTACCGTGGAGTTCTATCGGGCGACGCGCTGGACGAACCAGTTGACCGACCGGTAACCGTGCATGGAAAACCTTTGGGTTTGCCCTTGCGTCTCGCTTCCAAGGTGGTTAGCTTGGAGACGTGCTTTGGCGCGTGAGGGTGTTCCGATGGGGCGTTCTCATGGAAGCTGGCGGGGTGTCGTAAACGTAATCATCTATGCATGAAGGGGAGTTGAAGATGCACAGAAGTTCCCGCACTGTCCGATTGAAAGCGAGCATTTCGGCGAAAGTAGCTCTTGTCGCGTTGATGTGCCTCGGCCTCGGAGGGACCGCCGCGTTAGCTGGCTCGCTCACTCCAGCTGCTGCAGCTAGCGGGTTCGCCGTCGCGAACGGGTTTGCATCGTATGCGCCCTCTACCAACAGATC
>JAJYQJ010000108.1 GCA_021794655.1 Actinomycetes bacterium | reverse complement strand
GACGGTGCGCATGAGACCAGAGTAGCACACATGCTACCCTGTTGCGTTCTACGCCGCTCTGCCAGGGAGAAAGCGGGTGCTCTCGGCCAGCGCAGAACGCCGATTCGACGCTGCTCGTGACCGTCGGCCCCGACAATGATACGAGAAGGCCGTATCGCACCGACATGGACGTGAATCGTTTGACAGTGCAATGAGAAAGCGCGAAGCTCGCGCCTCAAACATCGGGCGCCGTAGGGAGTGTGCGGCGAGTTCGTTGGGACTCAACCCGAGGTGGAAAAGGAGTCTCTGTCGAAGAGAACTCCAGAGTAGGAGGGGATCCCATAATGGTCAGCAGGTCAGCAGGTCAGCAGGTCAGCAGGTCAGCAGGTCAGCAGGTCAGCAGGTCAGCAGGTCAGCAGGTCAGCAGGTCAGCAGGTCAGCAGGTCAGCAGGTCAGCAGGTCAGCAGGTCAGCAATGGGCCGACTGAACTGTATTGCTCGACAGCTATTGAGCGTGTTGGTCGTGATGTTGTTTACAGCCGTATCTGTCGCCGTTGCGACGACGATGACTGTCGTTGCAACTAGACCAACTCAAGCTGCGGCGAGTGGCCCTGCAACACCTGAGAACATCACAGATATTTCATGTGGATCTTCTCTCGACTGCATCGCTATTGCACAGTCCGCCGGTTATCCATACGAAACGAACATCATCCTTGCTCCGACTGATGGGGGAGGAACCTGGAGCGAGCAGACACCTGCTAGCGGGACCTTCTCTATGAGTTCTGTTTCGTGTCCATCTAACAATGACTGCTTTATCGTGGGCCGGGCGGTCGTAACAAGCAGCGGTGGTTCAACTTACTTTGATGCAGTTTTCTCGACTACTAACGGAGGGAACACTTGGACGGGAAGCAGTGACACATCCGTGTTTGCACAGATTGATGCAGAGTACATATCTTGTGCGACCACTTTGCACTGCGTAGCAGTAAGTTCATATAACGACGCGGACGGATATAACGAAGTTGGGGTAACAACCGACGGTGGGGCTACGTGGACGGTTAACAGCCTAAGTGGTGGTTGGTACTTTGGAGCATCAGGGATATCGTGTTCTAGTACCTCGGACTGTGTCGTTACAGGCTATAACGAGGCCATCAACGGCGGGCAAGCTGTCTCGCTCTTTAGCACCGACGGTGGAGCTACGTGGACGTCTATAGTCAGTGGGGCAGAAAATTCTAGCTTCGCTGGAGTCTCATGTTGGTCTGCGTTGAACTGCGTATCTGGGCAGAACTATGACACTTACTATCCTTTCGGTTCAGCAGTGTACAGCACCGCTAGCGTCAACCAGCAAGGCCAGACAGTATTGAGTTGGACGCAAGGTGGTTCTCCTTACTTGGGCCCCAGTGCTCCATCCCAGGTGTGGTTTGGAACCCCGTCTTGTCCCTCGGCATCAAAGTGTATTGGCACTTCAGCGTACAGACAATGGGACGCGGGTTGGCTGTGGACGAATTCCTTGGTCGGGTCGACTGACGGGGGAGCAAGTTGGGCTGTTCAAGAACCGTTGGGTAACTACTCAGTGTCTTCGATATCGTGCCCATCAACCTCTGACTGCTACGCGGTTGGACGCGTCGAGGTGCTTACTGCGCCAAATACCTACACGCAGTTTGCTGCGATCCTCGTAACCACTGACGGAGGCAACACCTGGACTGCCGAACGGCCCAACATCGTCAATGATCAAATCAACTACGCAGCGCTTGGCGACTCGTACTCGTCCGGGGAGGGCACCGGCCCGCCGTACCTCGGTGCTGGACAGGATGGAAGTGTCTACGCATCGAACGCACCGTCTGATCAGTGCCACCGTTCCCCAAAAGCGTACTCTGTGGGCATCGCGACATCCAATGGTTGGAACTTGGGCTTCTATGCCTGCAGTGGTGCCACTACCAATAACATCCTGACCCACAAACAGAACGGCGAGCCAGCTCAGATAAGGGATCTAAGCGGGTCGACCAACCTCGTCACCTTGACAATCGGGGGTAATGACGTCGGCTTCAAGAACGTGATTACGACCTGCATAGGGCAGACGGTTAAGGCAAAGGCCGAGAATACCGCCACCTTCGGTTTAGCTGGTGCAGACCCTAATTGTGTTGACGACAAGAACTTTGTCAATAACGAAAATACGGTAATCGCGAATGCCGAACAAGCGCTACTGACGACGTTCCGGAAGATTAGGAGAACGGTACCTGGTGCCTCGATCATCGTCTTGGACTATCCCCAACTGTTCCCGACACACAGTGCTGGTCAGGGATGCATCCAGCTCAGCCCGTTATTGACAGTGCGCGACCAGATGCAGTTTAACGCGTTCGCCCAGTTACTCGATGGCTTCGAGCACGAGGCCGCGTTCGATGCCGGGGTCAACTTCGTAGACGTCCAACCGGAGTTCCAACGTCATGGCGTGTGTGGGGCAGGTGGGGCCTACATCAACGGTATCACCAACACCAACGGTCTGTCCAACTTCAGTGGTTCATTCCACCCCAACGCGTTGGGGCAACTTGGATACGCGGGTGCACTGCAGAACTACATAGCTATGTCTCCCCAAGCTGGAGGCGGGTTCCCAGAGACGCCACAACAGCTTCCACAGAACCCTCCGCCTGGAATCGACCCACCAGGTGATCCAGCACCGGTCATCCCACCAGCAGACCTGGCGCTAGTCGGTGAGATACCGACGCAGACCTACGGCAACCTCGAGGTCCAACCGTTGCCTGCTGACTTCAATGCCGCGTGCGATGGACAGTTCCAGGCCGGACAAGTCGTCCAGCTCCATGGCAGTGGGTACAGGCCAGGAGTCAACGTGTTAGTTGATCTGTCCTCACCAGGTGAAGGGTCCAACTTCAAGCACCAGGTCGCCTCGCTCGCAGCTAACGCTACAGGCGATATCAACGCTAACGTGAGGATACCTCTTGGGACGCCTGGGTTCACGGTCCCAGGCCAAAGCGAGGACATGGCTTTTCTAGATGCTACGGGGACCTCTGCTACCTCTTTGCGGACAAAGCACATAGATAACGCTATGTTTGGGATCGCAAAACCGGCCAGCCACTGCGGGACGGTAGATCCACTCGGCTTTACCGGTTTTGCCTTCCCGGTAGCTAATCCTCCAGCGCTCAACACGGTGATCTCGGGCCTACCTGTGCCTGTTCGTTTCACTATTCCAGGTATCGCCTCTCCGCTGAACGAAGTGCTCGCTCCTGGATCACCAGAGTCAGCTCCTGTCTCGTGCGCTACTCTGACACCAACTGGCGTTTCGACGCCGACGACCCCTTCGACTGCCGGACTGGTCGGCTACCTGCGACCAGACGACGGGGTTTACTTCTATCCGTGGTTCACATCGCAATCGTGGACGGGGTGTAGAGAACTCACGTTGACCCTCGCTGACGGCACGGTTCATCATGCCTACTTCAAGTTTGTGCGGTTGTGGTGGTTGGAATGACGTCACGGCTCCTGGTTGAAGGGTTATCAAGTCTGCGTGAACGTCGTCGTTCATGGCGGCGAGTAGCTCTACTCGTTGTCGCAGGCATGATTACTGCAGGCTGTGGCGTCCCTTCTCCACCTCCAGGGACCGGTGATCCAGGTAACGCAAGGCTTCACACCTTGGATCGCCAAGCGGTCTTTCACGTCCTTCCCCCCGGCGCCACTTTGACCAAACCAATCACGCTCAGCCCCGCCAAGTGGGACTACAGCTGGTACGGAGGCTGGAGTGGTCCAGCTGTCATCGTTGACTTCCAATCGAGTGAGTCCATTCAAGCCGTCTACACGTTCTACGCTAACGAAG
>JAJYQJ010000114.1 GCA_021794655.1 Actinomycetes bacterium | reverse complement strand
AACTTCGCGTCGCCGAAGGCGAATATCCCACCGTCGGAGGCGACCTCCCAGTACCCCTTGTCGTCGGGTGTGACCGCGATCCCGACGACTGGTTTGTTAAGGGGCCGTCCACCCATCGAGCCGTAGAACTGTGCTGAGCCGTACGCGAATATCCCACCATCAGAGGCGCTCAGCCAGTATCCGAGCCCCGTGTGGGGGGTACCAAAAGCGTAGCGATCAGCTGGGACGACAGCCGAGGTGCCGTTTGGGGTCGTAACGGTTATATCTACGCCGATCGGAGACGGTACCGACGGCAAAGAGACGGTAACCGCACCCGAGGTGTCGGACAGGATCGTAGCGTTGCCGGCGATGCCGAGGTTGACTGAGGTTGCGTTGCCAAGGTCGTAGCCGTATATGGTTGTAACACTGCCTGCGGTCAGGGGACCGTTCGCGGAGCTAAGTCCAGTGACGCTTGGACAACCTCCACTCGGCTGCAGACCAGAGAGCAGGCCCACTCCGTTGGGCGACCCCCAGCCAGTTGCCATGTCGTAGCCCGAGGTGGCCGGATATGCGTTCGAGTTGGTCTGGGTAAAGTCGTTGTTGCCAGACGTGATGTCGTTAAACGCGTTAGACGAGCTACTTCCGAGCTTGTAGAGGGCGGGATTTGCGAACCCGACGGGACTCGCGCACCCCTGGTCGACGAGAGCGAAGACCCCTGACCAAAGCGGAGCGACCGCGCTGGTTCCCCCGACGATCATCCACTGACCGCTGTAGTAGATCGCGTAGCCGTAGGCGGGATCGGCGCTCGCCGAGACGTCTGGGACCTCCCTGCAGTAAGTGCCACTCGACGCTCCGCAGGGACCCGAGGAGGTGTAGGAGTTGATAGTTCCGTTACCCGCGCTCTTCTGCCAAGTTGGCATCGTCCACTGGGTCGAGATACCGCCACCTCCGGCGCCGCCGGATCCGTTTTGTGCGCAACTCGCGCCCATGTTCTGGCAGTTGTTCCAGGCGACCTCTCCGCCCGGAGTTCCAGCTACCCCGTTTGTAAGAGAGGTTCCTCCCGCTCCTGTCACGTAAGGTTGGCTCGCTGGATCGTCGACCTGGAGGGCGGTCGAGCTGTTGATTGGATAGCAGTCCTCTGAACCAGAGTCACCTGCGGCGGCGAGGACCGTCTGCCCTTGGGCGGCCATCTGAGCGAAGATCAAGTTCTCGCTCTGGGCGGTTCCGCTCGGGAAGTTCTGCGCTTCGCAGATACCCCAACTCGTGCTGACAACACTCGAAGAGTCGTTTTGAGCGATCGCACTGTAGGTATCTAGAACTCCAGTCGCCGAGTTAGGCCCCTCGTAGACCGAAATGTGTGCCGAAGGGGCGAACCCCATCACGTTCTCGATATCAAGCGCAGCCTCGCCGCTACCGGCTTGGGGTCCGCCCGGACCTCCACCAACCACCGTGGTGCTGATCGAGGGCTGGATCCCGTAGCACTGCGCGAACGCTTGGATGTCGGTCATCGAGTACTGCTCCAACTCGAAGATCGCGACGGACTCGCCCGCTCCCGTGCGGCCTTGGGCGTAGAGGCCGCCGAGGTTGTACGCGTTCGCAAGTTGCGTGATCGAATACACACCTCTTCCTGGTCCGGTGTTTGCAGCAATGAGCGAGCAGGCCTGAGGGCCTGAAGAACCATGGGGAACTAAGCTTCGCGCCGTTTGGCCCGAGTTGGAGATCGGGCCCGAGTTAGAGGCCGGGCCCGCCTGGTTCCCTGCGTTTACGAAAGCCGGGGGTCGCTTGGCCGACCGCATCATCTGGGAGTGCCAGCGCGCAATCCCGTCCAATCCAACTACCCCTACAACGTCGTTCGCGACGCCGCTTGGAACTGACGGCGCTGAGGTGTTCACATAGGTTACCCGCCCAGAAGCGAGTCGGACCCCAGATAGTCGAGTTCCAAGTGCGCGTTGTACCGCCGAGGAACTCCCGCTTGCCGAGAGGAAGAAGCCGTCTGTGACAGATCCGACCGTGAGGCCGTCTGCTCTCAACCACGCACGTACGTCTCGAAGCGCTCGCGCACTCGGCCCGAAGCGAGCGATGAACACCCCCGGTGCGAGATAGTGACGGTACTGAGGGGAGCCTGGAGTAGATACTGCGTTGACCTCGGCGGCGACTGCCGCCGGGTTGTTCGATTGGAGCGTGACGGAAATGTTCACTTTTCGAGTTGGAGGTAGCGGAGAGAGGAGGCGTGCCCCGAGGGGGAGCTTTGGAAGTTCGCGCGACAGGCTCACCGTTGGCGAAACAAGAAAAGCGGGTAGAGCGGGCGAAGCGGCGCCCGCGCTGTTTGATACGAGGAGTAGCCCTGTTCCACCGGCCAACACCGACACGCACAGCGCGACGACAAGAAACTTTGCAGCGGAGAACAACCGTTGCCTTGAATCTCTAACCCTCTTGCTCACGGTAGTTCCCCTTTTCCCGGCTGTCGCCGCAGTGTCAGATGGGCCTCATCGCCTTGCTTGGACGGTGTGTAGTAAGTATGGCTGGAAACGTCGCGAGGTCTGTACTGCTGGACCACCCACGAGCCTTCGTAGTTATGTGGATAACGATACTCGCGCTCACCAGGGAGCCTATCAACATCTCGATCCCGGTTGTGGCTGTCTCGCAGATGCGGCGGGACGGGCGTTGACTCGGCGCCTTTAACCTCAGAAAACGCCCGATTTATCGCAACTGTGACACTGTTGGACTTTGGTGCACACGCGAGATAGACGACGACGTGGGCGAGGTTCAAAGCGGCCTCTGGCATGCCGACAGTCTCTACCGCTCGCGCCCCGGCCTCTGCGACGACGAGGGCGAACGAGTCGGCCATGCCGACGTCCTCGCTGGCGAGAATGGTTAGACGCCGCGATATGAACCTTGGATCCTCCCCTGCTTCTAGCATGCAAGCTAACCAGTACAGTCCCGCATCAGGATCCGATCCACGCACCGACTTGATCAACGCGCTGATCTGGTCGTAGTGGGTATCGTCACTTTGGTGGTAGACCTTGGCGTCACGTGCCATTGCGACGTCTTCAACTGTCACCTCGACGGGCCCTGGAACCTCGACGGGCCCTGGAACCTCGACGGGCCCTGGAACCTCGACGGACCCCGACTCGTCGCTGCGAAGCTCTTCACGATAGCGTGCGGTCACGGCGGCAGTTTCGACGGTGTTGAGCAACGACCTCGCATCTCCGTCGCAAGACGCAACTATCTTAGAGACCACTTCTTCGCTAGCGGTCACGCGCTCGAACTCGAGGCCACGGCGCGCGATCTCTCGGAGCTCGTCGCCGGCCAGCGGATGCAAGCGCAAGAGGTTGACGCGGCTCAGTAACGGAGAGTTGAGCCCGACGAAGGGATTCTCGGTCGTCGCACCGACGAAGGCGACGAGACCGTCTTCGATCGCCGGGAGCAAGACGTCTTGCTGAGCTTTGTTGAATCGATGGACCTCGTCGACGAAGAGAATCGTTCCGACTCCGTTGTGCGAGAGACGCTCGGCTGCCTCGTCGAGCGCGGATCGGACGTCCTTTACGCCCGCGCTGACGGCGGAGAGCGCGACGAACTCCCAAGCGGTGCAGTCCGCCAAGAGGCGCGCGAGCGTCGTCTTACCGCTGCCGGGAGGACCCCAGAAGATGATCGAGCCGAGCTGGGCGGAGTCGACCATTGTCCGTAGTGGTGAACCCGGCGCCAAGAGGTGACGCTGGCCTACGACGTCGTCGAGAGTGCGGGGTCGCAGCCGCGCTGCGAGAGGAGCTTGAGCGTCCAGCCGCGCCTTGAGTGACTGGGTGAACAAGTCCTGGTCTCGATACACGCTACGAGCGGTTTGCTCTCACTTGACGCTCCGGGCCGCTAGACCCAACTCTTTCATCGCGGCGTCACCGATCGCCTTTGGCGCACCGGTCATCGGGTCCGAACCCGACTGGGTCTTTGGAAAGGCGACGACGTCTCGGATACTTTCCTCGCCGGCGAAGATCGAAACCAACCGGTCTATACCGAATGCGAATCCGGCGTGTGGCGGAGCCCCGTAGTCGAATGCGTCGAGTAAGAACCCGAAGCGAGACTCCGCGTCCTCCTTGGTAATCCCGAGGATCTCAAATATGGTGTTCTGGACGTCGCGACGGTGAATCCTCACGCTCCCAGACCCCAGTTCCCAACCGTTCAATACGAGATCGTAGGCCTGAGATCTGACACGGCGCGGTTCGGTCTTAAGTAGCTCCAAGTCTGCCGGATTAGCCATTGTGAAGGGGTGATGGGCGGGTATCGGACAACCCGAGGCGTCGACTCCGTCGAACATTGGAAAGTCGACGACCCAGACGTAGCGATAGCGCCCGTCGCCAACTTTAGTGTCGGCTATCTCGATACGGATCTGCCCCAGGACGAGACATGATCTTTGATACTCACCCGATACGACCAAGATCAGGTCGCCTGCTTGACATCGAGTCTCTTTGAAGACCGCGGTGATCTCGCCGGAGTCGAGGTGGCGGGCCAACGGCGACTCCAACTCCAACTCGCCACCTTCGCCGGGGTTGACCTTGAACCACGCGAGACCCGCCGCGCCGAGTGCCTTTGCGCGTTCGACCAACGAATCCAGGCGTGAGCGGGAGAACTGACCGCCACCTTCTACACACAGTGCCTTCACCGTTTCACCAGAGAACGCCTTTACGTTCGTTGAAGCAAACGCTCCGGTCAAGTCTACGAGCTCCATAGCAAACCTGAGATCAGGCTTGTCTGTACCAAAACGGTCGATCGACTCAGCCCATGTGATCCTCTCGAACCCGTCAGGGGTTACACCGGTCAAGGCCTCTGTCGCGTCGTTGATCACTTCGGAGACGAACCCGATTACGTCCTCTTGACCGACAAAGGAGGCCTCCATGTCGAGCTGGGTAAACTCGAACTGGCGATCCGACCGCAAGTCCTCGTCACGCATGCAGCGGGCGATCTGATAGTAGCGATCGATCCCTCCGACCATGAGCATCTGCTTCGCCAACTGGGGACTCTGGGGAAGAGCGTAGAAGGACTGGGGACTGAGCCGAGAAGGCACGACGAACTCCCGGGCTCCTTCAGGGGTCGGAGCCCACAACAGGGGAGTCTCAACTTCGCAGAAACCCAGCGACGCCATTGTTTGGCGAATTTGGGCGTTCGCCTTCGCTCTCATCCTCAGATTTCGCTGCATGCGATCTGTCCGTAAGTCGAGATATCGATATCTCATCCGAAGAGGTTCGTCCACCTCAACTCGTCCGTCGAGGACGAAGGGTGGTACCTGCGATCTCGCCAACACCTCGACGACGCAGTCTCCTATCTCTACCATCCCGGTAGACAGGTTCTCATTGACAGTGCCAACGGGTCTTTCCCTCACGGTCCCTTCGACCCTTACGACGAACTCACTACGTACGTCCAAAGATCCAGAGACGACGCACTGGACAATCCCTGAATGATCCCGGAGGTCGATAAAGGCGAGATGTTCCCCGTGTTCGCGGCGACGCGATACCCACCCACACAGGCTGACCTTTGCTCCGACGTCGCCGATGCCGACTTCACCACACAACTGCGTCCTCATCGACGTCGCCGATGCCGAACTCATCACGGACGCTCCAGACGTGTCTCGATCGTTTGCCAACCGTCGATCATCGGAAGTATCCAAGGACACTTCACCTGTTGAAGCCGCGGTCATGTATCTTGAACCTCCCTTGCACGGGCATCTTGTCGTTGCGCGATCTTGGACGGTCCAACACCGACACCGCTATCTGCAAGCTCTTCGACGAGTTGGGGCACTATCTCGTCGACGCTGATAGTTCTTTGCGAGCTCCCAGTTCTAAGCGGTTTGAGTATAACCTCGTTTTCCGATAGCTCATCGGTCACGATGAGGGCAACCTTTGCTCCGGATCGATCGGCCACTTTCATTTGAGCCTTCATCGAGCGGTTGTCGAAAGCGCGATCGGCACTCATGTGCGCGTCCCTCACTCGCGTCACGAGAACCGTCGCCAACTCTCCTCCCGTGGCGTCGACTACGAATACGTCTAGATCGTTTTCTGGCAACGCAAAAGCCTCTTCGGCGTCACACGCGATAAGGGTCCTTTCGACTCCCAACCCAAAACCGATACCACAAACCGGATCCCCTCCGAGCATCTCGGCCAACCTGTCGTATCGCCCGCCGCCACCTATGCCGTTTTGTGCGGCATCGATTGCAAGGGACGCGAACTCAAATGTGGTACGGGTGTAGTAGTCGAATCCACGCACCAATCGAGTGTCCAATTCGTAGGAGACACCGAGAGTTGCCAACCGCTCTTTAACCGTTTCGAAGTGACCGCCGCAGTCGTCGCAGAGGTGATCGATAAGTCGCGGTGCGTCGGAGGTAACTTCTATACACTCCTCGGTCTTACAGTCGAGCGCCCGCAACGGGTTACTTTGGATACGAGCACCGTGGTAAGCGCAGAGTAGCTCCGAGCGTTCCACGAGGAAACCCCGAAGTCGCTCAATATAGCCTGGACGGCAGTTCTCATCTCCCATGGAGTTGAGACTCAATACAAATCGCGTCAGCCCGATAGAGCGAAAGAACGAATCAGCTAACCAGACCGTCTCGGCGTCAAGGTCCGGGTCGCCCGATCCGATCGCTTCTACCCCCATCTGGCGGTGCTCTCTGTAACGTCCCGCCTGGGGTCGCTCGTGCCGGAACATCGGCGTCGTGTACCACACCTTCCACGGTGTTATCGGTTTGTGTTGAAGATAGGCCCTCACGACCGGTGCGGTGCCCTCGGGCCTCAGGGCCAGAAGTTTGCCGTCTCGGTCTTCAAAACTGTACATCTCTTTGCCGACGATCTCGCTTTCGTCACCGATTCCACGCCGGAAGACTTCTGCGTATTCAAACGTAGGTGTCGTTACCGGCTTGTATCCTGCGCGGCGGACGTGATCGGAGAACCTTTCCAATAGGCTTTCCCAACGCGCTGACTCAGGCCACAAGACGTCGTGGGTTCCAGTGGGCGCGCGCCAAGGCTGAGACTTTGAGCTCATAACGGGTTCAAACCTTGATTCCCGGGAGCAAGCGGTAGGCGTCGAACACGCCGTCTAAGTGCTTGATCGATGCGATCAGGGACTCGAGATGCGTTGGGTCTGCCAACTCGACGTCGAAGGCCATCTTGCTAATTCGATCAGCGGCAGTCGAGGTGCGTGCCGCGACAATATTGAGATGGTGTTCGGATACGAGACGGGAGACGTCGGCAAGTAGACGAGATCTGTCAAATGCCTGAACTTCGAGGGTCGCGATGAAGACTCCGTTACCGATGTATCCCCACTCCACGTCGATGAACCTCTCACGCGAGCGCTGGGACAAGGAAGCGGCGTTTGCGCAGTCGGACCTATGTACCGAAACCCCACGACCTTGAGTGATGAATCCAACGATCTGATCGCCCGGGACGGGCGTACAGCAACGGGCGAGATGAACCATTACATCGTCGAGTCCCTCGACGTAGACTCCAGCGGATGAATTGCCGGTGCCCCGGCGGCTTCGCTCCCTGCGAGAGACGGTGGCCGGTAGCTGCTCTGCCTCTCCCTCGCCGAGCTCTCTCAAGAGTCGCTGCACCACCGACCTCGCTGAGGCTTGATGCTGTCCGATCGCGGCGTAGAGCGCGTCGGTATCGCTCAGGTTAAGCGATCTGGACACCTTGGCTAACGCGTCAGAGGAGAGGATCTTGTGCAACGGCATTCCCTCTCTGCGAAGCGCTTTGATCAGGTCCTCGCGGCCGGCCTCGATTGCGTCTTCTCTACGCTCTTTGCTGAACCACTGACGGATCTTGTTGCGCGCCCGACTCGACGCGACAAACTGTTCCCAGTCCTTAGAAGGCCCAGCTGCCGACGACTTCGACGTGAATATCTCCACGGTGTCGGCAGAGGACAACCGGCTGTCCAACGGGACGAGTCGGCCGTTCACTCGCGCACCTATACATGCGTGGCCGACTTCAGTATGAATTGCGTAGGCAAAGTCCACCGGAGTGCTCCGCGCCGGAAGTGCGATCACGCGTCCTTTCGGCGTGAAGACATACACCTCGTCTTGTTCCAAATCAAGCTTCAAGGCTGCCAGGAACTCGATCGGGTCCGTCGTCTCTTGATCGACGTCTGCGACACGTTGCATCCACGCCATGTCGGCCGAGGAGTCTTCACGCTCCTTGTAACCCCAGTGCGCAGCTATCCCGTACTCTGCGCGACGGTGCATCTCTGCGGTGCGAACCTGGACCTCGATAGGGCGACCGTCCAACCCGATCACTGTCGTATGTAGGGACTGGTAGAGGTTGAACTTCGGAGTATTTATATAGTCTTTGAACCGTCCTTGCACTGGTGCCCAGATCGAATGAATCGCTCCGAGCGCTGCCCAGCAGTCCTTGTCCTTCTCAACGATGACGCGAATACCTACGAGGTCGTAGATGTCATCGAACTCCTTGCCTCCGACGACCATCTTTTCATAGATGCTCCATAAGTGTTTTGGCCGTCCGGTGACTTCGGCTCTGACTCCGAGATCCACTAGATGAGTGCGCACCTCGGCCATCACGCGATCTAAATACTCGTCACGTTGAGGGGCCCTCAGCGCCACCATCTGTTCGATCTCCGCGTAGCGCTTGGGGTGCAGGGTTGCGAACGAAAGATCTTCTAACTCCCAGCGGATCTGTTGGATTCCAAGACGATGAGCGAGTGGGGCGTAGACATCGAAGGTCTCTTGAGCGATCCGCCTCTGCTTCCATTCCGGTACAGCAGCCAGCGTCCTCATGTTGTGCAAACGATCCGCGAGCTTAATCATCAAGACACGCCAGTCGTTGGCCATTGCGACGATCATCTTGCGCACCGTGGCGGCCTGTTGTGCCTCCTTTGAGTCGAACTGGAGGCGATCGAGTTTTGTAACCCCATCGACGATGCGACTTACGACGGGACCAAACTCCTTTTCGATGTCCAAGAGCGAAAGTCCGGTGTCCTCCACCGCGTCGTGCAACAAGGCGGATACGACGGTTGGCACGTCGGATCCAAGATCAGAAACGATCGTCGCGACTGCAACCGGATGCGTGATATAGGGCTCGCCCGAAAGCCTTTTTTGTCCCCGATGGGCAAGCTCTGCCACTTGCCCGGCTCGTTTCACGGTCGACAGCTCGTCAGGAGTCGCCCGCGCTGCCAGCTCAGCCAACGCGGTCGCCAACAGCTCATCTATGACGAGAGGATCGCTATCGTTTCTGTACGCGACCCGAGCCAAGGTCACCATATATGTAGCCTACTCGATCCACTTGGCCCCACACGCGCTCGAAACCTCAGCGCCGCTTCTTTCCCTTCTGGCTCTTGCCTTTGGCGCCCTTCCTGGGCCTCGGAGGGGTCTTGCGCGTCGACGCACCGGGTCGACTCGGCCCGGCTCCCGCCCGCACTCCTCCCCCGGTCTGGGTTTTCTTTGCAGTTCGATTCGCTCCAGTTGTTTCGAGCACAGCACCGGCGTGTGCGCGTTTCACCCCACCAGATCCGGGGCGAATCGGGGCGTTCGAAGTGGCAGGTCGCCTCGATGATGGAGGACGACCGCCTCCGCCACGCTGCAACGATCCAGCACCTGTAAAACTCATCTGCGCCGCAGCAGACGGGGTGAGAATTCCTAACCTGTCACCTCGGGTCTCCAACTTATGGCGTATCGAGACGTAGCGAGTCTCTCGCTCTTTTAACATCGCGAGTACCGGCGACGCTATGAAGATGGACGAGTACGCACCACTCAAGAGTCCGACGAACAGCGCCAACCCGTAGTCTTGGAGCGTCGTTGCACCGAGAATCTCCGCCCCAACGACGAGCACGGCCAAGACCGGCATGATCGCGACAAGCGATGTGTTGATCGAGCGGGCGAGTGTCTGGTTCATCGATAGGTTCACCATATCGGAGTACGTCATCCGTCCCGATGCGCCAAAACCCCTCGAGTTTTCTCGGACACGGTCGAAAACAACGACGGTGTCGTAGAGGGAGTAACCAAGAATTGTAAGGATCGCAATTACTGTGTCGGGCGTCACCTGAAACCCGGCGAGCGAGTAGACACCGACCGCCACCAGCAAGTCATGGATCATCGCTATAAACGCGGCAAGTGCCATCTTTGGCTCGAAGCGGAAGCTAATGTAGACAACTACCGCGACGAAGAACGCGAACAGAGCGATCAAAGCTCTCTGGGTTACCTGGCCTCCCCACGTAGGCCCAACGTCTGTTACTCCAAGCTGGGTGCCCATGTGTTCCATTACCGTCAGAACCTTGGCCTTGATCGCACTTTGCTGAGCGGGTGGCAAGTTGTTCAAGTCCGCTTGCACTTGGACGTGACGGTTGCTGCCTGATCCGATTAACTGGACAACCGGCTGGTTAAGACCCGCGGCCTCGACTAGCGACGTCGCCTTTGCCTGACTTACCTGTGGTGCAAGAACACTCCAGGACGTGCCACCTCGAAACTCGATCCCGAGATTCAAGCCACGCGTTCCCAAGGATACGAGTCCCGCGAGGATAATGACGGCTGAAATAATGAACCACACACGCCTACGTCCGACAAAATCGAACCGAGTCTGGCCGCGATACATCCTTCTAAACGACCCGGGCGACGATCCGTGCGTCTCGCTTTCAGACAAGTCTGTTCTAGCCCTCGTTCCGTCCGGCTCCAAACCTTCCTTGTCGCTGCCGTCACCGCCGGACCCACTATCCGCGTCCGACCTAGCAATCTTAAGATCGACGAGACCTTCGTCTCGACGTTCGACGGGCGTCACGAGGTCACCTGAACGCTGGAGTCGAGCCCACGTGCAATGCCAAAGCGCTTCGCGTCGGCCACCTTCTCGTTCTTACCAAGAAGCACAACTAAGGGCCTCGTGAAAAAGTAGGTGACAAAGACGTCTAGGAGTGTGGACAAACCGAGGAAGAAGGCGAAACCCCTCACTGCCCCTATAGCTATGAACCAGAGCAACAACGCGCCGAGCAGTGACACCATATCCGCCGCCAAGACGGTCCTCCATGCGTTCGAAAAACCTCTGTCGACACTTGTCCGAACCGTTCGGCCAGAACGAGTCTCGTCCTTCAACCGTTCGAAATATACAATATATGAGTCAACTGTGATTCCGATCGACACGATGAGACCTGTGACCCCGGCAAGGTCGAGCGTCAGATTGTTCGTGTGACCGATAACCGAGACGATCGCCCAAAGCAGGGCAGCGGTAACGCACAGGCCGGAGACCACCACTAGGCCGAGCGCGCGGTAGTAGAAGACTACGTACCCGAGCACCAGCAACAACCCGATAATTCCCGCGAGCAAGCCCGCCTTCAGAGACGACGCGCCAAGAGTCGGCGAAACAGTCTGTGTCGTCTGGGGAACGAGACGTACCGGAAGGGACCCAAACTGCATCGCAAGCGCCAGATTCTGGGCTTGGTGCTGGGTTAGATTCCCAGATATCTGGCCGGTTCCGGCAAACGAGCTAAACGTCGCCTGGCCGGGCTGGATGATCGGCGCCGATTGGACGACCCCGTCCAACTCGATTGCGATGATCTGGTGGAAGTTCTGTTGGGCCAACGCGTCCCACGCGGGTGAGCCGGTCGAGGTGAGCGTATAGTTGACCACCCACGAGCCAGTCTGGTTCTGTTGCGCGGTCGCCGTCTTTATCGCGTGCCCGGTCAAAGTAGCCGGTCCAAGAAGGTAACGGGGATACTGACCACCACCTTTTAGGGCGGGTAAAAGGACCGTCTTTCCCTGCACGTCTTGCGACGCGGGAGTCGAAGGATACGCTGCCAGCGCAGCGTCGGCGGGGACAGGGTTCGCTGTGTAGCCCGAAGTCGCGCTCGAACTAGGCGTCACCCCCAAGTTTGTCTTTGAAAGAGTCGACGCCGCGGTACAGGTTGGAAGGGGGCCGCTCGGCGGCTGTGCTCCCTTTCCCTTCTTGCCGACGAACGCGGGCGCACCGCAGAGTGCCGGGCGAAAATAAAGCTGCGCGGTCTCACCGATCGTGCTCAGAATCTGCTGTGGGTTCTTTATGCCCGGGATTGATACAACGATGTCGGGCCCTTGGGTCGCGACCTGTGCACCCGACACCCCAAGAGCGTTGACTCTGTTGGTCAAGATGTTGACCGACTCGGTCAGATCCGCTGCTGTAGCGTGGGTTGCGGGCTTGTACACGACGGACAGTCCCCCGGCGAGATCCAAGCCGAGCTCCGGGCGCCAACCCGATAGCAGCGTCGCGGCGAGTGATCCAAAGGCAATCGCCACGACCAGAACGAGGCTGATCACAAGCGACCTCTGTCGCTTGGCCGCCGCTTTAGACGCAGGAGGGCTCACCGTCTACTTACCTTTCTCGCCTTTCTCGCTAGGACCGTCACCGCTTCCAGGGTCCCCCTCGTCGTGCGATCCAACTGGTGGGCTTTGACTGTCTTGGGCTTCGTTATCGTCTTCATCACTAGGTTCATCGGGTTCGTCGGGTTCGTCTTCGTCGGGTTCGTCTTCGTCGGCCAAACTCTCATCGTACTCGGGTGAAGACGGCTCTAGCTTTCTCGCCACCGCCTGGCGCAAGATCACCATCCGGTGCGGAGCGTGTTCTGGAAGCGACCCATTCTCGGCTGTGTCGCCTGTCAAGAGAGTGACCCGGTCCTTGTCCATCGCGAGGACTTTTCCAACTATTCCACCGATCGTCACGACCTCATCGCCGACCTCGATTGACGCGGACCCGGCGCGGGCCTTTCTCGCCTTTTGTTGCTGGGGGCGCAGGAAGAAGAAGTAAGCCCCAGCGATAACCACCAAGAAGATGATGAGGTAGCTCGAGCTACCTGCTGGAGCAGGCTTCTTGGTCGAAGTTGCAGCAGCTATTAAGCTCAGCGTTGTCCATCCTGCCGTCAGATCCATCCTGCCTCACTCTCTCGGTGTCGTTAAAGGGCTTCATCGTTCGAACCAGCGCAGCATCTCGCACTGAAGCGCAACCATACAGCTTCAAGGTCACAACACCGGCGCACATCGCAGCGACCCACCAGTTTTCCATCCGGCGGCGCCAGTCAATAACCAGGTCGCTCCGGAGAAAGAGTCCGCCGGCAGATCGGCTCTCTATTTTGCAACCATATTACAACCTCAACATACCCCAATTACGCCAGAACACGCCGAAACTGAACGAGTAGAACAACACGGCAGGGTCACAGCCTAAGAGGGTCACACGCTGACAGTGTGGAGCGCCAACTTGGCAAGACACCTTGGGGTTCGATTGGTCTGGCGGGATCCGGACAGCGGTATACGGGGGAGCGTGCGGGAGGCTTCCAGGGGTCAGGCGGGCGGACGCTAAACCCCTGGGAGTCCCCCGTTTTCGCGCTGTGTAACACTTCCTATCTCAGGAAAGATACAATTCGGTTATGGTTGCCGTTGCTGGAGGTCTCTTCAAGGTCCGCGCGACCTGTGCAGCTTCAGGAGTCTGAGATGCGTCACGGAGAACCTTCCGTTCTCGCGATTGAAGACGACTCGGACATCCGCGACCTGCTGAAGGCGTTGTTGAGCAGGGAGGGCTACAGCGTAGAAGAGGCGTCGACGGGGCGCGGTGGACTGAAGGCGTTCCACCAAACAAGGCCGGACCTCGTGATCTTGGATCTCGGACTCCCAGACCTCGACGGCTGGCAGGTTCTCGAGCGCATTAGAGACATGAGCGACGTACCGGTCCTCGTCCTGACGGCCCGCGGGGCAGAACGTGACAAAGTTCGCGGGCTCAACGCGGGAGCAGACGACTACCTGACGAAGCCGTTTAGCAGAGTCGAACTCTTGGCGCGCCTCCAGGCTATCCGTCGGCGCCAGGCCGCATCCGCCCAGAAAGAACCGAGGTTCGTCTACGACGACGGACGCCTCACCATTGATTTCGAGGGCCAGCAAGTAACCCTCGACGGAGAACTCCTCGTAATGACCCCGACGGAGTTCCGCCTCCTCTCGAGCCTCGTGCGTCACGCCGGCCAAGTCCTGTCCCCGACCCAACTCTTAGAACTCGCGTGGGACGACCCATCTGGGTTGGCACCGTCTCGGGTCAAGTACGCAGTCCTTCGACTCCGAAAGAAACTCGGATGGGAGGATCCCTCGACGTCTCCAATTGAGACCGTACGGGGATTCGGATACCGCTACGCGGGCGTGCAGCACTGATGCGACTCGTACCCGAAGAATCGCCGTCAAACGGGTCAAACTACGCAGTCGAGCTATCAGCCGATCTTCTCCCCGGTGTAGCTGACCCAGATTCGTTTGACCCAGAGCAAAAGCGCTACCCACCCGGTTTTTAC
This sequence comes from Actinomycetes bacterium, assembly GCA_021794655.1. GTDB lineage: Bacteria > Actinomycetota > Acidimicrobiia > Acidimicrobiales > RAAP-2 > JAJYQJ01. Next base: position 2,706 of record JAJYQJ010000114.1, on the reverse strand, counting down.
GGGAACATGCGCAAGCGGTTGCCTGTCTTTGCCCTCGCGGGCACCGTCTCGGTTCTCGCCGGTCTCATTCCGTTCCCCTACGAACGTAAGGGCGTCGTACTCGCGGCCGGAGGCCTCTTCTTCTCCCTCACCGCCGTTGCGGTCCTCCTGCCGTGGCGAAAACTTCCGTTTTGGTGCTGGTCGATCGTTCCGGTCGCCTATGTCGGCGTCGTCGCTCTCTTGACCGACGCCCAAGGCGGCTTTTCCTCTGGAATGGCGGTTCTGTACTTCCTTCCACTCATCTGGCTCTCCCTTTACGGCGATAGGTCACATCTAGCCGTTGGGCTCGGGGCAGTTTTCTTGTCACTAGTCGTACCGATCCTCACCATCGGCCGGCCACAGTACCCCCCCCAAGACTGGCGATTCGTCGTCATGGTCATGGCGGTCGCGCCTCTTCTCTCCTACACGATCCTCGCGATGGTTGCGCGAGACAGGCGTCAAGTCAGCGGACTGCAAAGATTCGCGAACACCGCGAAACTAAAAGCGGCCGACGCACTTGACGCTCGGCGTCAACTTGACTCGTTGTTCCGGGCGGCAACTGGGACGTCGATTATCGGGACCGACGACGAGGGCCTCGTGACGTTCTTCTCTCCCGGAGCGGAGAACCTCCTTGGCTACACACGAGATGACGTTGTCGGCGTTCGTTACGCATGGGAGTTCTTGGAGCCCGGTGAGCTGAGAACAAGAGCCGATGAAATCCTAGCGCTCGCCAGTGCCGCAACTCGAGGAGTGCCTGTGCCCGACATCGGCGTGGAGTCGATCTGGACATACCTACGCAGTGACGGGACAGCGCGAAAGTGCTCCGTCGTGCTCACGGTACGCCAAGACGAGGGGGTACCGATCGGGTATGTGATCGTTGCGACCGACGTGACAGAGCGCGAGTCGCTAGCACGTGAGCGTGAAAGGCTCTTCCTTGTTCAACGAGAAGTAGCCGAAGTCTTGACGGAGCAAAATAACAGGCTTCATGAGTTTACTCAGATGAAAGACGATCTCGTCGCGACGGTCTCCCACGAGCTTCGCACGCCGTTGACTTCAATCCGAGGATACGTCGACCTTCTCTTAGAGGATGCCGACGAACTGACCGACGAGCACCTCGCAATGGTGAGAACCATCGAACGAAACTCCGAACAGTTGATAACTGTCGCTGAAGACCTACTCGCTGACCCGGGAGGATCACAACTCCACCGGCTCAATTTCGTCGAAACCAACTTGACCGATCTAGTGAGAGAGTCCGTCGACTCTATCGTCACTGTCGCGTCGTCACGTTCCGTTCAACTCACGTTTCTTCCCGAGGCGACGATGCAGGTGCGTGCCGATCCAAAACGTATCCGACAACTCGTGGACAACCTCTTGGCAAACGCCGTGAAGTTTGTTTCCAAAGGTGGCCACGTCGAGGTCAGGATGGGTGAGTTTGGACATTTCGCACGTATCGAGGTCCTCGACGACGGTCCTGGAATCCCACTCGCAGAACGCTCGCAACTATTTGAACGATTCTACCGATTAGCCTCGGCGGACAGTGCGGGTGTGCCAGGTAGCGGCCTCGGGTTAGCGATAGCGAAGTCCGTCGTCGACGCCCACACCGGCTACCTCGACATAGTGGACACTCCTGGATGGTCCACGACGTTTCGCGTATTGTTGCCACTGATCCCACCTGCCGACCACGCCAAAGAGGACGTCAAGTCCGCGTTGTCGCGAGCACTTCCTGCACCCCAAAGAAGCCAACCATATGAGACGCGTGCGAGCTAGAACATCCTTCCCAACTCCTCGCCGGCTTCAGGGATCCACCCGGGAGTCCCCTCGAGATGGGCATGGGCCCGAGCGGTCGCGACACGACCTCGCGGCGTGCGGATAATGAGACCAAGCTGCAAAAGGAACGGCTCGTAAGCGTCTTCAATCGTGTCGGGTTCTTCCCCGACGCACTGGGCGAGCGTCGTCAACCCGACCGGAAGTCCTTCGAATCGCCGACACAGCGCGTCCAGGATTGCCCGGTCCACTTTGTCAAGACCTAGCTCATCAATCCCGAAGAGTTGAAGCCCTTCGACAGCACTCTTTCCGTTGATAACTCCGTCTCCTCGTACTTCGACAAAGTCCCTGACACGCCTAAGTAGCCTATTTGCAATCCGCGGCGTTCCCCTTGAGCGTTCTGCGATGCGCGTTGACCCCTCGCTATCGACTCTGACCCCCAAGATGCGCGCGGATCGTTCCACTATTGCCTTTAGATCCTTTGGCGCGTAGAGATCCAAGCGACCGACGAATCCAAACCTATCTCGTAGCGGACCAGCTACCAGTCCCGTCCGTGTCGTCGCTCCAACGAGAGTAAAACGCGGGATATCGAGTCGGATCGAGCGGGCGGTGGGGCCTTTTCCAATCAAGATGTCAAGCTTCGCGTCCTCCATCGCGGGGTAGAGAATCTCTTCTACAGAACGCGGCAGCCTGTGAATCTCGTCGACGAACAACACGTCTCCGTCTTGGAGATCGGTCAACAACGCCGCCAGATCGCCCGCTCGTCCAAGAACCGGACCCGACGTGATCCGAAGCCCGACCCCCATCTCCACCGCGACAATGCCGGCAAGCGAGGTCTTCCCCAGCCCCGGAGGACCGGCAAACAGGATGTGATCAACTGGTTGTTTTCGCCCTCGAGCCGCCTGAAGGACCATTTCCAGTTGC
>JAJYQJ010000027.1 GCA_021794655.1 Actinomycetes bacterium | reverse complement strand
GATCAATCCAGCCGAAGCAGCCTGAGGACAACCTAAGTCGGGACTACGTCCCGAGCGGGGCTCTGCCCCGCACCCCGACCTCGCGCGTCCGTGTTTCAATGCTTTCAGGTCAGAGTCCACCTGCGCTCTCTGGTGCCTCGATGGCCTACGATCCGGCGACTGGTCAGCTGGTTCTTTTCGGCGGCGCGAATGGTGAGTTTGGTTACAACGACACTTGGAGTTGGAACGGAGCTACTTGGAGCCAACTGTTTCCAGCTAAGAGTCCACCTGCGCTCTCTGGTGCCTCGATGGTCTACGATCCGGCGACTGGTCAGCTGGTTCTTTTCGGAGGTTATGGCACCATCGGCCCACTGAACGATACTTGGAGTTGGAACGGGACCACCTGGAGCCAACTCTCTCCTGCGACGAGTCCATCTCCGCGCTCTAACGCGTCTATGGCTTACGACTCAACGACCGGCCAGATGATTCTCTTTGGTGGTTCTGACAGCCGTGGCAATAGCCTCAACGATACCTGGACCTGGAATGGGACCACCTGGACGCAGCTCTCACCAGCTACAAGCCCACCAGCCCCCGTCGGCGCATCGATGGCCTACGACCCAGCCATTTCAACCATGGGTCTCTTTGGTGGGGAAAGCAACATCGCTACCTACAACGACACCTGGACCTGGAATGGAACAACATGGACACAGCTCTCTCCTGCCACGAGCCCATCTGCCCGCTCCTCCGCTTCGATGGCCTATGACCCGGCAACGGAGAACTTGGTTCTCTTTGGTGGAGCCACCAGCCAAGCCATCCTTAACGACACCTGGACCTTTGGTATCCCTCCAGTAGTAGGCATGGCGGCTACTCCAAACGGAGGTGGATACTGGCTGACCGACGCGGCAGGCGGTGTCTATCCCTACGGAAATGCAGTCGCGTACGGATCGCTATCGCAACAGAGCTTGAACGCACCTATTACCGGTATCGTCTCCACCCCAGACGGCAAGGGATACTGGCTTGTTGGAACTGACGGGGGAGTGTTCACGTTCGGAGACGCAACCTTCTACGGCTCGATGGGAGGCAGATCTCTTAACGCACCAGTTGTCGGGATGACAGCGACCCCAGACGGCAAGGGATACTGGCTAGTTGGAGCAGACGGGGGAGTGTTCGCGTTCGGAGACGCAAACTTCTACGGCTCGATGGGAGGAAAACCACTCAACCAACCAGTAGACGGGATAGCCGCCAGCTCCGGTGGAAGCGGCTACTGGCTCATCGCCTCAGACGGTGGCGTCTTCTCGTTCGGCGCGACCTCGACGAGTGCCCCCTTCTACGGCTCGATGGGTGGAAAACCACTCAACCAACCAGTAGTCGGAGTAGCTGTTAGTGCGAGTGCGAGCGGCTACTACTTGGTAGCTCGTGACGGTGGCGTCTTCTCGTTTGGAGCAACACCGACGAGTGCCCCCTTCTACGGCTCGATGGGTGGTCAACCTTTGAACCAGCCAGTAGTTGGAATGGCGGTTGATCGAACGACTGGCGGCTACTGGGAAGTCGCGTCCGACGGAGGGATCTTTTCGTTCAACGCACCGTTTTACGGCTCGGGGGTGTCGGAGCTCCGACCTCGCGATACGGCCTCGCGATACGGCCCTCGCGCTATGGCGATCCCTAGCGCCTTTCAACTCGGCGTCGACCCGGTGTCGAGGTAGTTGCCCTTGAATGCCGAGACGGCGCGGGTAAGTGCTGAGACGACGCGCGAACGCTTGACGGGAGGCGTTCGACGAACGTCGCCCCTGGGGACGTCGATTGCATCTCTTGGTAGCTTCGTACCCGGCGGCGCAGAAGCCTCACCTCCTTCGGCGATGAGAGAGCTCTGGCTGAGAAGGACGACGCTTCCAACGATGAGGACGAAAGCGAACACCTCACCTACTATCTCGACCGGCGTGTGCCTAATTTGTTCACCGAATACCGTCACGCCAAGGAGTATCGCGACGAGTGGATCCATGATCGTTAGCCCCGGTTGGGACGCGGCGAGCGGACCCGCTTGAAAAGCGTTCGTGGTCAAGAACATCGCCGCGGCGCCGGCGACTATTAGTACGTAGGGCGACCAGTTAGAGAAGACATCTACCCAACCTCCGTTTACGTGGGTGCTCAGTTCTTTTATAACCGCCGCGACGAACCCCCAGGCGACGCCGGATGAGACCGCGAGAAGAGCAGCCTTGCGTGCCGGACTCGGTTCCATACCTTTTCGCGTATGTGCGTTTGCCAACGCTGCGATAACGCCGGAGGCTACAAAGCACGAGATCCCGGCAAGTATCCAGGTTCTGCCCGACGCGTGGTTCGATCCGCCGGTTGGTGCAGCGAGGAACAAGAACGCCGCGAGTCCGATCGCCATTCCAAGTGCTGCAATCCAGTCTCGAAGGAGAACTCGATCACGGTTCCTTATCGCGAGAAAAGCGAAGACGAAGAGTAGTTCGGTTGCGATCACCGGTTGAACGAGGCTGAGGCTGCCGACGCGAAGGGCTGCGAGCTGGAAGAGGAATCCGCCGATCATGCAGAGGACTCCTAGAAACCAGATCGGACGGTGGAGAACGAAGAGGACGAGACGGTAGCTGAACGTCAGTTCACCAGGAGCAGGAGCGGCAGCGACGCGTTGAGAGACCGATGAGGCGGCCGTAAAAAGGCTGGCGGCTAACGCTAAAGCGATCTCTAAGAGCATCTTGGGACTCCTCTGGATCCCGGCACGAAGTTATCTCCCTCTACTTGTACACTTTAACCCAGACAACGCCCTAGGTCGCGGACTATTCCACCCACGGGCCCCAAATTCGCCAAATCGACGAGTATCGACCTTGGATTACCGCATCGCGTCGAGGTTGGTCGTTCTAGAGATCCGAAATGCGCAGTCAGCGGTTCGTGGATCTGCCCATGTGCCACCCGTTGCAGAACTCACACTGGTAGACTCCTAAGTCGACTCCCGCTTCGCTAGCTCGGAGTTGGGCTGTTGCGAGCGCGGCGGATCGAGACGTGAACCTCACCTTGGGCGTACCGTCGTCTCGCCAGTGCGTTCCCGAGATCGCGAGAGGACGCTCGCTCTGGCGTGACTCTCGGGAGACCTTTCTGCGAGGCATCTTGCCAGTTTGCCCTAGATTCAGCTTTGAAAGTATGATCTTTACGTGAACGTTATAGTAATGCCATGCAGGTAGCAATGTGACGAAGAAGGGGGCAGGATACTCAAGCGTCGACGACGCGCTCGGGATCGACCGAGGTGCGGACCCGACGACAACGTTGCCTCCCCGAGAGGGGAGTCGGGACTTCCCGGGCGTTGAAGCGGCTGGTGGTAGCGGTCGTGGTGTGTCGGGGTCGGGCGCGACCCTGACGCCGGTCAACCCGCGCTACAAATGGGTGGCGTTATCGAACATAACGCTTGGGACGTTGATGGTCTTCATCAACCAGTCGATCGTGCTAATCGCACTGCCGGCGATCTTCAACGGGATACACCTCGACCCGCTCACCCCCTCGAACACGGGCTACATGCTGTGGATGCTGATGGGGTTCATGGTTGTCCTAGCGGTCTTGGTGGTCACGTTGGGACGCGTCGGGGACATGTATGGGCGCGTGCGTATGTACAACGCGGGGTTTGCGGTGTTCACTGTTTTCTCGATTCTACTCTCGGTGACATGGATGTTTGGCACCGCAGGTGCGGTTTGGCTGATCGTGATGCGGATTGGTCAAGGCGTTGGTGGAGCGATGTTGTTTTCGAACTCTTCAGCGATCATCACGGATGCGTTCCCGCAGGATCAACGGGGGTTGGCTCTTGGAATTAACAACGTCGCCGCGATAGCGGGTGCGTTCATTGGACTGGTCCTCGGAGGGGTGCTCGCGCCGGTCGACTGGCACTTGGTGTTCCTCGTATCGGTGCCCGTTGGCGTCTTTGGGACGGTGTGGGCGTACAAGAAGCTAGTTGACCGTGGCGTTCGGACGCCGTCGCCGATCGATTGGTGGGGAAATGCAACGTTTGGAGTGGGTCTGATCCTGGTCCTTATCGGTCTCACCTACGGGCTGCTTCCTTATCACGGTCACACGATGGGGTGGGGTAGCCCGTACGTCCTGGCTGAGATCTCCGTCGGGTTAGCCCTCTTGGTGATCTTTGCGGTCGTGGAAAATCACGTCGAGCACCCGATGTTTCGGATGAAGCTATTCCGGATTCGAGCGTTCGCGGCGGGTAACTTTGCGAGCGGCCTAGCTTCGCTCAGCCGTGGAGGTCTCATGTTCATGCTGATCATCTGGCTTCAAGGGATCTGGCTTCCGTTGCATGGGTACAGCTTCAACCAGACTCCGCTGTGGGCCGGGATCTATATGCTTCCGCTGACGGCGGGTTTTCTCGCGTCGGGCCCGCTCTCTGGGTACTGGGCAGACCGCTACGGTGCACGTCCGTTTGCGACGGGTGGACTTGTCTTAGTAGCGGTCACGTTCTTGTTGATAGAGACGATCCCGGTTGACTTCAACTACTGGGTGTTCGCACTGTTGCTTTTCTTGAACTCGGTTGGCATGGGTCTCTTCATTGCTCCGAACCAGACCGGAATAATGAACAGCTTGCCACCCGGCCAGAGAGGCGCTGGGGCAGGCATGGCGGCGACGTTCACCTCGTCAGCGCAGGTACTGTCGATTGGGATATTCTTTACCTTGATGATCTTGGGGCTCGCAGCGTCGCTCCCAAACGCTCTCTACTCTGGTCTCGTCGCCCAAGGGGTGAGCCATTCGGTAGCGCTGAAGGCGTCGCATCTTCCGCCGGTCGGCAGCTTGTTTGCCGCATTTTTGGGCATCAATCCCATCCAAGCCCTTCTTGGACCCGAAGCGTTACGGCATATGGGTGCTACCCAAGCCGGATATATCACTGGCCGTTCGTTCTTTCCGCACCTGATCTCAGGACCGTTCGGCGACGGGCTCAAAGAGGCGTTCGATTTCGCGGCCGTCGCGTGCCTTCTTGGAGCTTTTGCCTCACTCATGCGTGGAGGCAAGTACCACTACGAAGAGGCGTCAGAGTCGACTGAGCCGACAGTCGTGGAACCGGCTGACTCCGTCGATGCCTAGCTCGAAGAGTAGGGCGCGTTCGGGAAACGCCGACCGACTGCGAACGCTGCGATGATGTTTGTAAAGAAAGGCTCAGGGGGTGTGCCAATGGAGAGTGACTCTCCAGGAGAAGGCCGCGACGTCGCACTTAGAATCGGTGATGCGGCTTCCAAGTTCGGACTCTCGACGCGGACCCTTCGCTACTGGGAGGAGCTGGGTCTCGTTTCTCCGTCCGAGTATACGAGCGGCGGAGAACGCCGTTATCTGGCTAGCGACCTCGCACAGCTTGGACGCATACTCGAGCTAAAAGAGTTGTTGGGTTTGAACTTGGAGGAGATCAAGTCGGTTCTGAACGCTCAATCACGGCTCGAAGAGCTACGAAGAGAGTATCGAGCGAACAAGACCCGAGCCGACAGATCCAAAGACGCCGAGCAACGAGAGATACTCGAGGAAGCGATGGCGTTGTCTGAGACGTTGGCCGCGAAGCTAGACGAGAAGCTCTCGCGAATCTCGAAGTTCAAAGAGAAGCTCTCCCAAGACGTTGTCCGGTGCCAGGAGCTGTTGGAGAGGATCGGTTAACGGTAGTCAGCCCCACCACGGAACGCTTCGCTCGATGATCGCACCGAGACCACTGGGTCCGTCAAGAGTGCCAAATGTCGTGCTCGCATCAGCCCCGAGCCGAGACGAGCAGAACGCCTCAGAAACCTGAGACGGGGCGTGCTGGACGAGGAGGGCGGCTTGGAAGACTAATGCCATCTTTTCGACGAGCCGTCGTGCCCGGGGCTCGAGGTCAACTTCGCTTCCAAGAGCAGAGGATAGATCGGCGACTGCGGCGTCGAGTGTTGAGTTACCACCTTTAGATTTTGAAACCTCTGACGTGAAGGCGTCCACGGTACGCGGTTCACGGCTCATCGCACGGAGCACGTCGAGGCAGATCACGTTGCCGGATCCCTCCCAGACTCCGTTTACGGGAGCTTGCCGGTAAAGCCGTGGCATCGGTGACTCCTCGACGAACCCGTTTCCCCCGGTGCACTCGAGCGCTTCGGCGACGAATTGAGGGGCACGTTTACAAGTCCAATACTTTACGACGGGTGTGAGGATTCTCTGAAGGAGAGCCTCTGCCTCGTCGTTTTCTGCTTGGTCATAGCAACGAGCGACGCGTAGCGATGCTGCCGTCGCCGCTTGTGACTCGAGCGCCATGTCGGCGAGGACGTTTTCCATGAGCGGATGATCGGAGAGCAGCTTTGAAAACGTGTTCCGGTGTTTGGCGTGCCACGTCGCCTGTGCGAGCGCCTGTCTCATGAGCGACGTTGATCCAAGCGTGCAGTCCAAACGGGTGTGGTTGACCATTTCAATTATTGTTCGCACTCCGTGGCCTTCCTCACCAACCATGTGGCCATAGGCTCCTAGGAGCTCTATTTCACTCGAAGCGTTTGACCGATCTCCCAGCTTGTCCTTCAGGCGTTGGATCCGTATCTCGTTACACGTACCGTCAGGCTTCCAACGCGGGACCCAGAAGCAGCTCAGTCCGTTTGGGGCGTTCGCGAGCATGAGAAACCCGTCCGACATCGGAGCTGAGCAGAACCACTTGTGACCGGTGAGCGCGTACTCACGTCCCCGGCTCGTTCCTCCCGACTCCCCGCCGGATCCGAGTGGTAGGGCCGAGGTGGTGTTGCTCCGCACGTCCGAGCCGCCCTGCTTTTCTGTCAACCCCATTCCACACGTGATTCCCTTCTTCGTCTCCGACGGAGCGAACGAAGGGTCGTAGGTGTTGGAGAATATGAGCGGCTTGAGGGTTGCGAGTAGATCGGGCTCGTGCCTCAGCGCAGGCAAGACAGCGTAGGTCATCGAAATGGGACAGACGTGGCCTGCATCGACCTGGTACCAGACGATGGCCTTTGCTGCTCGCGCGACGTGTCCACCGGGATCTGGGCGAGACCACGGGCCAGAGTGGAGACCGTTTTGGATAGCAGTCGTCATGAGTTCGTGATAGGCGGGATGGTATTCAACTACATCCAAGCGGTTCCCGAACCTGTCGTGGGTGTGAAGAACCGGTACGTTTTCGTTTGCGAGACGGCCTATCTCGATCGCATCTCTCGTACCCGCCCGCTCGCCAAGTTCGGTCAACTCGGGACGAGCCCAGCCGGCGCCCTCTCGATCTAGTGCCTCGCTAAGAACTGGATCGGTTAAGAATACGTTGTAGTCTTCGAGTGGCGGTGGCTGATTGAAAACTTCGTGGGTCTGCGTTGGGTCCGTCAAGGCGATCTCCTCCTCGGTGTCTTCACCTGTCTTCGAAGGCTACGGTTACCCGCTGGTAACTGCAAACTCCAGGAGGGATCGGACGGTTCGCTTCGTCGGCTAGGGTGTCGCGGCATGGGCGGAGGGTCTTGATGGCGCGCAGGATTCGTTGGCTTGGGGCCGTGATGATCCTTTGTATGACCGTTGTTCTGGTCCAACTTGGAAACGTTCAGTTCAAGAAGGCGCCGAGCTTGGCGGGTTCTGCGTTGAACCCGCGTAACCAAGTGAATCAGTTTGACAACCCAAGAGGCGACATCCTGGCTTCAAACGGCGCCGTCTTGGCGAAGTCGGTGAAGGCCCGAACTGGCGCGTATAAGTTTGAGCGAATCTACCCGTCGGGCTCACTGTTCGCTCAAACTGTTGGATACTCGTCGTACTATCTTGGTACGTCGGGTGTCGAGTACCAGTACGACCACTATTTGACGCCGCACTCGCAGCCGATCAGAACTCTGGATCAATGGCTGTCACCGCCGCCGAAGACCTCAGACACCGTATCGCTCACAGTTAACCCAAGCCTGCAGAGCAAAGCCCGTCAGTTGCTCGCCGGTAGGGACGGCGCTGTGGTGGTGATAGTCCCTTCTACGGGAAGTATCTTGGCGATGTACTCCAATCCGACCTATGACCCGAACCCTCTCGCATCGCCGAGCATTCCCGTCGAAAAGGCAGCAGACTTCGCTGACAACGTGAAAGACTCAGAAGGGTTCACTCCGTTTGATTCGCTCGCGTACCATGAGTCCTTTGCGCCCGGTTCGACCTTCAAGATAGTCACCACGTCTGCAGTCTATGACTTGAAACCCAACCTTTCGAACTTTAGCGCCCCAGTACTTTCCCAGACCCCTCTTCCTGGAACCAATAAACCCTTCCATAACTACGCGTACGAGGCGTGCGGCGGAACGATTGCGCAGTTGCTGCCACCGTCTTGTGACACAGGCTATGCGTTGTTGGGGATCCAGCTTGGATCCTCGGCACTCTACACACAGGCGCGCTCTTTTGGATTTGACGCAGTTCCACCAATTGACCTTCCAGACGTAGCTGCGTCGTCGTTCCCGACGCCCAAGCAACTTGCGACCAATCTTCCAGGTGTTGCCTACTCTGCAATTGGCCAACTCGATGTATCTGCGACGGCGTTGCAGATGGCACTCGTCGCCGCCGGTGTCGCAAATAGCGGGACTGTAATGACGCCCCATGTGATGTCTCAGGTCCGTGACGACCAGGGTGATCTGATAACTTCGTTTCAGCCCAAGCCCTGGCTCCAAGCCACAACCCCCCAGACTGCGTCAACTCTCACGAAGCTGATGCAGTCGGTAGTCACGGCGCCGAACGGTACGGCAAATGGAGTGTTTCCACCTCAGGTAAACGCGGCGGCTAAGACCGGTACGGCTGAAACTGGCGTGTTCAACCAGTTCACAACTGACTGGATGATCGCGTTTGCACCCGCAAACGCCCCACGTGTCGCGGTGGCAGTCGTGGTTCCCCAACAGTCGGCTAGCGCGACCGGGAGCAGCGTTACGGGACCGATTATCTCTGCGATGATCCAAGCGGCCCTGTCTGCTACTGCGGGAGGCCGTTAGAGATCCTCGAAAGGGAGCCGGCGAAGGCGCGAAACGTGATCGTAGACGCCCGCCTTAGAACGCCGGCAACGATTGGATCCAATCAGCCGCTTGTTGGGACGAACGCTTTTTCGCCGGGTTGCGATATTCCAGAGGCCCGTTCGGCTTCGGTCGGAGCACCTTCGTCCGAGATGCGAAGCAGTATTGCGATCAAGATGTAGTTGGCAATGAGCGACGAGCCACCGTAGGCGACAAAGGGCAGGGTGATTCCGGTGAACGGCAAGAGTCGGAGAATCCCGGCCATAATGAAAAACGCCTGAAATCCGAACATCACAGTTAGTCCGGTTGCAACGAGGCGTGAGAAGTCAGACCTTGCAGATTGGGCGATACGGAGCCCGGTCCCAACGAGCAAGAGGAACGCGATCACAATGATTGACGTTCCGAGAAGGCCCATTTCCTCCCCTACGCCTGCGAATATCATGTCGCTCGTTATTGCCGATACGTACCTTCCCGAGATGCCGAGTCCTAGTCCCGTACCGCCGATGCCTCCGTTTCCAAGCGCGAACCACCCTTCAGCCAACTGGCGTCCGTTTCCAAAGATCTGCGACCAGGGGTCTAGCCATACCGAGACCCGTTCGTGGACCTGGTAAAAGAGGTGCGAAGCGACGACGGCGCCAACCACGAATAGGAGGAGTCCGAGCACCAAGTAGCCGAACCTGCCCGTAGTTATCCAGAGCATCGCGATGAAGACTGTAAATATGAGCATTGCAAACCCGATGTCGTTCTCGGCCGCAATAACCAACATTGCAAAACCCCAGGCAACGAGGATTGGGACGAGAGGACGAGGGTCGATTACGAGGCGGTTTCCCAACCGGGCGGTTGGGATGGAAAGGAGCTCCTTCTTCTCGGTGAAATAAGAGGCGAAGAATATACACAAGAGTATCTTCGCGAGTTCGATCGGCTGGAACTGAGTGCTGCCTATGTGGACCCAGAGGTAGGCGCCGTTGACCGACTCCCCGAGGACGGGCAGAAGCGGTGAGAGCATCAAAGCGACAGCTAAGAGCAGGAGCAAATACCGGTATCTATCCAGGTCCCGAGATCTTCGCACGACGAGCAGTGTCACGACGTAAAGAGCCACGCCTAGAGCGGCCCATGTGGCTTGTAGCTTCCCGAGGGGAGGATCCCACCTGACTATCACGACGTATCCGATCCCGTTCAACAAAGCGGCAATTGGCAAGACGACGGGATGAGCGTGTGGAACGAGCCAGCGGTTGGCGATGTGCACGACTAACGAGAGCGAGAGGAGGACTCCAAGAAAAACGCCAATGTTGGAAGGGATCTTCGACTTCGTGCCAAGTTCGGCTAGAACGTAGAGTGCGGTGGTTATGAATGACGCGAATATCAGTAGGCCCAACTCCGTCCGGCGGTTCGGCTTTGGACCGCGTTTGAACGGCGGCAAGACGCGGAGCCGAGTTCGAAGAGCGGTCGGTGAGCTCAGATCTCTTGTTCGATTTGGGTAGTCTATGTCCAAGGCCACTGATCAGATCGTAGTGGTGAAAGTCGAAGCGCGGGTGGAGGCCCAACCTGAAATGTGGTGGGCGAACGGGTGCTATCGGAGAGTGACGGTACTATCGCGATGCGTGAACTCCCTTGTTATACACCACGGTTATTGCCGCCTAAGAGCGCCGTTTGCCGGCACGGAGCCGTCGTGAACGCTTCGCTCCAGGTACGCCAAGCTGAGATAAGCGACATTCGATCGGCAGTAGCGCTGCATAGAGAAGTACTCAAGGTTGAGTTCCTGGCGCGTTGTGGGAACCGTTACCTGAGGCGATACTACAGAGCTTGGATCGAGTCCCCCGGAGCGCTATCTCTTGTGGCGATTGACGGCGACGGAGCCCTATGTGGAGTACTGCTCGGAGCGTTTGACCCCGGCAGGCACGTCAAGGCAATGGTGAAGAGCCACGGGGTTGCCCTAGGGATCCTCCTGGTCGGATATGCGTTCACTCATCCGCGCTTTGGTAAGGAACTGTTCCTTACAAGATGGAAACGATACGCGCTTGGAATATGGAGGGTAGCGAGAGGCTCGTTCACCAAGAGGAGAGATGTAATAGAGACCAGTCGTTCACCAGCGGCCCCGTCGGTCGGTGAGATTACTCACCTGCTCGTCAGCGAGTCGCACCAGGGAAGCGGCATTGGGCGGCTCTTGGTCAACGAGGCTGAGTCGATTGCCCAACTCCACGGCGTGGCAGAGATGACGCTGGTTACACCTCCAGATATGGCTGCTAGGCAGTTCTACGAGCACCTGGGCTGGGAGTTCGGCGGTACCTTGACGAGTCGAAGTGGCGAGGAGTTCGTGAAGTACCGTCATCTCATAACGAAGTCACCCGGGCAACAGCCGTCTTAACGGCTACGCCTCATGCTGTTGGTGTCCGGTCGGCGTCGCCACGTTAGTTCTAATGTCTTGGCCGACGCTGAGCGCTCGTCGTAGACGGTGGCGGCGAAGTCGTCGTAGTCGTCGTCGTGGTCACTGAAGGGATTCCCAAGACGCCTTGGCATCCAGGGGTTGGAGTCACCGGGACGAGTGGAGGAACTGTCGGTGCGGGAGGGAGGCCGAGCACCGTCGTGTCTATCGAGTTGGCCATCGCAGTTTGACCCGCAGGGTTCGGATGGAGATGGTCGCCGGAGTCGTATGGGTAGAACATCGAAGTTGGATAGCAGTTTCCGTTGTAGACGTCTGCGACAGCGGTTGCAAAGTCGAGGACTGCGTCAAAAGCACCCGAAGTGAGTATCCAGTTGTTGACCTGCTCGAGGTAGGTCTGTTGAGTCGGAGTCCACAGTTCCGAAGGGCTAGTTTCACGTGGCAAGAGAGTAACTCCTACTATGCGCAGACCTGCCTGGTGGACCATGTTTACGGCTTGTTGGAGTCCTGCGATCACCTCCTGGGCGGTCGCGCCGAACCAAAGGTCGTTGGTGCCGAGGAACAAGATCACCTCTGAAACCCCGGACTGGCTCAAAGCGTCGCGTTGGAGACGCGCGAGACCAGGTTGTCCACCGCCCTTTGAGTCGTCGTTTGGAACGACGCCGGTTAGGGTATTAGCGGTGATTCCTTCGTTGATTACCGCTCGCTGTTCCGACGGAGGCAGCATATCAATGCGTCTTTGTAAAACCTCGACCCACTGTAACGTCGTGTTGTAGCCGTCGGTTATCGAGTCCCCGATGACGACGATGCTGCCGAGCCCTGAAGTCTGCAAGACGTCGACTGCATCAACCAGTCGCTTCCATGGGCTCGCAGCGACGAAACCACTCGAGGTCACTCCAGCGGTCAAGTTACCTGCACCGTTGGAGGAAAAGTAAGACGAAACACTTCCGACGCAACACGGATGCACTGTGACCTGGTCGGGATTGGAAACGTACACGCTCACCGCTAGCGTCTGAAGAGAGCTGACGGCGAGCGGAACTGGGTCACTGTAGAGGTAGCCGCCGACTGGAATTGTTGTGCCGGTTGCACCCGAAAACGTCACCTGGTGGAGTGTACCTGGCACGATCGCGGCCCCCTGGGCTTCGATCCCGACGGTCGCCGCTCCGATCACTAGAGGCTGGTTACCGTACTGATTGGATATTCTGATGCGGATCTGCGATCCCCCGACACCAACCGTTGCAAGATCGCGTATCGTCGCGTTTGAAGCAATGCCGAATCCCCATGCCATTGCAGAGCCCCACGCGACTCGCCACACCGGAGTTGGAGTCGTCGTCGTGGTTACCGGAGCTAAGTGGGTGGTAGTCGAGACCGGTTTTGGGAGTCTTGGCAGCGCAGTCGAGTCGGCGGCACGAAAGGCCACGACACCTGCCGCAGCAGCACAGAGAACGAATAGAGCAATTGCTAAGCGTGCAAGTCGGCGACTTCTTCGATTATGCAGGGTGCGACTCCTTACTATCTTACTCTTACTGACCGCTCAACGAACTGTTGGCTTGCTGGTTGGCCAGTTCAACTTCAACCGTTCAGGTTTTCAACGGACAACCGGTGGCAGATTTCTCGGCAGGTTTCGTCCGAAGGCCTATTTGCGGTCTCGCAATGATATCCTCATCCGATACGATTGGTCGGTATACCTAGAAAGGCAAGGACCGAGTGCACGTGGGCACGCTTGAAGAAGCACCGGGAGGCAGGTCACGGGGTTGGACATACCCCGACGGCCGAGTCGCGCGAGAGTTCGTAGTTCGAGATGTGGCCTCTTCTAGAACACGGTTTCAAACGTGACTTCGGGACCTGAAACGGGGTCTCACCCTGAACCCGCTTCTCGTTCCGGCGGCTCTGACGACTCCAACTGGCTGTCGGCTCTCGCAACTCAACATGAGATAAAACGGCAACGGCGAACCTGGGATAGCCGTGTCAATTCGTGGGACCGTCACAGCTCGCCGGGCCTCCAGACGGTCGCTGACGCCCTTATTGATTCAGTCGTTGTACAACCGGGGACTCGGGTTCTGGATCTGGGCTGTGGAACCGGACGGCTCAGCCTTCCCCTCGCTCAGCGTGGTGCGGAGGTTCTCGCGGTAGATGTCAGCCCCGCGATGGTGCGAGAAGTCGAAGAACAGGCGCGAAAACTCGGCCTGACGTCGCTCAGGGCGTTGGACGTGCCGATGGAGCGACTGGATATTCCAGAGGGAAGTCTTGACTTGGTCGTCTCCAACTACGCGCTCCATCATCTTCTTGACCCGGACAAGGCCAAACTCCTCCGAGAGACGTTCAAGTGGTTGCGCCCCGGTGGCACGATAGCTGTCGCCGATATGATGCTCGGTCGAGGTGGCAGTAGCCGTGACCGACAAATTATTGCTTCGAAAGTGAAGGCGATGGCACGCCGGGGCATACCTGGATATTGGAGGATACTGAAGAACGTCGTACGGTTCTTGGTCCGAGTCCATGAGTGTCCGCTCCCACCAGACGCTTGGGAGAAGCTGTTCAAGGATGCAGGTTTCGAACAGATTGAGTCAACTTCGGTCGTTG
The DNA here is from genome assembly GCA_021794655.1 of Actinomycetes bacterium. Taxonomy (GTDB): domain Bacteria; phylum Actinomycetota; class Acidimicrobiia; order Acidimicrobiales; family RAAP-2; genus JAJYQJ01. The sequence goes on along the minus strand of JAJYQJ010000027.1, from coordinate 3,149 downwards.
CAGAAGCCGGCTTGATCGTCGGCGAGAAACCGTCTTGAGGCCTGGGGCCCTGAGGCGTGGACCAGGAGGCGTGGACCAGGAGGCGTGGACCAGGAGGCGTGGACCTGGAGGCGTGGACCTGTGGACAGTGGACCTGTAGACGGAGAAGGTGCCAGCCTGGAGAGGTTGGCCGGGCCGGTGAAGGAAACGAGTGCACGTCCGGCTCTCCTACCAGGCCCTGGAGTGATCTCCGAGGATCTCGGCCAACTCGTTGGAAAACTCGCCTGTGCTCGTATATGAATTGAATCCGTATCAGGAAGGTCTAACCTTGGAGATGCAATGCCCTATCCACCCGTAATAGAGCGTGTCATCGAGTCGCTGCACTCGTTCGCGCCAGGAGGAGTTAGAAGAGAGGCTATAGAAGTCTCAGACCTCGGTGGCCGTAGACGGGTCGTCAGGATGAACTGTGAGGGTGGTTGGGAGATAAGGGTGAGTGGTGACTCGGTTAGGTCGCGTCAACAAGGTCCCGAAGTTTGCGTAGTGCAACTTGTAAAGGAGGGGACGGTGGCGGCCGAAGCGGGAGGGATCCCGTCGCGTGGGACCGGCCGGGTCGCGAAGGCGATGTACGACTCGTTGCGCGAGCAGACGCTCAAGGTGACGTCAGGACAGGTGATCGCGGCCTTTGATTCGAAGTTGCGTACGCACCGCGGGGACGGACTCGATGCTCTCCGGGTTGTCGCAGAAGACGAACAAGGAGAGATCTGGCTCGAGGTCGTGGATCACGCGAAACTCCTCGGGTACGACTTGGACGGGTCCGAGTCACTCGGACGCAGGATGCTGTGGACCGCTTTCGAGGAGTACCGTAGCCAAGCCAGGGAGATGCTTGAGGTCAGCGTCTTGGAGTAACGGGTTTGGGTCCTTTAGGGACCTGCCAGTGGACGAGGTCCGTGCTGCGGGCAATGCCGATCTTTGCGTGCCCCCATCCCCCGAATTGAGTTAGTTCTCTGCTTCCTGCATAGAGCAAGTAGTAGTACCCGCCGTCTGCTCTCGCGTTGCAGATGAACGCGGAGTTCGCGTGTTCAAAGCCGATGCTCGATATTCCAGGTCCGCTGTTCCAGCTTTCATATGGAACGTTCAACTTGTGGCCGTTCGTCCAGCGGAGCCAGCTCGAAGGGTTCAACGGGTCACCGGCCAAGGTAAACAACCAAGGCTGATCCAGGGTGTTAGACGTGGCCAGAAGATGCCATTTTCCGTTTGCGACGAAGAACTCGTAGTTCTCGACCGTGTCATGGTATATCGAGATCCCTGGAATCCCGATCAGCCTCCAAGGACCCTGCAGAGAACCGCTTCGCGACCACGCAATCTCGAAAGCCTGTCCGCTGGAACTCTTGATAGCCTTTGAGCCGTTCGGTCCCGTCTTGAAGCCGAGGATCAATCCGTTCCCCGTAAATGCGAGAGCTGGATCGATCATCCTGACCCGGGGAAGGGGTGCTAGCGAGGGGGCGAGAGGGTGAGGGGTGGACCAGGTCTTTAGAGTTGTGCTCGTGCGGTAGAAGATCTTGTCGCTCGCGCCGCTGACACCGCCTTCTGACTCATAGGTTGCGACGAACTCGCCCGATGGGGACCGGACGATGTCAGGAGAAGCGACGCCGATCACTCCGGCTTGAGATGGCCAGAGCGATGGCTTGGTCCAAGTGAGCATGTTCTTGCTCTCCGAAGTTCCGATGTTCCACCTGACACCGCCGGGCAGTCTTGGATCGTTTGTAACATAGCTGAACAACATGTGCCACATTCCGCCGGCCCAGATGATCGCTTCGTCTTTTTCACCGGCGATCGGCGAGGAGAGAATTGGATTCACGAGATGTCCCCATGCCACGTTCGGTCGAGACCCACTTGGAACGATACAAGCGTGATCGGCCCCGGCGATCAGCTGAGTCCTGTCGAGTGGTGGCGACAAAGCGTTTGCGTTCATCGGTGTAAGCGGAGTACACGACGACAAGAGGAGGGAGGCTATCGCAAGCGTCGCGACCGATGTGATCAGTCCGTTTCGCCACGATATCCGTGCCGGCCGGCCGCCGATAGATGCAACCGAGTTAACGTCGCGGTTCACCTCGAATAAGCTAGCCACACTGTGAGTATATTCACGCTCCGATCGACGAGGTGATCTGTGAGCCAGGTTCTGGGTGAAACCGAGGATGTAGTCCGCGACATCGACAGGCGTGTTCAAGCGTTATTGGACGACATGCCACCGGAGCGGACACCTCCGCGCCAGTTCCTCGGGGAGCAGTTTGACCGTGGTCTCGCTTGGGTGCATTTCCCCGTCGGGCAAGGTGGACTGGGTTTGAGTCCGAGTATCCACAGCCGTGTCATGGTCAAACTTCGTGACGCGAGAGCCCCCTCACCGGCATGGTGGAACGTGATCGGATACGGCATGGTCGCTCCGACGCTCGTGGCGCACGGGACGGTAGATCAAGTCAACCGGTATTTGCGCCCGCTTTTCATCGGCGAGGAGATCTGGTGTCAGTTGTTTAGCGAGCCAGGCGCTGGATCAGATGTAGCGAGCCTTTCGACGCGTGCGGTACGTGACGGGGACGAGTGGATTATCGATGGACAAAAAGTTTGGACGACACTTGCACATGTCTCCAAGTTCGGTCTTCTCGTGGCCAGGACTGACCCTGAGTCCCCGAAGCATAAAGGCATGACGTGTTTCGTGGTGGATTTGGATGCTCCAGAAGTAGAGGTGAGGCCCCTTTATCAGATCACGGGCGAGGCTGAGTTCAACGAAGTCTTCTTCACCGGGGCCCGGGTGCCCGACGTCCAGCGCATCGGGGGAGTGGGTGATGGATGGAACGTCGTAATAACAACTTTGATGAATGAACGCGTTTCGATTGGAGGCAATGTTGCGGGTCGCGACAAAGGACCGATTGCCGATGCGTTGAGAATTTGGAACGAGCGATGGAAGGGAATCGATTCTCCGTACGCACGGGCGATGAGAGGCCGCCTGATCGAGTTGTTTGTAGCCGACGGGGTTACCCAGCTGACCAATCGGCGCGCGTCGGATACTAGGCGGGCAGGAACACCTGGGCCGGAAGGATCGGTAGCCAAATTGGCGTTTGCTGAGGGAAACCAGAGAATATATGAGTTCTGCGTGGATCTCCTGGGAGATCGGA
>JAJYQJ010000073.1 GCA_021794655.1 Actinomycetes bacterium | reverse complement strand
CAGCTTTACTATAAAGGGGATTCGATGCACGTATCGTCTCGCTACCGCCCCGAGAACTCCCAACGTGGTAGCTATCGCGCTGCAGTCGGCGGCGAGCGCTAGTTCACACAGGTTTGCCGGATCGAACTAGAGCGGGTTCTTGGAGAAGCTCGCCGCAGCGGAGTGTTCGATCCCTTGGTCCACGGGGAGGATGGAAAGATACCCGGTTCCACCCAACCGTCCATGTCCATAAAGTGCGCCAAGGCTGCGCAAGACAGCTGGTGTGCGATCAGAGGCAGCGAAGACGCGATCGATGAAGTCCGGACCGGGGAGCACAAGGCCTTCGGCGGGAAACGCCGTTGCACTATGTCCCAAGAGCGACTCCGCCTCGGGACCAAGAAGCTCTTCTAGTTTCATGGCGCAGATATTAGTTCAACCGTCGTCGCTACGCGTACGACGTCGCTTAGGTGGACCGCTTTTCCGAGTTGTACATCGACACGAGGCGAGCAACCAAGGTGACGAGAAAGATCTGGCCGACCAAGGCTTCGAGCACTACGACCGAACGAGCGAGGTTTGAAAACGGGGTAATGTCTCCAAATCCGACCGTCGTAAGCGTGACAAAGCTCAGGTATAGGTAGTCGCTCGCCGGCGGATGAGCCCCCGTCTGGGCCAAGAACCGCGGGAACCCTGGAGGTCCAAAGAGGTTCGCTAGACCAGAGAACAAGAGCGCAAAAATGAGTCCGATGACGACATAGACGTCGAGAGCTCCAAAGATCGTCTCCACCGTTACTTTGTGGGCCTCCCGGTATAGATGTGGGTGATTTTAGGGATCTGCGGTGGGCTGACGTTCGTGCGGGAGGATGTGTTCAATAGGTCCGAGTGTCACCATGATGAGAGCGAGGGCAGCGTTGGCAGAGTGGAAGCCGTAGGCCCGGTTGATGATGAGTCTTACCCGTCGATTAAGGCCCTCATGTGTAGCGTTGTTCACTCCTAGCCTCACTGCTGCCAAGATGCCCGCTTTACGCTTTCGAATAGTCTTGGCCAGTGTGATGAAGGGTTTTAGTCCGCTGCGCTGTGCTCTTGAACAGAACCGGTCGAGGAGCATGCTTACTTCGTCTTCGGATAGGTCGCCAGCAAAGATCGCACGCAGGGCCTCTTTTAGCACGTAGGCTCGCCATAGGTCGCCCCCTCTGCGCTTTAACTTGCGCAGCGTCACAGACTGGTTGTCGGTTAAGTCCCCTGGGTTCTTGAGCAGTGCCCAGCGTGCTCCTTTGAACCGGCGAGCTACGTCTTTGTCGGGCAGCTTACGCAGGTCCTGCCAGACCGCTCTGCGGACCTTTTCCAAGGCTTTGGTGCCGAGCTGTACCACATGGAATGGGTCGTAGCAGATGATCGCCTTGGTCGCATGCCCGGGCTTTCTCGCTGACTTATCAAAAGCTGGACCCATGTCCATCGATATCGCCTCAATCCCAGCAGAGCGCTCTTCGCCTAGTTCTTCAAAGAAGGAGTCCAGGGTGGCTGTGTCTTTCCCCTCCTTTCCCCAGACGAACTTCTTGGTGTCGTTGTTGGAGACGAGGGTTAGATAGGAATGGCCCTTGCGCCATGAGACCTCGTCGACGCCACAGACGAAGAGCTTGTCCAAGCGCTTTGGATCGAGACCAGTTTCCATCACACGTTCGATGATCCGCCCTACTGTGTCCCAGTCGATGCGCAACAGGCGACACAGTGCAGTCTTATCCATTGTGGTAGCTGACCACCCGACTAGATCTTCGAAGTCACGGGTGAAGTGAGAGTTAGCTCTGGCGAAGGGAACCCCCTCTGTGCGAGCGCCATGGATCGGGCAGTCGATCCTGCGTAAAAAGGCCTGAACTACCAAGCGCCACTTACCCAAGTCGAGATGCCGCCAGGTAGAGGCGACCGGGCGGGTATCGTAACGGGCCTTGGTCGTGTAGTCACACTCCGGGCAGTGCAACTTAGCGCTCCTCAGCTTCACAGTGACTACCACCTTTGCCAGATGAAAGTCCACGTCGGAGACGGTCACCCCAGGCAGGTCCATAAGGCGCTTAAATGCAGTAGTGACTCGCATAGGTTTGGTCTCCTTTGCTCGGTTGTTTTCTCTAACCCCGAACCATAGAGACCGCCTGTGCGTGTCACGCGGATGGTGCTTATAAGCGCCTGTATCGAAGCCCCTTTAGACACCGCCAAGAAACGGCTACGAATGACCGATACCACCCGATGAACCAACAACCCTTGTCCTACAAAGACAATTGCCAGTTCATTTCAACAAATTTCCCCACATTCATGCCGGAAGACCCTACTTTGTCGTGTTCCAATATCCGCCTTAGGATCGCAATAGGCGAGATCACCAATACCAACGCGACCATTAAACGACATATCGCGCCGGCGTCACTAGATCCCGTGAGTGCCTGAACTGTCCCAAAGACAAGACTCGAAGCAACGGCGAGTTGCGCTGCCCTGACGACGATACGGCGGGAGTTCGACGTATGGACAGCTAGCAAGACCGTCAGAGCGACGGGTACCGATCGGGCGAGTCCTCCGAACCGAACTGAATTGACGAGCGAGAGTATAAGGTAGTCGACGAGCAGAAAGATCAAGAGCAGGCCGTAACCGTCTCTCCTACGAACTATCCCCTTCCAAGACTGATAAGTCACGAGCGAGAGGCTTCCCGGGTGTTCTTCGAGACCGGAGCGCTGCGCTTCTTTCGGTTCTTCTTCGTCGTTGGAATCGTGCCGAGCGAACCGAGCCTGGACGCGACGTCGTAAGCTTGCGGATCGGCGTTGAACACCCTCTGGAAGAGATCTCTAGCGCGCGGGATATCTCCTGACCTCTCGTATAGATCCCCGAGCGCATACCACTGTCGTATGTGGCGCGACGATGGGTTCCGCAACGACTTGATCCCGCCGTCACCGCTCAGGAGCTCGATCGCGGACTTATAGTCGTTTGAGTCCGCGAGACATCCAGCCGCAACGATGCGCGCTTCGCTCAACACGTCCGCACTCGGTGCGTCCCGCCTCGTCTCTTCCCAAAGGTCGGCCACCTTACGCCTATGTCCCATGGCGCGGTGACAGTCCATCAAGACCGCTATGTGCTCGTTTGATCCCGTCAGGGTCCGGTGCTTTTGTAACTCACGGGCAGCGTCCCTCCATCTCCCGAGCCGGTAGTCGCTCAGTCCGGCTAGTTCGCTGACCTCGGGTATCGACTGCGTCTCGTTGGCAACTTTTCGAGCGAGGCGCGCCGCTTCGTAGTTCCTCCCGGCTTCGTAGGCAAAGATCGCGTCCTTCATCGTTGAGACGAGACGTTCTGCGTCCTTGGGGGTTGGAGATCCCCGCCTTATCTTGGCCGCGAGCTCTGGGGTGAGCTCTTTTGGCTCTTCTCTGGGGCGTGTCGACTTGGACGCACTCGCCGGCGGTGACCCTGACCGTTTCGCACGCGGTCTTTTCGGTTCGTCGTCCTCGAACTCATTCCTGCGACCGTCCACTCTGACCCAGTCGTTGACCCGAGGAGGTTCGATGTTGGAGTCTCGCTCGTATTCGACCCCTTCACGCTCTTTGGAGACGACGAGGCGCGCCCCGCTTCGAGCTACCTTTCCCCACTTCGGGTTAGCGGAGTGCTTGACGCTTGCCGCCGGTTTGACGCCGGAGCGTTGCGGGCGAGGGCGGGGGGTTCGTTTTTGATTCACAGGCTGAGTGTAGGCGGTTATCTGACGCGCTAGAGGCCCCGGAAAATCCGGGGCCTCTAGGCTTGACAAATCCCGGCGGCGTCCTACTCTCCCAGGGGGCCTCCCCCCAAGTACCATCGGCGCTGGCGGGCTTAACTGCCGTGTTCGGAATGGGAACGGGTGTTTCCCCGCCGCCATGGCCACCGGAAAT
>JAJYQJ010000075.1 GCA_021794655.1 Actinomycetes bacterium | reverse complement strand
GTTGCCTCGAATTAAGCCACATGCTCCGCCGCTTGTGCGGGCCCCCGTCAATTCCTTTGAGTTTTAGCCTTGCGGCCGTACTCCCCAGGCGGGGCACTTAATGCGTTAGCTACGGCACGGAACCCGTTGAATAGGCCCCACACCTAGTGCCCAACGTTTACGGCGTGGACTACCAGGGTATCTAATCCTGTTCGCTCCCCACGCTTTCGCTCCTCAGCGTCAGTACCGGCCCAGACCACCGCCTTCGCTGCTGGTGTTCCTCCTGATATCTGCGCATTTCACCGCTACACCAGGAATTCCATGGTCCCCTACCGGACTCTAGTCATGACAGTTTCGAATGGCGGCCCCAGGTTGAGCCTGGGGGTTTCACACCCGACTTATCAAACCGCCTACGAGCTCTTTACGCCCAATAAATCCGGACAACGCTTGCACCCTACGTATCACCGCGGCTGCTGGCACGTAGTTGGCCGGTGCTTCTTCTGCAGGTACCGTCATAATCGTCCCTGCTGAAAGGGGTTTACAACTCAGAAAGCATTCGTCCCCCACGCGGCGTTGCTGCGTCAGGCTTTCGCCCATTGCGCAAGATTCCCCACTGCTGCCTCCCGTAGGAGTCTGGGCCGTGTCTCAGTCCCAGTGTGGCTGATCGTCCTCTCAGACCAGCTACCCGTCGAAGCCTTGGTGAGCCGTTACCTCACCAACTAGCTGATAGGCCGCGAGCCCCTCCCGAAGCGTACGTCTGTGAAGACGGCATTTCCATATCAGACCATGCGCTCCGTTATGGATATCTGGTATTAGCACCGGTTTCCCGGTGTTGTCCCAGTCTTCGGGGTAGGTTGCTCACGTGGTACTCACCCGTTCGCCACTCTTTCTTCATCGGTATTGCTACCGAATGGAAAGCGTTCGACTTGCATGTGTTAAGCACGCCGCCAGCGTTCGTCCTGAGCCAGGATCAAACTCTCCATCGAGGTCTTAAGGCCCGTCCAAAGGACGTGCCGTTCAAACCAGAGAGCCGACTGAGACGACTCATATCCCAGCCGGCAGTAGATACGATCTCCGTTATGGACACCGTGTCTACCACTTCGTTTACTACTTGACGCACGACCCTGGAATGCAATAAGCAACCCAGAGTCGCCCGCACTGGCTTTTGGCTCTCGCTCTTTCGTTTTCAAGGAACAACCGGGCACACACCGATGCGGTGGAGGTGCCTCATCACGGGTGGAGGTTGGATCTCGTCCAACGCCTATCCGTCTCCCCGTCAACAGACTCCCGTTGGCGGGAAGATCAGCTTAACAGGTTTCAAACCGTCGGTCAAAGCGTCGTCTGCGTTCGAGGCGGGCCTCACCAATCCCGGCGACACAGCGTCGGCGGCACGGCGCAGGCTACCGCGCTGAAACGCAGCTGTCTCCGTCGACCCACCAGCGCCACGGTAGGTCGGTGCCGGCGCTGATGCCGACCCTCGGGCCGACCCCGGGGGTTGGCGGCGGATCGACGCCGTCGTCAAAGATCGCGAGCCGTCCGCGGGCGTCGATGAGCTCCGTCCCGTTCATCGACCCGTCTATACCCATCGCCTGACAGAGCTTCGCCGGACCGTTGCAGAGGTCGACGTCACGACGGGCTCTTGGCCGTGCGAGGCGCATCTCGTCTAACCCAAAGACCGGGCTCGCTGCTCTGAGTAGGACCGCTCTTGCGAGGCCCTCGGGGCCGCAGACGACGTTCGCGCACCAGTGCATCCCGTAAGTGAAGTAGACGTAAAGACGCCCTGGTGGACCGAACATGACGGAGTTTCGTGCGGTCTTTCCCCCGTATGCGTGGGATGCGGGGTCCTCTTCTCCGCAGTACGCTTCCACCTCGACGATCCGTGCGACGCGATCTTCGGCGACGATCAGTTTATTCAACAACTCCGGAGCGACGTCGCGGGGATCTCTCGCGAACTCGGTGTTTAGCACAGGCTTCCACCCCGGCGGCCGCCTCTTAGCCGTCTTAGCCCCCCCGGCCGTCTTAGCCCCCCCGGCCGTCTTAGCCCCCCCGGCCGTCTTAGCCCCCCCGGTCTTCGCGCCCGTTCTCAGTCCCCGTCCAAGAACCCGAGCGCGCCGAGGCGTGCCTTGTCGACTTCGAGGCGCCGTTGAAAGCGGTCGATCTGATCGGCGACGGGCCCCGGACCTGTGCCTCCAGGTGAGATCCTTCGCGAAACGGCGGCTCCGGGCAGTAGGAGACGGGCGCCGGGCAGCCCGAGGTCCGGGTGAGCCCCGACGAGCTCGGCGAGGTCGACGTGACGTTCGATCGACTCTTTGACGAGGGAGGCGACGAGCGAGTGTGCCTGGCGAAACGGCATTCCTTCCATGACGAGGTACTCCGCGAGGTCAACCGCGGCGCCCGCGGCGCCGTTCGCTGCGTCCTGCATCCTCTCGGTCTCCCATTGAAGCGTCGCGTACATTCCCCGCATTGCCCTGAGGGCCCGCTCGACCTGGACGACCGCGTCGAAGAGCGGCTCTTTGTCTTCTTGGAGGTCACGGTTGTAGCTGAGCGGGAGTCCCTTTAGTGTCGCGAGGAACCCGGTGAGGTGCCCTATGAGACGTCCGGTCTTGCCTCTCGCGAGCTCGGCGATGTCTGGATTCTTCTTCTGGGGGAGCATCGAGCTTCCGGTCGAATAGGCGTCGTCAAGGACGCAGAAGCGAAACTCGTCACTCGACCAAAGGACGATCTCTTCGCCCATTCTCGAGAGATGGACGCCGACGAGCGAGAGGTCGAAGAGCGACTCGGCGACGAAGTCGCGGTCCGATACGGCGTCGAGGGAGTTCTCGAAGCGGGAGTTGAACCGCAACTCGTCGGCGACGAAGTCGGGGTCGATCGGAAGCGAGGATCCAGCGAGCGCGCCGGCGCCGAGCGGTGAGACGTTGAGGCGTTCGACCGTCGAGAGCAGCCTGTCGACGTCCCTTGAGAACGCCCAGCCGTGAGCCAGGAGGTGGTGTGCGAGGAGGACTGGCTGGGCACGTTGGAGATGGGTGTAACCGGGAAGGTAGACGTCTCCGGCCTCGCGGGCTCTGAAGAGGAGAAGGTCTTGGAACGCGAGGGTCTCTTTAACGACCCGAGAGAGGGCAACCCGGCACCATAGGCGCAGGTCGGTCGCGATCTGGTCGTTTCTGCTCCGGCCGGTATGGAGTTTTGCACCGACCTCTCCGGCGAGCTCTGTGACACGCCGTTCGACGGCGGTGTGGACGTCTTCGTCTCCTGCGTGGAACTCGAAGACGCCGGTCTGCAACTCTTCGCCGACGTCTCCTAATGCTTCGACGAGGTTCGCCTCCTCGTCGCCGTTGATGAGCCCCGCCTTCGCCAAACCCTTTACGTGCGCGATCGAACCGGAGATGTCCTCTTTGGCGAGCAGGCGGTCGAACTCGACGCTCACGGTGAACTCGGAGAGGTCCGACGCCATCTCGCCGCCGATGCGACCCTGCCACAGCGTCACTCTACGTTCCCCTGACGGGCCGCCCACGTCGCGACGCCGAGCCCCCATATCGCGACGAACCCCTCGGAGTCCTCGTGGCGGAAGGTGTCGGCGGCGTCGTAGGTCGCGAGCCCGTAGTCGTAGAGGGATACGTCGCTCCGTCTCCCTTCGACCCTGCAGACTCCGGGCGGCTCGAATCTGAGACGGACCTCGCCGGTCACGTTGGCCTGGGACTCGTCGATGAACGCGTCGATCGCGGCCTTCAACGGCGAGAACCACATCCCGTCGTAGACGAGCTCTGCCCATCTCGGCTCGAGCCGCGCCTTTTCGTGGTGGAGGTCTCGTTCGAGCGTGAGGTCCTCCAAGTCGGAGTGGGCCTTTAGTATCGCGAGCGCCCCCGGACACTCGTAGATCTCGCGGCTCTTGATTCCGACGCGGCGATTCTCGACGATGTCGAGCCGCCCGAACCCGGTAGATCCCGCCAACCGGCCGACTTCGGCTATCAGTTCCGCGATGGCGAGCTTGCGCCCGTCGAGCGTGACGGGCACGCCGGCCTCGAATCCGATCGTCGTCGTGATCGCGTCGTTAGTCGACACCCGGGTCAACGTGTAGGCGTCCTCTGGTGCGTCGGCCCAGGGGTCTTCGATCGCGCCGCACTCGATCGCCTTGCCCCAGAGGTTCTCGTCGATCGAGTAGAGCCTCTCCTTCGTCACCGAGATCGGTATCTCCCACTTGCCGGCGAGCTCGACGCACTCCTCGCGGCTCAGTCCCCAAACCCTCGCCGGTGCGAGCACCTCGAGGTCTGGTGCGAGGCAGCGAACGCCGACTTCGAAGCGGACCTGGTCGTTCCCCTTTCCGGTACAGCCGTGCGCGACCGATCCGGCGCCGAAGTGGCGCGCCTGGTCGACGAGATGGCGCACGATGACGGGTCGAGAGAGAGCCGATACTAGTGGATACTTGCCCTCGTAGAGACCGTTTGCCCTAATCGCGGGTACACAGTACTGCTCAGCCATCTCTACACGCGCGTCGATGACGACCGCGTCGACCGCGCCGGCCGCGAGCGCCCGATCGCGGACTGCGTCCCAGCTCTCGCCGGGTCCTTGGCCGACGTCGACGGCGACGGCGACGACCTCTGCGTCCAACTCTTCAATCAACCAGCGAACGGCGACGGACGTATCGAGTCCCCCGCTGTAGGCGAGCACTATTCGTTTTGACACCCGTTCTCCTTCTGCTTAACCCACACTACCTTCGTTAGTTACCTGTGGTCTCCTGGATCGACGACGCCCGCAGTCTTGCGTAGATGACCGGCGATCGCGGTTGGATCACAGCTCTCGGCGACTACGACGAGCACCGTGTCGTCTCCGGCGACGGTCCCAACTACACCGCCGAGTCCCGCGCGATCGAGAGCCGAGCCGACGACGTGAGCGGAACCCGGAGGGGTCCGCAAGACGACGAGGTTACCCGACGACGCGACTTGAACGACCCACTCTGCAAATACCCGTCTCAGGTGGTCTTGAGGGGCGACTTGGTGGATCGGGAGGTCCGGGAGAGCGTAAGCGCCCTCACCTCCTGGAAGCCTCACCTTTAACGCCCCGAGGTCCTCAAGATCGCGCGAGACCGTCGTCTGGGTCACGTCGACTCCTTCGGCGGCGAGGACCTCGACGAGTTGCGCCTGGCTCGCGACCGCCCGCTCGCTCAAGATCTGTGCGATCCGGTGTTGGCGTTGGGGTCTCGCGAGCTTCATCTGCGCTCTCTTTTGAGCCACGAGAGCAGAGCGACCATCGCCGTCTCCCTTTTCGCCGCCTGGCGCCACACCGCGCTCTGCGGACCGTCGATTACCCCCGCTGAGACCTCGTCTCCGCGATGGGCGGGTAAGCAGTGCATGAAGTAGGCGTCTTCACCGGCTGCTTGCATCAACTTCTCGTCGACGCTGAACGCCTTGAAGACAGCGGTGCGCTCCTCGGCTTCGTCCTCTTGGCCCATCGAAGTCCAGACGTCGGTGTAGACGACGTCGGCGCCTCGCACCGCTAACGTCGGATCAGAGAAGACCTCTAGCGAACCGGGCAAATCCTCAGTCGAAACCGACGAGATCACCTCCTCACTGAGTCCATAACCCTCGGGCGAGGCCACCCTTACGTCCATCCCCGCAGCGAGTGCGACTTGCACGAGGGAACGACACACGTTGTTCGCGTCCCCGACGTAGGAGACGGTGCGCCCCGTAAGCGACGACTCACTTCTGTTGAGGGGTGCCAACAGATCACGCATCGTCAAGAGGTCGGCGAGCGCTTGACAGGGGTGCGAGAGATCCGAAAGGAGGTTTACGACGGGAACTTGTGCGTCCATAGAGTCGAGCGCGGCGGCGATGCGAACGAGCGTCTCGTGTTCGACGACGCGCGCACAGATGACGTCGTAGTAGCACCCGAGCGTCCGGGCGACGTCCTCGACGGACTCACGGCTGTCCAGGCCGACTTCTTCGGCGCGGATGTAGACTGGGTGACCGCCGAGCTTGAAGACGGCGACTTCGGTCGACGAGCGCGTCCTCGCCGACGGCTTCTCGAATACGAGCGCGACGGACTTTTCGCTCAGTGCCTTCGTCGGCGAGTTCGACTCCGCGAGTTGAACGACCTCGTTCAGCTCTCCTCTACTCAGCTCCGAGACGTCCAAGAAGTGCCGGGCGGTCACGGCAGGCTCCTTAAGACACCCCTTATGACGCCGACCGCGGCGTCGACGTCGTCGTTTGAGACGAGGAGCGGCGGCGCGAGTCTGAGCGTGTCACGACGGACCGGGTTGACGAGGACGCCGGCGCTCTCCGCGTTCGCCGCGACGACACCAGCGATCGGGTTATTGAACACCGCGGCGAGGAGGAGTCCTTCTCCACGCACCTCCTTCACGCCCGGGAGAGTCAAGAGGGAGCGCCGCAGATACTCCCCGGTTACGCGCGCCCTCTCGCACACGTTCTCGCGCTCCATCACGTCGAGCGTCGCTCGAACCGCCGCCATCGCGAGGGGTTGTCCACCGAACGTCGAGCCGTGATCACCGGGTCCGAACGCCGCCGCGACCTCCGCCTTGGCCCAGCACGCGCCGACCGGGAACCCGTTGCCGAGCGCCTTTGCCATCGTCACGACGTCGGGGACGAGACCGAGCCGTTGGAACGCGAACCAACTCCCGGTCCTCCCGAACCCCGTCTGTACCTCGTCGACGATCATCAGTGCCCCGCTCTCGTCGCAGATCCGCCGCGCGGCACGCAAGTAGTCCGACGACGGCACGACGACCCCCCCCTCGCCTTGGATCGGCTCCAAGAGCACCGCTATCACCCCGGGCCCCGACACCGCGTCAACAAGCGCGTCTACGTCGTCGTATGGAACGTGGCTGAACCCCGCCGGCATCGGCTCGAAACCGGCGTGCTTTTCGATCTGGCCGGTCGCCGCGAGCGCCGCGAGCGTTCGCCCATGGAACCCGCCGAACGCCGACACGACGTTTGCACCCCGTCCCCCGGAGTAGCGCCGCGCTAGCTTGATCGCACACTCGATCGCCTCGGCCCCAGAGTTCGAGAAGAACACCTGGCCTCCAACACGCTCCTCTCCACCCCCAATCAACCTGTCGATCGTCGACGCGACGTCCGGCGCGAGCGTGTTTCCGTAGAGATTCGAGACGTGCTCGAGCGTCCTCGCCTGGAGAGCGACCGCGTCCGCGACGGCGGGATGGCAGTGTCCAAGCGACGTCACCGCGAGCCCCGAGACGAAGTCGAGGTACTCTTTGCCCGCCGCGTCGTAGAGCCGCGTCCCCGACCCTTTCACGAACGTGACCGACGGGTCACGATAGGTGTGCATCAGCGCACTTCGATCCACCGCCGTCGTCACGACGACTCCCCTAGTGAAACCATCGTCCCGACACCTCCGTCGGTGAAGAGCTCGATCAACAACGCGTGTGGAACGCGCCCGTCGAGTACGTGGGCACGTGAGACACCCGAGCGCACCGCCTGGGACGCCGCGGTCGCCTTCGGCACCATCCCGCCGCTCACCGCCCCCGATTCGATCAGCTCGTCGAGACGATCCGCGCCAATTTCGTGGACGAGCGACATAGCTACGTCCGGGTCTTCCCGGATCCCTTCGATATCGGTCAAGAAGACGAGCTTTTCCGCCCTGAGCGCCTCGGCGATCGCGCCTGCGACGGTGTCCGCGTTGATGTTGTAGGACTGCCCCTTTTCATCCGCGCCGATCGTCGCGACGACCGGTATCAGTCCCTGGTCCAACAGGCGGCGCAGAATGCTCGTGTCGACGTCGGCTACATTCCCGACGAATCCGAGCTCCGTCGCACGCTGCGACGCCGTTATCAACTGCGCGTCCTCTCCGGAGAGTCCGACCGCGAGTGGGCCGTGAACGTTGATCGCAGAGACGATGTCTCTATTGATCTTTCCGACGAGGACCATCCGCGCGATCTCGAGTGTCTCCGCGTCCGTAACTCTTAGGCCTTCGTGGAACTCCGCCTCCTTGCCGAGGCGCGCCATGAGCTCACCTATCTGTGGTCCACCTCCATGGACGACGACCGGGAGGATCCCGACCGACCGAACGAGCGCGACGTCCTGTGCGAACCTCGAAAGGCACGCGACCTCCTCGGCGTGCGACGCACCCATCGCGTTACCCCCGTACTTGACGACGATCTCCTTGCCGGTGAACTCCCTGATGTAGGGAAGCGCCTCGGCCAAGAGCGATCCGAGCTCCACTGGATCCCTCGACGTAACTGGATCCCTCGACGTAGCTGGGCTCACGACGTCGTCCGGTTCTCGTCGATGTAGCCGTAACCGAGGTCGGTGCCGACGACGACGCCCTCCCCGTTGCCGATCCCGATGTCGCACGCGATCTCGATGACACGTCCCGCCATGTGGGCGCCAACTTTCGAACGGTCGTGTTCGACGCCTTCTCCGCCCCGGCACACCGCGACACCCCCATAGGAGATGCTCACCCTGTCGATCTTAAAGTCGACGCCCGCCGAACCGAGCTCGCTCAACACCCTTCCCCAGTACGGATCCTCTCCGTTCGCCGAGCACTTGACGAGCAGTGAGCTCGCGACCTTCCGCGCCGCTATCAGAGCCTCCTCGTTCGACGACGCGCCCGTCACCGTCACGTTGAGCACCTTCGTAGCCCCCTCCGCGTCGTTCGCCATCTGGAGTGCGAGCGAGTGACAGACCGCCGAGACTGCGTCAAACAGCTCGTCTTCACCGACCTCATCTCGACGTTCCGCCTTGCCACTCGCGAGCAGGATAACCGTGTCGTTCGTCGACGTGCACCCATCCACAGTCATCTCGTTGAACGAACCCGCGACCGCCTCTTTCAACACCGCACCTGAGCGTTGCGGGGAGCAGTTCGCATCTGTCGTCACCAACGCGAGCATCGTCGCCATGTCCGGTGCGAGCATCGCGGCGCCCTTCGCGATCGATCCGACGATGAACCCGTCTCCCTCAGCGCTCGCCGTCTTGACCACCGTGTCCGTCGTCATGATCGCCGTCGCCGCCGCGAGGTCCGCCTCCTCCCCCAACGCCCTCGTCCGCGTGATCGCCGCGACGTGACGTTCGGCCGTCTCAATTGGGAAACGCACCCCGATCAGACCGGTCTGGCAGATCAGTACCTCGCTCTTGGAAACCCCAAGCTCGTCACCGACGAGACCACAGAGCCGCCTCGCCGCGAACCTGCCGCTCTCTCCGGTCGCCGCGTTCGCGTTCCCCGACGTCAAGATCACGCCCGCCGCATATCCACCGGTCTCCTCCAAGTGACGCCGGCTGATCTCGACCGGCGCCGCCGCCGCCTTATTCTTTGTGAACACCCCAGCCGCGCTCACCGGCCGCGCGTCGTCGGTCGCGACGATAGTTACGTCGCTCTCACCGCTCCCCTTTATCGCCGCCGATCCAGCCGCCGCGACGAACCCCTTCGGTCGAGTCACCGACACCTCGTCTCGCCTCCCATCTTCTTCCCTCTCCTCGTCTGTGGGTCTCTCAGCTGTGGATCTCTCGCCTGTAGGTCTCTCGCCTGTAGGTCTCTCGCCTGTAGGTCTCTCGCCTGCGGGTATCTCACGGGAACACCCCGGTGGTTGGAAGACCAGAGGTCTCGGGCAGTCCGAGGGCTAAGTTCGCACACTGGACTGCCTGGCCGGCCGCTCCTTTTACGAGGTTGTCGATCGCGCAGAGCACGATCAACCAGCCCGTCCTCTCGTCGACCCTCGCGCTCAGTCGCGCGCAGTTCGAACCGTAGACCGACTTCGTCGACGGTGGATCGTCGACGACCTCTATGAACGGCTCATCGGCATAAGCGCTTCTAAGTAGCTCGACCGCCGAACGCGTGTTAAACGTCGCGTCGGCGACGACGGGGCGTGCGTAGCACGTCGCGAGGATCCCCCTCGTCATCGGGACGAGATGCGGTGTGAAGATGACCTCGGCGCCGACGGCCTGCTCGATCTCGGGGGTGTGGCGGTGGTTCAACAGCCCGTACGCCCGGAAGTCCTCGTTTACGAACGCGAACTGCAGGTCCTCTCGGCTGCTGCGCCCCGCACCCGACACACCGCTCGCCGCGTCGACGACTATCCCGCTCCGTTCGACCGCACCAGCTCTCACGAACGGCGCGAGCGCCAACGAAGCGGCCGTCGGGTAACACCCCGCCGACGCGATGAGCGTCGCGCCGAGGAGATCGGAACGAAACAGCTCTGGAATCCCGTAGACGAACCGCTCTAGATAGCTCGGCTCCATGTGCACCTCGCCGTACCAGTGCGGGTAAGCGAGTGGATCCTTCAGCCGGAAGTCTCCGGCGAGATCGACGACGGCGCCGACTTCGCCGTCGAGCTTTGCGACGAGACCCTGTGAAACCCCGTGGGGAAGAGCCAGAAAGACCAGGTCAAGGCCCGAGCAGGCCTCAACGCTCGTCTCCGCGTAGACAAGATCTCGGTACGCCCCAGCGAGTGAAGGAGTGTGCGCCGCGACCCTCTCGCCGGCGTGGGAGTTCGCCCCCGCTACGACGACGTCGAGGTCCGGATGGGCCGACAGGAGCCTCATCAGCTCAATTCCCGCGTAACCGGACGCCCCGGCAACTCCAACCTTCATCTGCAAGACTATACATACTCCTGCATGTTAATGCAACCCATGGCACCTCACCGGCTGAGATTGCTAACGTTCAAAGGTGGCAAATAGCCCAACGATGGCCCGGGTGATAGCTGGACGGAGTCTTGGACGGCGCTACGGAAGGTATGCGTTGATGCTCGCTCTTCTCGTGTCTTTACCTGCGTGCTCAAGTGTCGCGCGAGTGTCTGGCCAAGGAGGGATCCACACCTCCAACAGCTCAATCGGGAAGTTCTACGCGGCCGATCTACCGTTATCTGCGATCCCCGGGACTCTGATCCGTAGTGAGCCACTCAGCTATGGCATCTCCGCTTCTGCCGCCAAGGTGCCCTTTGGAAACGGATACAGAATCCTCTACGTTTCGCAGAACTCAAACGGAGTAGCCGTGTTGTGCGGGGGGATGCTCTTTGTCCCTAACCTCCCAACAAGCGCTCCAAGGCCCGTAGTCGCGTGGGCCCACCCAGTCATCGGGCCCAACAACGGAGCGCCTTCAAGATCGGCAACGCCGTTGGCATCTATGGAACCTTGGCTCTCGGAGATGATGCGTCGGGGTTGGGTCGTCGTAGCGACCGACTATTCGGGTGTCGGATCGAACGATCAGCAGTGGTTGAACGGAGCGGCGGAAGCACGAGACGTTGTGAACTCGGTTCTGGCTGCTCGAGCATTTCGGAACTCAAAGGCCGGGTCGTCGTGGGCGGCGTGGGGATACTCCTACGGAGGGCACGCGGCACTATGGAGCGGGGAACTCGCCGGATCGCTCGCCGGTAACACCGGCGAACTGCATCTTGTCGGGGTAGCGACCGTTGCGCCTGTCGCTGAGTTGGTTCCACTTGAGAACGCGTACGGCGGAAGTTTGGCCGCGAGCTTGCTCGCCGAGACACCGCCGCCGTTGCCTCCCAACGTACCGGTCTTTATCGCTCAGGGAACCGCCGACCATACCGTAATCCCCTCCACAACCGCCCTGTTAGAAGACCAATGGTGTCGAGCGGGCTCGACTATCACGGTGTTGTGGATGCCCAAGGTCACCCACCGAGGCGCCGTTGCGGCGGCCTCTCAAACGGCTGTCAACTGGTTGGCAGATAGATTCAAAGGCCAACTGGCTCGACGAACTTGTAATACTTCACCGCCCGTTAAGCCAGCGAGAGCGCCATAAGAGAACACCGTGTCGGAGTAAGTTCGGACCTGTCTCATGCTCACACGTCAACCAGCGTCTCCGTCGTCATCCTTTATGAACGCGGAGTCCCTAATCACTAATTTCGATTCTTTCCAGCCCTTCCTCGTTTCCTGCCCCCTGCTCCCGCTGACTGGTCATTCCCCTAGCGCCCAGGACAACTCCCGCGTTCCAGAATCCGATGGTGATGAGCGCAAATCCTATCGCAGATATGACGGCGCTAATTCCCAGATCAAAGCCAGCTGGCCCGTAGCCACGAAACGCAACCTTTGGAATGAACGCTACGTTTCCAACAACTCTCTTTCCGCAGGTTGCCTGACGGATATCTCCCCAATTACGTAGGCGGTCGTCCAACCGGTCGAGCACTCATCGTTTTGCCTGCTGGCGCTTGGTGCTGGTCGCCGATCGCTTAGCGTCGGTCCTGGGCCTGCGCCCAGTGGGAGGCGCCTGGGGTTCCCATCCCTCAGCCTGCTCGGCGATCCGCAGTGAGAGCGTCTCTAGCTCGGTGAGGAGTTGCCGGATTCGCTGAGCATTTGTGAACCAGCCTGCGTAGCGTTCGAGCTGCTCGTCGGTGAGGTAGCGACCGACGGTCTTGCCGTCTATCTTGCGCGTCCAGTGGTGGTAGGGACCGTGGAGGACCGCTGGGTCGGCCTTGCAACGACAGTTCGCCTTGCCACAGCGGGAGCGCTCGTCATTTACGCTGCCGGGCAGGCAGAACCCTGCCTCACTGAGCGCGGCCTCTATTCGTCGGCGCTCCGCGTCGTCTTTGGCGTTTGGTCGTAGTGCGTGGTCCATGTCGGTAATCCTTGATCCTAGGACCCTAGAGTACTACACTCTGGGGTACTCGTCAAGGGAGGTTCTATGGCCAGGCTCGTCGACATCGACAACACATCGCTCAAAGAACTCCGGATCGGAGCACTGCCGCTCATCAACCACTTCATCTCACGTCTTAGACTCGAAGAGCTATTCAAGGAGTACGTGCCAGGCGACCCACGAGCGGCCCTGCCCTACTCTGCGCCGCTACTCGTGCTGCTTAAAAGCCTCGTTGTCGAGCGTGCGCCGGTCTACAAGATCAGCGAGTGGGTGTCGGACCGGGAGGCTGGCTTACTCGGTCTTACAAACGAAGAACTCGAGACGCTGAACGACGACAGGCTGGGACGCGCTCTTGACGCTTTGTTCCGGGCGGATCGAGCCTCGATGCTGACAAAGCTCATGTGTGAGGCTATCTCCACGTTTCAGATCGCACTCGATGAACTCCATAACGACGCAACCACCCTGTCGATGCAAGGCGCGTACAGCTCTTGTGTCGGGGACTCGCCTACAGCGCCACGCGTCCGCTTTGGCCACGCGAAGGAACGCCCGGACCTTGCCCAGCTCATCTGGCTGCTCACGATCTCCTCGGATCACAACGTGCCGATCACCTACCGCCTCGCCGATGGCAACACGTCTGAGGACCCAACCCACGTCGAGACCTGGAAGTCCTGCTGTGTGCTCGCAGGAAGGACAACCGTTCTCTATGTGAGCGACTCGAAGCTCTGCAACCGAGACGCTATGGACTACATCGACTCCAACGCTGGGCGCTTCCTCACCATTATGCCTAACACCCGCGCGGAGGTGAGAGAGTTCCGCCGCTACGTAGCGACCCACCCTCTTAAAGAGGCTCTCATAATACAGTGACATTCGGTTGCCACGGTGGGATACTGTTGGCATGCTTCTCACACGTGCGCTGTTCTTGGTGGTCATGGCAATGCTCCGTACCGGAGCCCCTCGCGACTTCGACGCTATGGAGCGCCGCCGCAAGCGGGCCGCCCAACTGTTCCGCCAAGGCAAGACTCAGGCTGATGTGGTGCGCGAACTCGAGGTGTCGCGCCAGAGTGTGAGTCGCTGGCACGCTGATTGGCGATCTGGGGGTATTCAAGCCCTTCGTGGTGCGGGTCGAGCGGGCCGACTACCCCAGCTCGATCAGAGCGACCTGCGTCGCGTAGAGCGTCAGCTCAAGAAAGGGCCGTTAGCCAATGGCTATGCGACCGACATGTGGACCCTGGCTCGGGTGGGCGAGGTTATCGAAGCTGAGACCGGCGTGGCGTACCATCAGAGCCATGTGTGGCGCATCCTGCGCCAGATGGGCTGGAGTCGCCAGCGGCCCGCCCGTAGAGCAGTCGAACGCAACGACGAAGCTATCCTCCGATGGGTCAAAGAGGACTGGCCCCGTGTAAAAAAAACGCCAGACGCAGAAAGGCGGCGATCTGCTTCCAAGACGAGAGCGGGTTCAGCCTCCTCCCCTCGGTGAGGGCAACCTGGGCCCCCAAGGGAGAGACCCCGGTACTGCGCCATCGCTTCAACTGGAAGAGGCTCTCCATGTCGGCCGCGGTTGGCTTTGCCCCCGATGGCTCAGATGCTTGGTTGGTTTTTAACATGCGACCTGGCGCCTACAACGACGTCTCGCTCATCGAGTTCCTCGAAGATCTCCACGAACATCTTGGTGACGACAAGCTCACGCTGATCTGGGACGGGTTGCCGTCGCATCGCTCCAAGGTTATGAAAGCATGGATCGCTGAGCAACGAAGCTGGCTCGTCGTTGAACAGCTCCCAGCCTACGGGCACGATCTCAACCCTGTCGAGCTGATTTGGGGCAACCTCAGGGGCCAAGTGAACTGGCCAACCTATGCCCCGACACGATCGAGGAGGCTGCCGTCTTTGCTGACAAGGGGCTCGATCGTATCGGAGACGACGCCGACCTCTGCTTCGCCTTCCTGCGGCACTGTGGCCTCAAGCTATGACCAGAATGTCACTGTATTATGAGAACCTCTTTAGTGACGCTCGATGCAGGCTTTGGGCGCATTAAAGAAAGTGATCTTGTTGTACTGATCGACAGCAGCAGACTGGCACCTTGTCGAAAACACCGCACGAGAGTAATCTAAGCGTTCTTGAAGCCCCCGAGGCACCCCATCTTCGACGAACTGCTACTTGGACTGCTTCAGCTCCAGCGGGATGAAGGCTAATCGACGGACCTTGGCCTCCAGAAGGCTACCGGTGAAACTGATCGAGTCAAACAGACTCTCTGCTGCCCAAGCAGCCCAGGCGCAGCCTCCTATCGCCATTTGAAGAATGCCTCGTGAGTCGGGGGAATCCATCGGCTCACGAGAGAGCCTCTCTGGTACCTCCCAGGTATCAACATCTACCGAGGACACCACGAACGGTCCCGCACTTACGAACCCTGGATGGATCATCGCGCACAGTTGCCTCCAGTATTCGTATACATCCTCTCCGGTCTCCAGCTTTTTACAAACTTGTTCAAACACGGTCACCCAGCCCGTCCCGTCGTTTGGCGTAATATCAGGCAACACCTCCAACAACGCTTGGATTAGCTCCGACTGGTCCTCGTTGGTGGTGCCGCTATCCCTGAGTCGGTCAGTGTTCTTCAAGAACGTACTCTCGAGCTTGTCGAGTACCAACTCTTTATCTCTGACGCTCGCCAAGAGCGCCAGGTAGACACCGTGTTCTACGGCGGCACGGGCGTTCGCTGGTGCAGAGTCCGAGAATCCAGCGTCGCATAGGAGAAAGGCAGCGCGGGCTTGGCGAAAAGCTTGTGCCAGCCAACCCCAGGCCACGAGTTGGACATGGGGCTGACTGTCGCCGACACTGAGATCGACCGACGTGAAGTACTCCCAGAACTCTTCTCCGATGGTCCTCAGATCGCTCATCGAGGGTAAGGCTTTCGTTGAATCGCTCAGCTTAGCGATCAGCTGGTCTCGATCTTCGCTGGTCTTGCCGGCGAGCATCTCGTGGAAGACCTTCATCATCTTGTCCGGCATGGCTCCAGAAGAGGGAGGATCCATCCGCCTATATCCCGAGCGTGGGGAGCGCGTCGATAATCTCAACTGACTCGATCGACACCCGCACGATTCGCGCTAGGAGTTCTACGATGTAGCGAGGGTTGTCGGACCACGTGTTCGGGTCGTTTGCGATCTTTGAGTCCTTGTCCACCTTCAGCTGGTAGCGGTCGAGTATCCACTCGATCGCGGAGCGCCCGTTGACGTCGTAGCGGTACGCGTCTTGTGGGATGCGAGAGAGCGTGACGTAGCGGTTCACGACGATCGTCGACTTATCCGCCGCACGGCCGCCGCCGGCGAACCGCAACTTTTCAACATACAAGCACTTTGGGTCAGCACCCGCATCCGGCATCCCGTCTAGTTCGAAGGGGTCGACCGCCTCGTATCCGACGTGGAGATCCGCGAGGCGGCGACCGGCCGACGTGAACTCACGAAACGACTCGACCATCGGGATACGCGGGATCATCTTTCCAAGGTCTGCCGCAAAACGCGTCCGGTACTCCGGGGAGTGGAGGATCCCGTAGACGTAGTAGAAGACGTCGTCTGCTGTGACGTCTGCACCGTAGCGTTGCCGGTAGCGCTCCAGGGTGCGAGTCGAGATCGCGTCGTGGCGCTCGTAGCCGCCGTCGCCGGCGAATAGGGAGCCGGTGTCGTCGACCTTTGCGTAGCGGTAGCGGGGGAAGCACTGGCTGCCGTTCGAGGCGTCAGCAAGATGAAGGCAGGGAACCGAGTCCGTCATGATTGCCGAGAACTGCGATCGTGTCCCTGACCCTGACACGGCGATCACTCGGTTCTCGTGCTCGGGGGTCGGAAAGAGCGAGGGTTGAAGGTATACCCTGTTGTTCCACTGGCGGTCGAAGTAGAGCCACTGCTTGGTGAACGGACGATACATCGAGGGGACGGCCTTCGCCGGGTCGAGCGCGGCAGGCTTGTCCTTGCGGAGCTCCGACTTGAGCGTTCCGTCCCAGCTGATCTTGGTCGGGTCGGTGTCGACGAAGCTGTCGACTGCGGGTTTCTTGAGGAGTTGTGAGAAGCGAGCCCGCTCCGCGTTGTACACGTCGATCGTCTTATCCATGTTCGTGAGCAACGCTTCACGGGAGAAGTTGTACGCCCACGCGTCACGGTTGGTCACGACACCGAGGGAGTAGGTGTCGAATATCGGGAGTTGAGCGCTGTTCTTCTTGTCCCCGAGTGCCTGGAACGTCTGAAACAGCTCGCTTCGCTGGTTGACCCAGTCGCCCGCTGCGTTCGGGATGATCTCTTCCCAGGGGACAGCGGAGATGTCGGCAAAGGTGGTCACCTTGGAGAGCTTGTCCTCTCGGGAGAGGTAGTCACCGATGTCGTGGTAGTGGATAACCGCTCCGCCAGTGTGTTCTGGGTTCTTTACGAGAACGGTGATTGCAACCGGGGTCCGGCTGCCCGAGCCGAAGACCTTCCCGCCCTCTCGCCGCGAGGTCTCCCCCGAGGTGCGTTGGTTCCCACGCAGGTTAAGGCAGTACACAGCGCTGAACTCACCTGCGATGGTCTTTCTAAAGCCGGCGCATCTGGGAATTTCGTGGGTGAAATAGCCGAACGGGTGTTCGCTGGAAGATAGGAGGGATAGATCGCGAAGATGGCTGCATGCAAGATACCGAACTCTACCGCTACCTGTTGGGCCTCGAATCCCCTTGGGAGGTGAGTCGAGTCGAGCTGTCCGTGACGGACCAACGCGTC
>JAJYQJ010000096.1 GCA_021794655.1 Actinomycetes bacterium | reverse complement strand
TCTGGGTGAACCGCTCTTCGACGCGCCCCGCCAGGACTTGCCGGCGATATTTCGGGCGCCAGAGCACGTGACACTTCGACGAATAGACTACATTGCGGCTTGATCTATAGGACTGCTTTGCCATCGGCACCACTCTACAACGAGGGTGTGTCACCAACGCTGACCTTGGTTCTGTGGCGGCTTTGCCGCCAGTGTCCCTCGACCCCAGGGCTGAAGCCAGGGGCTTGCGGGACGCGGTCTGGTCAGGTACGTCGGCCAGATAACGGCCTCCGACGGCCCAAACAGTGAGAGAGTGAAGGCCCGCCTTGTCAAAGGGCGCCGCAAAGTTGCTCGGAAGCTTTCCTACCAGTTCCTGGAGATCGTGGGTTAATGGAGGCTCAATCTCTTGTGCAACTAACACCGCCTTCAACGACTTTTCGGCCGCCTGCCGGGCATGAAAACAGGCGTTGCGCTTGTCTCCGCTCTCTCTCGCAAAATCAGACGTAGCCCACATCAAGTCTTCTCTGGCCCTTGCAAGAAGCCACCCGGTGTCTTTGGCTATATCGGGGGGAGGAGGATGCATGTAGCGCTCCTTTGGTACTCTCGGTGCTCGCTCGTATACCAAGACACCAGTCTTTGCTATTTGGTGTTCTATGTGCCAGAGTCTCTGCTGGTTGAACTGGTAACGAGCCAAGTCGGTAACCAACACGTCGTGGGGGACGGGTGCGGTTATCGCTCTACGAGACTCAACTATCAGCGGCCATATCTCGTCGTCTCTTAGCTGATCGTATACAACCAAGAGATCAAGATCGCTATCGGCGTTGTCGTCACCACACGCAAGTGAGCCAAAGAGATATATTTGGACGGGATCGAGTGCACCAACGAGGTCGCTAACGACTGTACCCAGCCACTCTCTCAGAGTTTTCTTGTTGTAGAGAGCCTTGTGGTCTGGTGTTACCTCATAGGTAACCGGCATAACCATACTTTATCACCCCGCTACTGCCGGGTCTTGCTGTGAAAAACGGTCTGACCAAGACGGCGAGCGCAAGCCCCCGCCGGGCTGGTCGGTCTTTTCCGGTTTCACTCAGGAGGGACGCACGTGGACGACGTCCCCCGACGCAACTTCGATTCGCCGACCGGACTCCACGACCAGGCAACCACCGTCTGATATCCCTACGGCATCTCCTTCAACAAAGCCGTTCGCCAGTTCGACACGAACACGACGACCGAGGGTCACGCAGTTCGCTCTATGCTCTTGAAGCAGGGAGTTACGCCCAGCGGGTCTCTGGAGTTTCAAGACCCTGGGTTCGAAAGCGTCAAGAATCGCGTCGAGGAGCTGGCGAGTTATCTCGCCGGTCGCTGACTCCAGGATCTCGTCTCCGCTCCCGTCGTTATCTTTCATCTCCGCGAGAACGCTCGTGCCACCGGCCTCTGGGGGTCCCGGCCAGGAAACGTTCAGGCCTATCCCGATCACGACGGCGATCGAACCTTTTTTCCCTCCCGGGGCGGTCGGGTCTGACTCCGCGAGGATCCCGGCCAACTTCCGATCTCGAACCACGAGGTCGTTTGGCCACTTTATCGCCGGCTCCACCCCGCACACCGCCCTACAACCATCCAGCGCTGACAGCGCTATCGCTGTCGTGCAAAAATGGAGGTCCACTTGGGAGATAACTGGCCTTACCAGCACTGATGCGAGAAGGCACGTTCCCGGTTCTGCCTCCCAGCGCCGATCGAGGCGTCCTCGCCCAGACGTCTGGTGCTCTGAGACGACTACCGTACCCTCGGGTGCTCCTCGGGTAGCCTGATCAAGCAAGTATCGGTTGGTAGAGTCAATGGTCTTGAACGAAATAATGTTTTTGAACCCTTGTCTCGCCACGAGTCCAACTCTAAGCGCGAATACCGCAGTCGGGGTCTAGACCCAGCATCAAGGAACGCAGGATCGAGGGACACAGCACCAAGGAAGACAGCACCAAGGAAGACAGCACCAAGGAACACAGCGTCAACCGGTACTAACCAATGACAGTCGGATCGAAAGGCTAAGAAGTGCTCAAGAAGGTTCTCATCGCCAACCGTGGAGAGATCGCAGTGCGAATTGCGCGAACCTGTCGGGAGATGGGTATCACGACGGTGGCCGTCTACTCCGACCTCGACCGCGAAGCGTTGCACGTCCGAATCGCCGACGAGGCCTACGCGCTCGGAGGGCAGAGCGCGGCGGAGAGTTACTTGAACACCGACTCAATCCTGTCGGTACTCGATCGTTGCGGAGCGGACAGCGTGCATCCTGGCTACGGGTTCTACTCTGAGAACGTCGACTTTGCGCGGGCGATCACCGAGCGTGGGGTCACGTTCATTGGCCCTCCACCAGAAGCGATCGAGGTCATGGGTGACAAGATAAGTTCGCGAATTGCGGCGGAGAGAGCCGGGGTGTCGGGAGTCCCGGGGCGCTCCGAGGCGCTCGAGTCGCCCTCTCAGATCGTCGAGTTCGGAGAGTCGGTCGGTTGGCCGGTCGCAATAAAGGCGGCGTTCGGCGGTGGGGGAAGGGGGATGAAGGTAGTTACGTCCGCGGCGGAGGCGAGTGAGGCTATGGAGTCCGCCCAACGCGAGGCACAGGCCTACTTTGGGCGCTCTGAGGTCTACGTCGAGCGATACCTGCCCTGGCCACGACACGTCGAGATGCAGATCATCGCCGACGCCCACGGCAACTGCGTGTGGCTCGGCGAGCGCGACTGTTCGTGCCAGCGTCGCCATCAGAAACTGATCGAGGAAAGCCCGGCCGCCGACTTCCCGGACGATATCCGCGCTCAGATGGGAGAAGCCGCCGTCAAGACCGCGAAGGCGTGTGGATACGTGAACGCGGGAACAGTCGAGTTCCTCTACCAAGACGGTGAGTTCTACTTCTTGGAGATGAACACGAGGCTCCAGGTGGAGCACCCTGTCACCGAGCTCGTCACGGGGTTGGACCTCGTCGCTCTCCAACTAAGAATTGCCTCTGGTGAACCACTCGGGTTTGGCCAAGATGACGTCCAAAGGCATGGCCACGCTATCGAAGTGAGAATAAACGCAGAGGACCCAACCGGCGGCCGCTTCACCCCGTCTCCGGGCACGATTACGAGATTCGAGCCAGGTGCCGGCCCCGGAGTTCGCATCGACAGTGGCTACGAGGCCGGAGACACGATAAGCCAGTTCTACGACAACTTGATAGCAAAGATGGTCGTTTGGGCCCCTGATCGTGAGTCCGCTCGCCGCCGGATGCTCAGGACGCTCGGAGAGACGCGTATCGAGGGGGTCGCAACGACGATCCCCGCCGACATCGCGATACTCTCCCACGGCGACTTTGCCGAGGCGAAGCACTCGACGAAGTGGGTAGAAGACGTCTTAGATCTGACCGATCTCGCATCTCACACAACTCGAATCGCGACCACCCCTCCTGCAGACGCGTCCGGCTCAGGTCGCGAGGGCTCAGGTCGCGAGGGCTCGGGTGGTGAGGGGTCGGGCAGCGAAGCGCTGCCGAGAACCCAACACGACGTAACCGCCGAGGTGAACGGGCGCCGGTACCAAGTACGACTGTGGCTGCCGGTCACTGACGATCAAGGCGGTCCGCCTGGGTCGGCAGGGTCGGCCGGGTCGGCCGGCAAACCGGCGAGACGCGCCGGATCGAGTCGGCACGGGACACACGGTGCGCGGGAGGCTACCGGTTCGGGTTCGGTCGCGGTTCCGATGCAAGGCACGATAGTAAAGGTCCTCGTATCGGCGGGAGATCAGGTAGAGGTGGGCCAGACCGTTTGCGTCCTCGAGGCGATGAAGATGGAGAACTCGATCAACGCGGAGAAGGCGGGAGTGGTGAAAGAGGTTAGAGTCGAGGCGGGCGACTCGGTCGGGAGCGGTGACGTAGTCGCGGTAATCGACTAGCGAGAACGGGAGGCGCCGAAGATGGGGACACGTGGAAGCTCAGACGGAGTTTCGCGAAACTCGTCGGCGATACTGAAGCAGACGGTCCGTGAGGCACTCGAAGCGACCTTAGGGGACCTCGTGGATCTGAGCCACGGAATCCACGAACACCCTGAACTGCGCTTTGAAGAGAGCTGGTCCGCGAGGGGCTGCGTGGACCTGCTCGAACGCAACGGGTTCGCTGTAGAAGAGGGCGTTTGCGACCTACCGACCGCGTTTCGTGCTACCGCGGGCTCCGGGGAGTTCGAGGTAGCTCTGTGTGCGGAGTACGACGCGCTACCTGGAATCGGACATGCGTGTGGACACAACGTGATCGCGGCGAGCTCCTTGGGGGCTGGAATTGCGCTCTCGTCCGTAGCCGATGAGCTGGGGATAACGGTCCGGGTGTTGGGAACCCCCGCCGAGGAGGGCGGCGGCGGGAAGATCCTAATGCTTAAACGAGGTGGGTTCGACGGTGTGCACGTAGCGATGATGGTCCATCCGGCCCCGATCGACTTCCTCGTTCCACAGGTCCTCGCGGTTACCCACTTCATCGTGGAGTTCAAAGGGAAAGAAGCCCACGCGTCCGCCGCTCCGTGGGAAGGAGTCAACGCCGGCGACGCGATGACGATTGCTCAAGTTGGCGTCGCGCACCTTCGCCAGCATCTCCACCCCGGAGAGCAGGTTCACGGTATCGTGACCGACGGTGGGGAGGCGCCAAACGTCATCCCCGGCTCGACGACGGGACACTTCATGTGTCGTGCTCCAACAGTTGACCAGGTCGCCGACGTAGATGCACGCGTCAAGAGATGTTTCGAGGCGGGGGCGCTCGCGACGGGTTGCTCGGTCACGTTCCAAGAGGTGTCGCCGACCTACTCCCACATGGAGACTAACGCTACGTTGATACGGCTCTACCGAGAGAACGCTGAGTCGTTGGGCCGAACTTTCGCGCTCGACGACGAAGGCATACCAGGACCGACGCTATCGACGGACATGGCAAACGTCTCACTCACGATACCGAGCATCCACCCGCTCATCGCGATCGAGACGAACGGAGCGGTCAACCATCAAAGCGAGTTTGCGAACGCGTGCGTCGCACCCTCGGCCGACGAGGCGGTTCGTGACGCGGCGCTCGCTATGGCGTGGACCGCAGTTGACGCGGGATCTTCAGAGGTGACTCGTCGAGAACTCATCGAGGCCGCGACACGCAGATGAGCGCCACCTAAGACTGGGAACCTAACGCTGGGAACCTAACGCTGGGAACCTAACGTTAGGAACTCGGTACGTATAGCCCGAACTCTTCACGGAGCACGTCGGAGACCTCACCCAAAGTCGCCATCCGCGCGAGAGCGACCTTCATTGGCACCAAGAGATTCTGAGTCCCTCTGGCGGCGGCCCGCACGTCTTCTAGAGCTCTTGAGACTCCTTCGTCGTCTCGCTCGAGTCTAACTCTGCGCGTGCGCTCGACTTGGGAGCGCTGGAGTTCGACGTCGATCGGAAAGACTTCAGCGGCTTCTCCTCCTTCGTCGACGAACTTGTTCACGCCGACGACTATCTTCTCGTCGTCGTCGATCGCCTTCGCATAAGCGTAGGCCGCCGTCTCGATCTCGTCTTGCATGAACCGCGCTTCGATCGCGGCGACGGCCCCACCGATCTCGTCGATACGATCCAGATAGGAAAGGACCCCCTTTTCTACTTCGTCGGTCAACGACTCGACGAAGTAGGAACCTGCGAGCGGGTCGGCGGTGTCCGCGACTCCCGACTCGTAGCCGATGATCTGTTGGGTTCGAAGTGCGACCTTCGCGGCCTTCGTGGTCGGAAGCCCCAAGGCTTCGTCGAATCCGTTCGTGTGGAGGCTCTGGGTCCCGCCGAGAGCGGCGGCGAGCGCCTGGAGCGTCACCCTGACGATATTGTTCTCGGGTTGTTGGGCCGTAAGAGTGGAACCACCGGTCTGGGTATGGAATCGCAAGACCTTGGAGCGATCGTCTTTTGCGCCGAAGCGATCCGTCATGATCCGCGCCCAGATCCGCCTCGCGGCGCGAAACTTCGCGATCTCTTCGAATAAGTTGTTGTGCGCGTTCCAGAAGAACGAAAGCCTCGGCGCAAAATCATCGACGTCGAGTCCGGCGGCGAGCGCCGCTTCGACGTAGGCGATTGCGTCGGCCAAGGTGAAGGCGACCTCTTGAACGGCGGTAGAGCCGGCCTCGCGGATGTGGTAACCGGAGATTGAAATTGTGTTCCATTGGGGAAGGTTCTGTGCGCAGTACGAAAACGTGTCGACGACGAGTCGCATCGACTGGCGGGGAGGGTAGATATAGGTCCCCCGTGCGACGTACTCTTTCAGTATGTCGTTTTGAATCGTTCCTCGTATTTCGTTGCCGGGCACTCCTTGCTCCGACGCGACGAGCTCGTAGAGAAGCAGGAGGATCGCGGCCGTCGAATTGATTGTCATCGACGTTGTCACCTTGTCGAGCGGCAGGCCCGTGAGGAGGAGGCGCATGTCGGCGAGGGAGTCGATCGCGACACCGACCTTTCCGACTTCGCCTTCGGCCCGGGGATGGTCCGAGTCGTAACCCATCTGGGTCGGGAGGTCAAAAGCACACGACAAGCCGGTCTGCCCGGCGTCGAGGAGGAACTTGAACCGCTCGTTCGTTGACTCAGCTGTGCCAAACCCGGCGTACTGGCGCATCGTCCACAGCCGCTGCCGGTACATCTGAGGGTGGACGCCGCGGGTGTAGGGGTACTCTCCGGGTAGGCCCAACTTCTCCTCTGGATCCCACCCGTCGAGTTCGCCCGGCGTGTATACGGGCCGTATCTCTATCCCTGAGTCGGTTCTTCGCTCGACGGACCTGCTCGTGCTCTCTCTCATCCCTTCAGGATACCGCCTCGACGGCGATCTCCCTACTGAGCCGTTCCCCAAACCGTTTTGAACTTGTGAGACGAGATTTGCAACCCCAGTCGGCGACCCCGGTCGGCGACCCCAATCGGCTCAGCGGCGATTCAGTGGCGATGTGGCATGCAGAGCTCGTCGTACTCTGCGATGATGATCTCGCCGGCGTCGTGACCGCACGCCGGGCACTCTGGATCACGGCGTACGTTGAAGGTCCTGAACGACTCGTCCAACGAGTCGTAGGCGAGCAACCGTCCAACGAGCGTCTGGCCGAGCCCCAAGAGGACCTTGATAGTCTCGAGCGCCTGGATGGATCCGACGATTCCCGGCAAGACTCCGAGGACGCCGGCCTCCGAGCAGGACGGCGCGAGCTCGGCCGGTGGGGGCTCGGGGATCATGCATCGATAACATGGGCCGTTGTATGGGTCAAAGACCGTGACTTGACCTTCGAAACGAAATATCGAGCCGTGGACGACTGGGATCCTCTTTAGCAACGAGGCGTCGTTGACGAGGTAACGCGTCGGGAAATTGTCGGTCCCGTCCAAGATCACGTCGTATCCGTCGATGATATCGAGAACGTTGTCCGCGCCGAGCCGGACGTCGTAGGTTGCGACGTCGACGTCGGGATTCATCGCCGTAATCGTCTTCTTCGCGGAGTCGACCTTGCGCTCGCCGATTCGCTCCATCGAGTGGATCACCTGACGCTGGAGGTTCGACGCGTCTACGACGTCCATGTCGATCACGCCCAACGTCCCGACGCCGGCGGCGGCGAGATAGAGAGCGGCCGGTGAGCCGAGACCACCGGCGCCCAAGAGCAGGACTCGCGAGTCGAGCAGCTTTTGTTGACCCGCCTCACCGACCTCGGGCAGGAGGAGGTGGCGCTGGTAGCGGTTTCTTTGATCCGCGCTCAGCGTCCGGGGGGTCGACCACGGCCTGCCTTGGTCCTTCCAGCGGTTGAACCCACCGTCCATCGATACGACGTTACTGTAGCCGAGGTCGGCGAGCGTCTTGGCGGCGAGCGCGGATCTGAGGCCGGCCGCGCAGTAGACGACGATCGGCGCGTCTTTGTCGGGGATCTTTCCCTCCACCTGGAACTCCAGGAACCCCCTCGGAAGGTGCACGGCGGCCGGCAGTGCGCCTTGCTCGTATTCGTCGGGCTCACGGACGTCCAAGAAGATCGCTTTAGCGATCAAGCTCTCCGCCGTCGCGGTGTCGACCTCTTTGATAGTTGCCTTAACTCTGTTGACTAGCTCCCTCGGCGTGGGCATTGTGTTCCTCCAGCGTTGCGTTTCTTTTGATAAACCCTACCATCTAGGTCAACATTACCGCACGCCGTGCACTGGCCGAGGATGTAGCGCCGAGTCGATCGAAGGGCACGGCAAAGACGAGGCGAGAGGAGTTCGAACCGTGGAGTTCGAAGAAGTCGTGATGAGACGCAAGATGACGAGGAGCTTTTCGTCTGAACCACTGGACTTGGAGACGATCGAGAACCTCGTGTACCTCGCCGAAAGATCGCCGACCGCCGGTAACACTCGAGGGGTCACGTGGCTGTTCCTGAACGGCCCCGAGGAGACTCGTGTCTACTGGGAGCATTCGACGACGGAGAAGTGGCGGGAGAGCTCACCGAGATGGCCGGGACTCTCTAGGGTACCTGCGATCCTCATCTGCCTCGTCTCTCCGGCAGCTTACGTACAACGTTACGGGGAGACCGACAAGGCGTCTTCGGGTTTGGGTCCACCCCCCGGGGGTGGCGGCGAGGCGGCGTGGCCGATCCCGTACTGGTTCTCAGACGCCGGAGCGGCGACGATGGCGGTTTTGCTCGCGGCGACGAACGAGAACCTCGGAGCGTGTTTCTTGGGAAACTTCCGAGGTGAGCGCGCACTCTTGAAGGATCTCGCGATACCTTGCGAGTGGAGGGTCTTTGGCGCGGTGCTCATCGGACACGCCGACGGAGCTGATCGTCGCTCGACGTCGCTCAAGCGTCCCCGCACGGCGATGATCCGCACCGTTGAGGTCGGCAAGGTAATCGGCAAGGTCTAACGTCAAAGATGTTGGCATGACCAATATCGCGACTATCCGACCTCCTCTAGGCAAGAGTTACTGGCTGCCCGACGGATTCCCGTCGACGAACACGTTGGCGATCGCCCCGTGGGAAGACCCCGACGTCGAGCGCTTCGGCATCGACCCTCGCTCACTCTACACAGAGACGTTCTGGCTCCCCGTACTCGGTCCGTCCGCGACGTGGCTGCTCCGGCGCGTCGCACACCACTTTGACTCCGACACGCACGGATTCGAGCTCAACCTCGAGGAAACCGCGCTCGAGATCGGCCTCGGCGGGATCGAAAGCCGCCACGCTCCGCTCCACAGAGCGTTCGCGCGATGCGTTCGATTCGGCGTCGCACGCGATAAGGGTGAGCGCAGAGTCGAATTCCGCCGATCCCTCGCACCTATCCCGCTTCGCCAGCTCGCGCGGCTTCCGGTGTCTCTACAAGAGCTCCACCGCGGTTGGTTCTTGGACTCGGAGAGTCCTGCGACCCTCCCGGCGATCAGGCGTCGCTCGAGGCTCCTCGCTCTTGACCTCGTCGCGCTCGGCGACGACCTGCAGCGAGTGGAACGCAAACTCCTCAGTTGGGGCATACACCCTGCACTGTCCTTCGAGTCTGCGTCGTGGGCGGTTGCACGCCACACAGAGGTCACACAAGTCGTCGCGGCTCAGCCATCATCTGACGGTTCTCCGTAGCGAGAGAGCAGTTCCAAGAGCGTCCTAACTCCAAAGCCTGTACCACCTTTGGGGTTGTATCCCACGAGCTCGGAAGATCTTGCGGGACCTGCAATATCCAAGTGGGCCCACGCGCCGTCGCCGGTGAACTCCCTTAGCAGTAGCGCCGCAGCGATCGAACCGGCTTGGCCCGGCTTTCCCACGTTTTTCATGTCCGCGACTTCAGAGTCGATGTGGTCTTGGTACTCGTCGGGCAACGGCATCCGCCAGAGCTTCTCACCGGATCGCTTCGACGCCATACAGATTTGGTCGACGAGTGCGGCGTCGGTGCCAAATATCGGCGCGATCTCGGTTCCAAGAGCGACGACCGCCGCGCCGGTGAGCGTCGCGACGTCCACGATCGCGTCCGGGAGTAGCTCGGTCGCGAGCACGAGTGCGTCGGCGAGCACGAGGCGGCCTTCCGCGTCGGTGTTTAGCACCTCGATCGTCTTACCGTTACGAATCGTGACGACGTCACCGGGTTTGATCGCGCTGCCGCCGGGCATGTTCTCGGTCACGGGTGCGATCGCGCTGACCCGGACGCGGACGTCCAAATCCGAGCAGGCCGACAGGACCGCCATTACGACGGCCGCTCCACTCATGTCGGTCTTCATCGTCGTCATCCCCTCCGCGGTCTTCAACGAGAGACCGCCCGAGTCGAACGTGATCCCCTTGCCAACCAACGCGATATAAGGGATCCGGCCGTTTACCTCAACCGGGTTCTTCGGCGTGTAGTCCGCCCTAAGAAGCCGCGGGCTCTCATTGGAACCCCGGCTAACTCCGACGAGCCCGCCGAGTCGTTCATCTGCGATCCGCTCCTCGTCCCACACCTGGAGCGTGACGCCTTCTTTGTGGCTGAGCACCTCGTTGATCTTCGCCGCGAGTGAGAGTGGGGTCAGGTCACTTGGAGGAGTGTTCACGAGGTCCCTTGCGAACGACGTCGCGGCGGCAAATATCGTGCCACGTCGGACCCCACCTTCTACCTCGTCGAGCGGCCCCGCACACACGTCGAGTCTCTCAACGGTCGAGGGGTTCGAGTCTCGTTTCGACCTGTAGGAGTCAAACCGATAGCTGCCGAGGATCGCTCCGACCGTAACAGCGTCTCCGAGGTCCGCGGGCGCTAGACCCATGCAACCCTGCGGGACGACGAGCAACGCCCTACCACCTGCTCCGCTAGCTCTCACGAAGGAAGCGGCCGCCCGCCTCCACGACTCTTCGTCCACGGACTCTTCGTCGCCGAGCCCGACGAGGAGCCGGCCTGGACCTTCTAAACCGTAGAGGTCGAGGACCTCGCCAACTTTGGCCTTGAAGCGATGCCGTTCACACCAACGAGAGTCGAGGGTTTCTGGAAGAGCGAACCCGCTCACCGACGGTGGGAGCCCCTCAGGCAGCGCGGGCCCGTTCCCCGTCGCGACGACGGGTACACCAACTGCGACGAGATCCGGCGGTGCGTGCTCGGCACTCGTCGTCACCTTAACGCTAAGAGCCATCGATTCTCCCTTCAGCTTCGGCCTCCACGGTTCGAGCAGGAGAGCTCCGCGCCAGACTACGACCGTCTCCTTCTTCAAGACGGGCCAACGCCCAGATCAAGTCCGACAGACGGTTCAAGTACTTCTGGACCAACGACCCTTCTGTCCGGTTCGCGACCGCTTGTCGTTCTGCACGGCGCACTACCGTGCGAGCGACGTCGAGTGCCGCCGCGCAGCGACTCTCCCCCGGAATCACGAACTCGGTCGGCATCTCAAATCTCGTAGCGACGGCGTCGATCATAAGTTCCAGCTTCTCGACCATATCTTCGGTTACGAGCGTAACACCGGGGCGCAGCTTCTCGCGATTTGACTCAGCGGTCGCGACCTCGGCCATCAACGTGTAGAGGTCTCGCTCGACGTCGATCAACACCGTGTCGAGCTCCCCACCTCTCTCGGTCTGCGCACGAGCAACCCCTAAACACGCCTGGGCTTCATCCACCGCGCCGTTCAACTCGATCGCCCCCGCGTCCTTCGCCACCCGGCCACCGTAGAGGAGGCCCGTCGTGCCGTCGTCGCCCTTCTTCGTATAGATCCGCACCGGCGACAATCCTACATCGGCGCTTCCGGGTTTTCCGCGGGTGGCCCGGCTCACCCTGCCGACGGGTAGACGTCCAGCCCGCCAAGCCGGTCGCTACGAAGGCACCTTTGGAGTTCATCTGGTTCGCGAGATCTATCACGGAGTAGTCGCCACACTATCCCTAACAACGGACACCGTCTACCGGTTCGAAAAGGGCATAAATGTCGTATTGCGTTGCACCGGAGTCACCCACACCTGGAGACGTACGGCGACGGGCCGTCACGGCCGCCGAGAGGGCCGTCGCGGTCGGAGGTGAGGCATTGCTCGTCCCGGACCCTGAATAAGGAGGAAGGGAATCATTCCACTGCACCCGAAGAGCGTCGTAGGGAATAAGGGGCTGGAGTTGAGCGACGAACTTCGCATCCGCATGGTCAATGATCACCTCTACTGCGTTGTCCAGCGTGTCGAGGGAGATGGCCATGTCGCTCGTTGGCGTATTGCCCGGGCTGTGGAAGTTAGCCTGCATGTATCTCACTAGGGTGTTCTCGAACGCCCGCAGTTGGGCAAAGGTATACTTCACCGACTTCAAGACAGTATGTGCTCGTATGTACGATGAGAGAGAACCCAAGAACGCGTTGCTCGAAGGACTCGGGACTCCTCCTGTTACATAGATGTTCAAAACGGGTTCAGTACCGGAATTGTCGATCGTATTGTACTGATAGTTGACACCTAGGATCCTGCGGGCTGAGTTAACAGTGTTGCTAATGTCAAGTGCTTCTTGTCCTGCAATGATCGCACCCTGGGCTGAAGCTGGCGGTAACACTACCGGCGTTGCCGGAAGTGGAGGTGTCGGCGCTGCAGCGTGAGCACCACCACTCATCTCATGTACAACGAACGGGGTAGCAACGAGTGCAGTCGCGACACATATTGACGGGGCTGCTCTAACTTTACGACGCGACATTTGGCTCCTTCGAATAGTCAACGTTAAAGGCAGAAGAGACGCTACATCCCACGACTCTGTCAAAGTTGAACTGGGAAATCTGGTCGACATCTCTTCCAACGAGAACAAAGAGCCTTGCCTGGTTAGTCCTTGCCTGGTTAGTTCTGCGCCGGTAGCGGCAACCAGTTCCAGAGTCCCCGAGCGGGCGATCGTGCCGATCTCACTCCACGTGGCAGGTAGCCTCTTATCATATGACGAACTCCGTTGACGTCCTCGGCCGCATGGACCCCGATAGTTCTGCCTACCTTGCCGCGCTGAGAGATCGGGCGGTCATCTTCGACGGTGCGACGGGTACCAACTTGCAGCTCGCTGAGTTGACGGCGGATGATTTTGGGGGCGAAGCGCTAGAAGGGTGCAACGAGGTTCTCGTCGAGACCCGCCCGGACGTCGTGAGGACTCTCCACCGATCGTTCCTCGACGTTGGAGTCGACGTCATCGAGACCGACAGCTTCGGTTCGTCTCCGCTCGTCCTCGCTGAGTACGGCTTGGCGACTAGGGCATACGAGTTTAGTGAGAAGGCCGCGGTGCTCGCTCGTGAGGTGGCCGACGAGTACTCGTCTCCGGGCAGTCCCCGTTGGGTCGCCGGCAGCATCGGTCCGGGGACAAAGTTTCCGACCCTCGGTCAGATCTCCTACAGCGATATCCTCGCCTCGTACGAGCGCCAAGCTATGGGACTCCTCGCTGGTGGGGTAGATCTTCTCTTGGTCGAAACCGTCTTTGACCTACTGAGCGCAAAGGCCGCTATCAACGGTTGTCGGCGTGCGATGAAGTCCGTCGGCAGGCAAGTCCCGATCCAGACTCAAGTCACGATCGAGCTTACGGGAAGGATGCTGCCCGGCACCGAGATTGCCGCCGCTCTCGCAGCTCTCGACGCGATGGCCGTCGACGTCATCGGCCTCAACTGCGCGACCGGACCAGCCGAGATGGGTGAACCGTTGCGCTACCTCTCTGGGTGCTCCAGGGCGCCGATCTCATCGCTCCCGAACGCGGGGCTCCCATCGGTCGTCGACGGAAAGATGCACTACGACTTGACGCCTGACGATCTAGCGGAGTTTCTCCATCGATTTGTAACGGAGCTCGGCGTAACTGCGATCGGCGGCTGCTGTGGTACGACCCCCGCGCACCTAAGAGCCGTCGTCGAGAGTTGCGCGAAGGCCAAACCTCGTGTCCGTGAAGTCCACTATGAACCTTCGCTCTCCTCGATTTACACGGCAGTTCCGCTGCATCAAGAGACCTCGTTCCTGGTGGTCGGTGAACGGACCAACGCGAACGGGTCGAAGAGGTTCCGAGAGGCGATGCTGGATAGTGACTGGGACACGTGTGTCGCGATGGCGAAGGATCAGGTCCGCGAAGGCTCTCACGTAATCGACGTTTGCGTCGACTACACGGGCGCGGACGGGGTTTCTGACATGAACGAAGTGGTGAGCCGGTTCGCGACACAGTCGAGCGTGCCTCTGATGGTGGACACTACCGAAGGTCAAGTCGCACGCACCGCGCTCGAGTGGTTGGGCGGCAGGGCGATACTCAACTCCGTGAACTTAGAGGACGGCGACGGAGCGGGAACTCGCCTGGATACCTTCTTGGCCCTCGCCCGCGAGTTCGGAGCGGCGGTCGTGTGTACCTGCATAGACGAGGAAGGCCAGGCACGAGACGCCGACTGGAAGCTTCGCTCCGCGAAGGCGATCTACGAAATCGCCGTCGATCGTTACGGGCTCGAAGCGAGCGATCTTGTGTTCGACCCGCTCGCGCTCCCACTCTCGACCGGCATGGAGGAGAGCCGACGAGATGGGATAGAGACGATAGAGGGAATCCGGCGCATCAAAGCGGAGCTGCCCGGGTCGTTTACGATCCTTGGACTGTCCAACGTCTCCTTCGGTCTCAACCCCGCAGCCCGCCAAGCGCTCAACTCCGTCTTCCTCCACGAGTGCGTAGAAGCGGGTCTCGACGCCGCAATCGTCCACGCGTCGAAGATCGTTCCGTTGAACCGTATAGAAGACCGAGTCCGTGAAGTCTGCCTCGACCTCATATACGACCGCCGCGACGAGGGATACGACCCGCTCTCGGAGCTACTCGTCATCTTCGAAGGTGTATCGGCTGGCGGGCCGGCTCACGAAGAGCACGCCGACTGGCCAGTCGAGCGCCGCCTGGAACAACGGATAATCGACGGTGACAGAAACGGCCTGGAGTTGGATCTTGAATCTGCGCTCTCAAACGGCCATAGCGCTCTCGACATCATCAACGACTTCCTCCTCTCAGGGATGAAGACCGTCGGAGAACTCTTCGGGTCAGGCGAGATGCAGCTTCCCTTCGTCCTCCAGTCCGCAGAGACGATGAAGGCGGCCGTCTCTTACTTGG
Organism: Actinomycetes bacterium; assembly: GCA_021794655.1. Taxonomy (GTDB): domain Bacteria; phylum Actinomycetota; class Acidimicrobiia; order Acidimicrobiales; family RAAP-2; genus JAJYQJ01. The sequence goes on along the minus strand of JAJYQJ010000096.1, from coordinate 2,645 downwards.
AGCCACACATGGAAAAGAGCGACATGGGCGGGAAAGGTACGGTCGTTCTCGCAACCGTTAAAGGCGACGTGCACGACATAGGGAAGAACCTCGTCGACATCATCTTGACCAACAACGGATACGAGGTCGTCAACCTCGGGATAAAGGTTGGAGTATCAGAGATGATCGCAGCGGCACAAGAGAAACGTGCTGACGCGCTCGGAATGAGTGGCCTGCTCGTCAAGTCCACCTTGATCATGCGCGAGAACTTGGAGGAGTTGAACAGCAGAGGACTATCGGAGATACCCGTGCTTCTCGGAGGAGCAGCCCTTACCAGGACTTACGTCGAGCGCGACCTCCGTCAGACATACGAGGGGCGCGTGTTTTATGGCAAAGACGCCTTCGAAGGCCTAAGAACGATGGACAAGCTCATCGAGCTCAAGAAGACCGGCACGGACGATCCCAGTTTCGGCCGTGAGATATCAGAGCGCAACGTTCCAAGGAGGAGTCGACTTGACCCACAAGACCCGTCTTCTCTAGAGGGTCTGCCGAGACGCTCACCGAGCGTCGTCACGGACAATCAGGTTTTCGTCCCACCGTTTATCGGGACGAGGGTGGCCAAAGGCATCGCGTTGGATGAAATCGCCGAATACCTCAATCTAACCGCCCTGTTTCGAAATCAATGGGGATTCCGGCCCCAAGACGGGGAGGACGACGACGCCTTCAAAGAGCGCGTTAAGGCGACGTTGCGCGAAGAGCTCTCAAAAGCAAAGGAGGCGAACCTACTCGTTCCACAGGTCGCGTACGGACATTTTCCAGCCAATAGCGACGGTAACGCGGTCGTCGTCTTCGAAGACGAAGCGCGGTCGTCGGAACTGACTAGATTTGAATTCCCGCGACAGACGAAAGAACCGTGGCTCTCAATCGCTGACTTCTTCAAACCACTCGAATCCGGCGCCGAGGACTGGGCGTCGTTCATGCTCGTGACGATGGGGCCACGGGTGTCCGAAGAGACGGCGCGCCTCTTTGAGTCCGGGGAGTATCAGAACTATCTCTTCTTGCACGGGCTGGGCGTCGAGATGGCGGAAGCGTTGGCTGAGTACTGGCACAAGCGCATCCGAACCGAGCTTGGTTTCGTCGACGAAGACGGCCCGACGTTGACGGGGCTGTTCCGCCAGCAGTACCGAGGGGGGAGATACAGCTGGGGATACCCTGCATGTCCGAACCTCGACGACAACGCAAAGGTTGCCCGACTCTTAGAAAGCGAGCGGATCGGGGTAAGCGTCTCTGAAGGGTTCCAGCTCGAACCGGAGCAGACGACCGACGCGATCATCTGCCACCATCCCCAAGCGAAGTACTTCGTCGCCTAAGAGTCTCGCGGTTACCCACGGGTTTCACGGTCGATCACGGCAGTCTCCTGATAGCTTAATCTCCTGGTAGACGAGGTAAGTTGGGGAGTCGTTGCCTCAGGAACCTCCATGTCTTTTGGCCCAAGTCCAGCCTGGAATACGGGGTCGTTATACGGGGTCGTTGACCTTGTGGGTGATTGCGAACTACTTTGCAAGCTATGGGAACCTCAATAGTGGCACTTATCAATGAGCCTAGAACTTTGCTGGCGGGTATTTTCTCGGGCACTACAGGCATCATCGAGATCGTCATCATCGTCGTCGCCGTCGGTCTGCTCGTCGCGGCCGTCGTGTTGAACAAGAAGAAGAACGGCCCGGCCAAAGCTCCAAAGACCCCTAAGGCGCCAAGAGAAGCTCAACCCGACGCGACGGCTCCAACTCCTGGGCCAGAGCCCGGCGGCCAAGGTGACGGATTCACCGGATTCGGCGCATCGGCGGTTTCACCCGGCGCTTCGGAAGTTCCAGGACCCCAACCGGCGCCTTCTGCTCCGCCACTTAGCGCACTTCCGGCGCCGCCTCCTGGTACGCCGGCCGACTGGCTACCCGATCCAAGCGGCGCTGCGAACACACTGCGCTACTGGGACGGAAACGCTTGGACGGAACACATAGCGCAACGCTCTTAAGCGACGGAGCGCTCTTGGTCAGTGGAGCGCTCTTAAGTAAAGAAGTCGCCTAGACGGCTTCTGCTGCGGCACGTGCGTGATAGCTGGAGCGAGTCAACGGTGAGGACTCGACGTGGCGGATGCCGAGGTCAACTCCGACTGATTTGAGACGGGCGAAATCCGAAGGAGTCCACCAACGAACAACTGGGAGGTGCTTGCTGCTCGGTCGCAGATACTGACCGATCGTAGCTATCGATACTCCGACGTTCGCCAAGTCGGCGAGCGTCGAGACGACCTCGTCGTCGTCCTCCCCGAGGCCGACCATCAGTCCCGATTTCACGACGAGCCCCGCGTCGACCGCTCTCGCTAGTACCGACAAGCTACGGCCATAGCCGGCCGAAGGTCTTACCAACCTCTGGAGCCTCGCGACGGTCTCGATGTTGTGGTTCAAGACATCTGGCCTGGCTTCGAAAATCTTCGATAGAGACTCCGAGTCTCCCTTGCAGTCCGAGATGAGAACTTCGATCCGCGTCGCGGGACTCGAACTCCTGATCGCGTTGATGCTCTCGGCGATCGCACCTGCGCCTCCGTCGGCCAAGTCGTCACGGGCCACGCACGTCACCACCGCGTGGGCGAGATTCATCGACTCGACGGCTCG
>JAJYQJ010000085.1 GCA_021794655.1 Actinomycetes bacterium | reverse complement strand
AGCGATCACCTCCCGACTCGCGTATCACCGGCGCGGACTCTCCGGTTATCGCGGACTCGTCGACTGAAGCAATTCCCTCTATTACCTCTCCGTCAGAGGGGATGAGGTCACCGGCTTCGCAGACGACGAGATCGCCCTTCGATAGCGTTGACGCCGCGACGCGCTCCTCGCTCATGTCGGGAAGCAGGCGACGCGCCTCGGTCTCTGCACGCATCTGCCGCAGGGTGTCCGCCTGGGCTTTTCCCCTCCCTTCCGCCATCGCTTCTGCGAAGTTCGCAAAGATTACAGTCAAGAAGAGCCAGACGGTGATGGACCAGGTAAAGACGCTCGGATGAGCGATCGCCTCCACGAAGGTGACGACGGTCCCGACGAGAACGACGAACATAACCGGGTTCTTGATCTGGTCCGCCGGATTCAGCTTCATGATCGAGTCGATCAGGGAGCGTCGGAGTATCTCGCGATCGAAGAGGCTTCTCGCTTCGGCGACGCCGTGACCTTGGATGGAGGGATCCGGACTCGACTCCGCACCGCGGGTAGCCAACGGCGAGTCAGATGAGCTGAGCGACGTCACTAGAAGAACCTCCCGTGTGAGAGTTGTTCGACGATCGGGCCGAGCGAGACGGCGGGGAAGAAGGTGAGTCCCCCTATGATTACGATGACGCCGATGACGAGCCCGACGAACATCGGGTTGTCCGTGCGAAACGTCCCAAGTGACGTCGGAACTACCTTCTTGGCCGCGAGTGCGCCGCCGAGGGCGAGTGCTGGGATCATGATCGCAAACCTTCCAAGGATCATGTCGATCGCACCTATCACGTTGTAGAACGCGGTGTTCCCGGTTAGACCGGCAAACGCCGATCCGTTGTTGTTGCCCTGGGACGTAATAGCGTAAAGGATCTCGGTGAACCCGTGGGGACCCGCGTTGAGTGGTCCGGCCCGTCCAGCGTGAGTCGAAACGGCGATTGCGGTGATAATTAGTACGGTGAGCGGCATTATGAGAGCGGCCATCCCCGCGAGCTTCACCTCCTTGGCTTGAATCTTCTTTCCCAGGTACTCAGGGGTCCGCCCAATCATCAGCCCGCCGATGAATACGGCGATGATCGCATAGACGAGGAGTGTGTATAGCCCGCTTCCGTCACCACCCGGGGTGACTTCCCCAAGCATCATGCCAGTGAGTAGTCCAAAGCCCCCCATCGGGGTGAACGAGTCGTAAGAGGCGTTAGCTGCCCCGGTAGAAGTATTTGTAGCCGCAACTCCAAACAAGGCGGACGAGGTGTCTCCAAAACGCACCTCCTTACCCTCCATGTTCCCAGATGGCTGATGCTTTATTCCAGCGGCAGCCACAGCGGGGTTCCCCTGGTGTTCCGCGTAGCTCGTGAAGCCTACCCATGCCCCGAAGATCAGTACCATCGCTGCGAGGAGTGCAGCTCCGTGTCGTACACTGCCGACCATCTTTCCAAACGTGTAGGTCAGCGCGAATGGGATTGCGAGCATAAGATAGATGGACAGCCAGTTGGTGAGTGCGGTCGGATTCTCAAAAGGCGCCGCGGAGTTGGCGTTCAAGAACCCGCCACCGTTCGTGCCCAGTTGCTTTATCGCCTCCATGAACCCTATCGGTCCTCTCGGGATCGTTTGGGTGACCCTATTTAACGCATCGTGGACGACGACTGGCCCCGCGAGAGTCTGTACTGCGCCTTGGGCGACGAAGACGATGCCGGCCAAGAACGCGATCGGTGTGAGGATGTAGAGCAGGCAGCGGGTGATGTCGACCCAGAAGTTCCCAACGGTTGAAGACTCGCGCCTCGCAAATCCTCGGACCAATACGATTGCCACCGCTATTCCAACGGCAGGGCTGACGAACTGTTGAACGGCGAGCGCGCCGAACTGAGAGAAGTACGACATCGTCGTCTCTCCCCCGTAGTTCTGCCAGTTCGTATTGGTGACGAAGGAAACCGCTGTGTTAAAGCTTAAGGCCGGTGCTACTGCTCCGAGGTGTTGGGGGTTGAACGGAAGCGACCCCTGGATCCTGACGATCAGATAGGTAACTGATATGGATACTGCCGAGAAGACAATCATTGCCCCCGCGTAGCGCTTCCAGGTCTGCTCGTGTTCCGGACTGGTTCCAAGGACTCGATAGATAGGTCGCTCCAACCACCCAAGGAAGTGAACTCGTCCTTCGAATACTGAAGCCATGTAGGAGCCGAGGTAGCGCCACGTAATCGCCAACGCGACGACCAAGGTGACTATCGTCCAGGTAAATCCCATCAAAACCACTCAGGCTTGAACATCGCGACGCCTAGATAGATCATCAACAAGACGGCGACCGCGAGCAAGATCCCCTGGACGACGGTCACACTCTCTCCAGAGCCCAAACGAGACCGAGCATCGCGACGGTGAACACCACGATGCCGAGCACGACGAGTAGATCAGCCATAGCGCTATCTTGATCCACGTCGCGTAAATCGGTTGTGAACCCGGCTACTCGCAGCGTAAATAAAACATGAATTGGGCTCTCCGGCTAACCGGAATACTCACAAGATGTTGTGGTAACCGCCAGGATCGACGTCGGGGCCGGTTTGCCCGTTCTGCCTCCAAGGTTACAGGGTGCCCTCCACCACCCGGTGCACGGGCACGACGAGCTGAGCAGTTGTCGGAGTTGGCGACGGCTGGTGCCCGGACCCTGTTCCAGCGTGCGCCTGATCGGGTGGTGCCAGCGAGGCGTTCAGCCGGCCCTTGGAGAAGATCGGGCGGTGGGCAGCGTGATGATCTGCACCTGTGCCTCTCTCTGTTGTTCCGCGGTAGACTGGGTATGCCAGATGAGAGCGCTGAGGAGCACAGTGAAGATCTACAAACCAGTGGCTCAATCTATGTTTACCTGTGTATAACGGTGTATAACACATCTTGGTAGATATGGACCACGTATCGAATCCGTACTCGCCGGGAGCAGGTCTCTGTCCGCCCGCGGTCGTCGGCCGAGACCGGGAGATCGGCAGCTTCGCCCCTTCGGCACCGAACGGACTGATGAGCCGGAGCGTCATTATGACCGGTCTGCGCTGAGCGGAGAAGACCGTCTCTCAGATTGCCCGCGAGGCGCTTGAAGCGCGGCTGGCCGAGTGAACTTCTTGGAGCCGCGGGGACGACTGGGTCATGCCGGATCCCCTGGCAGAGTGACGCTCTCGACCCTGAAGGACCGGGGTGCGCCGGTGCGGTGTCCGGTAAAGGCTTTAGTCACTTGCACCTCGATAGAGCCGTCGTCGCGAGTGACCAGTCGGGAATCTAGCGAGCCAGCAATCGCCGCCAGCGTCTTGTGCTTGCCCGTGCGAATAGCACTTGCGCACACACGAGCTGCCCTAGCCCGGGTCGCGGGATACACGTCCCATATCGACCATGAGCCTGGAGCCTTATCCACGATGGCTTGTGCTTTAGCACGTAGCACAGAACGCTCGTCCGGGCGAGTTGAGACGCCAAGAACTAGCTCTGCTGGGATGCCGTTCTCATCTTCTTGATGACGACGCCTTATGTCTGGCAATGTTGGCTTCCCGATCTTCTGAGCGAGCTTGACGGCAGCCGCCTGGTCGAGCGCCTCGTAATGCAGGCGTCGGTCCCATGCAAAATCTTGCGACAGTTCGGGGCTGCGGTGGAATTTATTGGTTCCTGGATCGAACACCCATAAGTTCAGCGTTTCATTGTCCATGGCAGCAAGCCAGATTTTGCGTCCCGTTTTTGAGTTAGAAGCTTCGTACAAGGGTCCTAGCATCATGCACCTCCTGGTCGTTCTGGCCGTTGATATTCTTTCCGTGTTATGTGGATACCGTCCACCTCGATGTCTCCTATGCCCTCGGGAATCTTGATGTGAGCACACATAGAAGCCATCTGGTCATATGCTCGTACTCGGTCTTCAAATGAGGCAGATATATCGCGAACCAGTTCGAACAACGGGTGCGCTAAATACTTCGCCGCCAAAGACTCGGTAGTATGGTACTGGATCTCGAATTTGACCTCGTTCTTGGAATGGGCATGAACCCCCATGTACGGGCTGCTTGACTCAAATGACGACTCGATATCTTCAAGTTTGTTCCCCTTGTTGACGACAGTGTGAAGAGAGCGCTCTACACCGACCGAGAATCCATCTGGAGTGGGTGACACGATGGTGTACCGGAGACCGTCGCCGATCATGGTGGCGGCTTCGATAGGCGAAACCATTTCCAAAACAGACACCAGGGCGATCTTTCTGGCTAGCGAGTCCGGGGACTTCATCCGGCATTCGAGTTCCGATGCACCCCAGCCGCATGGTATGGACGCTTTCACGGAGGCGGTGATGTCAGCTTCTACGCGTTTTGCTGCGAGCAACAGGTTTAACGCTGCCGCACCCGAGGGTCCGTGGGAGTCGATGATCGCGTTCGGCATGTTTTCCGGCTCTGTCATCCATTTTAGGTCGCCAGGGCCGAGTGTCCCTATCTTCATCACCTTGAGATGCCCCGCACAGCGCCGCCCGCCCTCGGCTATCGACTTACACACGATTGAGAGCCTCCACAGCGTGGGCGTACTTGGTTCGTAGGCGATCAGCCGTGTTCTGGGGGAGCAGTGCAAGCCTTGTGGGGTCCGAGTTGTCCGCGATATCAGCCATCTTCACTTTGGCAGCGATGGGATTTGCCCGGACCCTGGCGAGGTACTCATCAGAGGTCTCGCTCGGACGCGTGCTGAGTGCCTCCACTGCGGTAACGACAACGGAGGGGATGCCCGCTGCGAGCAGGTCATCTTTGGTGACGAACGTGTCTTCGATTACGTCGTGGAGCCAAGCGACCCCTTGGGCGAGATCATCGCCTTTCAGCGTATCTGCGACACGTTGAGGGTGAGCGATGTAGGGCATGCCGGACTTGTCCACCTGTCCTGCATGGGCGAAGCGAGCAATCTGTTCTGCCAGGACCATCATCTTATGTCCCTCCATGCCAACTAACTTACAACACCTAACAACACTCTGCAAGGCGGGCAGTCCGCAAAGCACCGGTAAAGACTTGTGGTCCCCTGTCTGCCGCACTGGTTGGCGGTTGGCCGGTATCACACCCACCGGCTCTCAATACCCTGGCAGGACTGACGCCCGATCGACCCACGTTGTAGCAGACTTTATTGATGTCTATGGTCGTCTGAGCGTGTACACACAGTTCATCAACGTGCAGCCCAGCCAAGGTGTCATCACAAAGACATGCCGGCAACACCACCGACGGCCTTGCACGAGGGGCAAACGGATCCGTTGGGCCAGCGCAGCCACTTTAGATAGTCGAGGCTGTAGCTGTCGTAGCTGAATCACCGGAGTATTTCGGCGTACGAACTTGGGTGGTGCTTCCCTGCAGTCGGCTGGTCGACGACAAGATGTTGAGTCTTCCGGTTAGCCGGAGAGCCCACAGAATGAACTGCCCAGAATGAACTGCCCAGAATGAACTGCCTAGTGAGTGTCTCGCTCGTCGACGAGCGTGTATCCAATCCCGGGCACCGTACGTAACGTCAGTCCAGCACCGTCTGCCATCTTTTTCCGAAGGCGGTAGACGTATACCCGCAAGTACTCGGTCTCACTGCCGTAGTGCGCGCCCCAGACCTGGTTCAAGATCATCTGGTGGGTGCAGACCTTTCCGGCGTGACGGGCAAGGAAGGAGAGGAGTTCGAACTCCTTGGAGGTCAGCTCCAAGCGACGTCGCCCGAGCGTCGCTTCGTAGTGGACGCTGTCGAGTTCGAGACTACCGACGACGAGTCGGTTCTCGCCCGACGAGTCGTCGATCCGCCGGGTGCGAATTGACGTTCTAATCCTGGCCTCGAGCTCCGCCATGCCGAAAGGTTTGGTGACGTAGTCGTTCGCCCCACAGTCGAGGGCTGCCACCTTGCGGTCCTCTAAGCCGGTCGCAGATAGCACAATAATTGGAAGGTCACTCCACTGGCGGACTCTCTTGCAGACTTCCAGGCCGTCTAGGTCTGGTAGGCCTAAGTCCAAGACGACGACGTCTGGTTCTTCGATGGCAACCTTTGCGAGGCCTTCTTCGCCCGTGACGGCCGCTATAACTTCGTGGTCGCGAGAAGTGAGGCCGACCTTGAGCGCTCTTAGCAGCGCCCGATCGTCGTCTACCACGAGGACGCGGGCCATCGTCTAGACGAGCGGAGAGGGAGTCTGTGCCGCGTGAAGTTGTGCCGGGGTCTCGCTTTCTGGGACCTCTTCGGCGGACAGGGTAAATACGAACCGAGCGCCTCCGCCTGGAGCGTCTTCTAACCAGATGCGTTCGCCGTGGGCTTCAACGAACGCCCTCGCGATTGCGAGGCCAAGACCCCCACGACCTCCGGCCTCCCTTTGGTTCAGCATCTCAAAGATGCTAGCTCGTTCGTCTCGCCCAACTCCGGGTCCGCGATCGGATATCGCGACTTCAACCAACCGTCGACGTCGCACTCTCGCGTCGATCGTCACGGCGGCGTCTTCTGGAGAGTAGCGGATCGCGTTGTCGATCAAGTTAACCAGAACCTGGCCGACGAGTACTTGATCGACGCGAACTGGAGGCAGGTCGTTTGATCCACACCATCGGACTCTGCCGTAGTCTCGAGACTCTCCAAGAACGGCGAGAGCGTCGTCGACGAGGGTCTCGACACGGGTGAGCGTCGGTCGTATCTCGAGGGTCCCAGACTGGATTCGAGTCATATCCAAGAGGTTCGCGACGAGTCGATCGAGGCGGTCGGTCTGCGCGTCGACGAGGCCGAGCAGTTCCTTCGCGTCGACGTCGCTCAACGACGCGTCGGGGTCCAAGAGCGCAGACACCGACACCTTTATCGTCGCGAGTGGGCTTCTCAAGTCGTGCGAGACCGCTCCGACCAACGAGCGCCTGAGCCGGTCGACCTCTTCGAGGAGCTGGAGCCGAACGGCCTCTTCTCGAAGTCGCGCACGTTCGAGAGCGAGTGCGAGGTGGTTCGCGAACGCTCTGAGTAGCTCGTGGTCGTTCGCCTTTCCGAGGTCTCCTCGGAGCGCCAAGAGGCCAACGGCTACACCGGAGGTGGACAGCGCAACCGTTCGGAGTCGATCCGGTCGAGAGGAGTTCGTGTCCAAGCTCACCGGCACCGGCGTACTAGCGGAGAGCTGGTGTATCTCTGCGTCGGACATCTCTGCTCCAGCCGACGCGACGAGCACGACGTGGCCGTCCTTTGGCAATAAGAGGGCGACTCCTTCGAGTTTGAACGCATCCATCACCGTTTTGACGATGTTGTTCTCCAAGTCGGCGACGGGTGACTCGCGGACCAAGAGTTCTGATAGGTCGAACAGCCGGCGCACCTCGGCGGTTCGCACGTGAGCTTCGGATCTAGCTACGTTGAGTCGCGAGACGACTCGTGCGACGACGATCATCACGACTACGTAGACGCCGAGAGCAGCCCAGTTCTGTGGCGCACCGATTGAAAGCGTGTAGTAGGGGGGGATGAACAAGAAGTCGTAGACGAGGAACCCGGTTGCCGTCGCGACCACCCCGGCGCCGAATCCCCCTATAGAGACGCCGGCGACGACCGGCACGACGAGGACGAGCGCCGTCGTCGCGACGCTGAGGTGGTCTCGGAACGGAAGCATCACCGCGCTCAAGAGAGCGACGAGCACCACCGAAGATATCGAACCAAGTATCGCGCTACGCGACGGCGGGAGAAGTGACCGTCTTGAGTTGCGTGTGTATCTCGATGCGGTCACCGGCTTGCAACTATTACGTGCTTTCCAGGAGGCACCCTTGCGACGAGGACGCAACCGTGCATCGCCAGTGCAGGGGTCGAGAAACTGACCATCTTGCAGTGTGCCGCGACAGGTCTTGCGTCGACGGTCACGCGCTCAAGAGTGTGGGTCATGGCCGACGTTGCACCCCGCGTTATAACGGTTCCTCCCCATATCGAAACTGTACCCCCGGGCCCGTCAACGGTCGCCGTCAGCTGTGTCGAGGTCGACGACGTCGCGACGAGGTCGCCCGGTACCGAGTCAACGTGGGGCTCGCTCAAGATCTGGGCACGCAGGGTGCCGGTGCGCAACGATCCGTTGAGTCTCACGACCGCCCAGTTGTACCACCTCCCGGTGCGTTGTTTCCAAAGCCAGAACCCCGACCCGACCCGGTAGCGGTTTTGCATCGAGATCTGGGCCGTCAGCCAGGAGTTCCACGCGTTCGTCGGGTTGGATCCGTACTCGTCGACGAAGAACGGAGTGTTAAACGCCGCCGCCTCCTTCGCCGCGTTGGAGTACGACACCGCCATCGCCGGGATCGACGCCGTCGGGCCATGTGGCGGCGAGAAAACGCCGGTGTAGATGTGGACCGCGTAGACGAGATTGGGATCGGTGGAGAACGGCGTCGCAGCCGAGATAGCGTTGTTCGTCGCGTCACGGACAATGGAGGGCTCGAACCAGATCGGTGCGACGATCCCGGACGCGCGAAGTCCGGTGATCATGCGTCGGTAGAACGGATAGAGTGACATCTCTTCGAACGGATTCGGTCCGGCCGGGACCGGCTCGTTCATGAGCTCGACTCCGACGACGTTCGAGTTGGCGCTTCCCGCTCCCGCCGCCCGCGCCGCCGCGATCGTCGCTTCAAGATACCAACTCTGAAGCGGTCTCCCGCTGACGCTCGTGTTCTTCCAGAAATTGGAAAACGCGGCGAACATGCACTTCGTCGTCGAAGCCGACGTGCAGGGAACGCCGTTGGTCACGACGGCCCACGGGGGAGCCCCGTCCGACTCGTGTCGAAAGTCGACGACGGTCGAGTAGTTGTCTTGGTGCATGTCGACGAGTACCCCAATTCCAACATCTTTCGCCCATCGAACGACTCTTTGGATCTCGGCCAGATACGCGTCGTTGATGACGCCCGGATGGACCATTATCCGGCTCCACGAGACCGGTAGGCGCAAGAAGTTGAAGCCGAGTGCCGCCATCTCGTTCAAGTCTCCTCGGGTGATCGGCGGTGCTTCGCGGTAGTCGCTCGGGTACTGGACGAGTGCGTTGTCGTCGACACCTCTTAACAAGACGAACTCGTTGCGGCCGTTCGCTAAGTACGGACCGCCTCCTCCGTGGTAGACGTGGACACCCGAGACGCCCGTGGCCGACAGCGTCGAACTCGAACCGCTCGAACTGCTCGCGTGCGGAGACGGAGACGACGGGCCAGTGCCGCACCCGGCGAGGAGCAGGCATAACACGACGCCGAGCGTGACACCTCTTAGCGTGACGTCGGAGGTGGCTTTTTGGATCATCTCCGTCCATCTTAGGACGCGAGCAGAAGCCCGTCGCTCTCCCTCGACGCCGAACAACTCGGTATGGCGTCGCGCGGGTGTGCGGCTGCGGCGAGTGCTTCGAGCGTATAACCTGATGAGGCAGTACCGGAAAAACTCGACGAACACATGAAGGAGAAAACCATGCCTGAGTACACGCTCCCTGACCTTCCCTACGACTTCGGCGCCCTAGAGCCCCACTACTCCGGGGAGATCTTGGAACTCCATCACGGCAAGCACCACGCGGCGTACGTCGCGGGTGCGAATACGACGTTGGAGAAGTTGTCGGAGGCACGCGAGAAGGGCGACTACGCGGCGATAGTCGGGTTGGAGAAGACGATGGCGTTCAACATCTCGGGCCACGTCCTCCACTCAATTTTCTGGAAGAACCTCTCACCGGACGGAGGGGGAGTACCAGAGGGTGAACTCGCCGCTTCGATCACCGACGGATTCGGTTCGTTCGACGCGTTTAAGGCGCAGCTCACACAGGCGACGACGACGATCCAAGGGTCTGGCTGGGGGGCGCTCGCGTGGGAGCCGCTCGGCGGTCGGTTGGTCGTCGAGCAGGTCTACGACCACCAGGGAAATATCGGTAACGGCTCTGTCCCGCTACTCGTATTTGACGCCTGGGAGCACGCGTTCTATCTCCAGTACAAGAACGTGAAGGCGGACTTCGTCGCTGCGCTTTGGAACATCGTCAACTGGAGCGACGTCGCCGACCGCTTCGCTCAGGCGAGGAAGTGTTCGATTGGCTGACGCCGACCGGCCGGCGCCGATCGGCCCGGCCCGGCCCGGCCAGGCCTCTTGGGTTACCAGCGAGTTGCACCACCTGCGAGTTGGACCGCCTGGGAGATGGGTGCTTCGACCGGTCCGTGGACCAGGTAGTGTCGGTAGTTGATGGTCGACGTAACGGATGCGACGTTTGAGGCAGAGGTAATAGAACGCTCGAAAGAGGTGCCGGTCGTAGTCGATCTGTGGGCTCCGTGGTGCGGGCCGTGTAAGACCCTCGGGCCGATCATCGAAGACGTCGTCGCTGAGACCGGCGGTGCGGTAGCGCTCGCAAAGGTGAACGTCGACGAGAATCCCCAGATATCCGCGGCGTTCAAGGTCCAGTCGATCCCGTCGGTCTTTGCGTTCAAAGACGGGAAGGCGGTCGACGGGTTTGTCGGTGCGTTGCCGGCGGCGAAGGTGAAGGAGTTCGTCTCGAAGCTCTCACCGTCTCAAAGCGAGGTGGACCGTCTCGTCGAAGAAGGCGTTAGTCTGGGAGATGAGAGCTTGATCCGCGAGGCGTTCGAGTTGGAACCGGGACACGTCGGGGCTGCGGCCGCTCTCGTTCGCCTCCTCATAGACGACGGCAGAGCGGAGGAGGCTCTCGAAGTGGTCGCTCGTGTCGAAGAGACGGACCTGATGAGGTCGCTCGCGGCGGAGGCGAGGTTGGCGACGAAGAACGTCGACGTTAGAGGTGGCGACGTCGACGACGTCATCGGCTCTCTGCTCGATCGAGTGGTCGACGATCAGGGTGCGCGAGAAGAGGTCTTGGATCTGATCGAGGCGTTGCCGGCCGACGATCCGAGGCGGAACCGATATCGCAAGGCGCTCGCCGCTCGGCTCTTCTGAGGTAGAAGTGCCCGTAACCCTTGAGCTGGGCGATGCGTCGTTCGACTTGACCCATCGAGCGCTCGTGATGGGGATATTGAACCGAACGCCCGACTCGTTCTACGACGACGGTGAGACGTACGAACTCGACGCGCTGATCAGTAAGGCCGATCGACTCGTCACAGACGGCGCGGACATCTTGGACATCGGCGGTGTGAAAGCTGGTCCGGGACCAGAGGTGAGTGAAGGAGAAGAGCTCGATCGGGTCGTCGGGAGCGTCGAGGCGGTCGCGGCACGTGTCGACGTCGCGATTTCGGTAGACACCTGGAGGGCGTCGGTGGCCGCCGAGTCGTACAAGGCGGGAGCGGTGATGGGAAACGACATAAGCGGATTTGGTGACCCCGACTATCTTCGAGTCGCGTCCGCGGCGGGCGCGTCGGTCGTCGCGACCCACATCAGGCTCGCGCCGCGCGTTCCCGACCCGGACCCACACTACGAGGACCTCTTGGGTGAGGTGAGAGCGTTCTTGGCGGAGCGTGCCCTACGAGCGCTCGATTTCGGGATCCCGCGTGAGCGGATCGTCTTGGACGTGGGACTCGATCTCGGCAAGACCCCGGAGCAGTCGCTGGAGTTGTTGCGAAACTCCGACGACGTCGCGGGGCTCGGCTATCCACTCCTGCTCTCGGCGTCGAACAAGACGTTCTTGGGGGCGACACTCGGGTTGGATATCACGGAGCGCAAAGAGGCGTCGCTCGCGGCGTGTGCGTTGGGGTTTTCTCTCGGATGTCGCATCATGCGAGTCCACGACGTCGCGGGGACGAAGAGGGTCGTGCGCACTCTCGAGGCGATCTCGAAGGCTCGACGTGACCGCTGAGGCGAAGACTAAAGCGAAGAAAACTTCGGTAAGCGGTGACCTCGACGCGCACGTCTACCTCGTGCGCGGAGAAGACGCGACGCTCGTCGCCCAAGAGGCGAGGTCTCTCGTCGACCGGCTCGTCGGCGATCGAGACCCCGGGATCGTCGTGGAAGAGCACGGCGGGCCCGCGGCCGACGGTCTCGACGTCGCGGCGATCATCGACGCGTGCACGACGCCCCCGTTCCTCGTCGATCGTCGTGTCGTCGTCGTGAGGGACGCCGGCAGGCTGACGCCGGCCGACGGCGCTCGCTTGAGCGAGGTCTTGGCGACCCCGTTGCCGACTCTATTCCTCGTCATGGTCGCGGGAGGCGGAACGGTTCCCCAGGCGCTCGTCAAGACCGTCTCGGTCGTCGGTGAGGTGATCGAGACGACCGTTGGAACCTACGGTGCACGAAAAGGTTGGCTGAGTGAGCATCTGAAGGCAGCTCCGGTCCGGCTCGACGCGGCCGCGGGGAGTCTCTTGGCGAGTCACCTCGGAGACGATCTCGGGAGGATGTCTGGGATACTCGAGACTCTCGCCGCGGCGTACGGCGAGGGCGTGTCGATCGGGGTGGGGGAGCTCGAACCGTTTCTCGGGGTCCCAGGAGCGGTTCGTCCCTGGGATCTGACCGACGCGATCGACGCCGGAGACGTCTCGGGCTCCCTCAACGCGCTGCGCCGGATGATGAGCTCAGGTGGACGTGGCGCTCCCGAGGTCGTCGAGATACTGCACCGTCACTTCTCGAACATGCTCCGCCTCGACGGCGCGGCGACGTCCTCGGCGGACGACGCGGCGGCGGTTCTCGGCGTCAGGTCAACCTTCGTCGCGAAGAAGGCGCTCGCTCAGTGCCGCAAGCTCGGATTCGAGCGGATCGGGCGCGCGATCGTCATGCTCTCGGATGCCGACCTCGACATCAAGGGACGCACCGCGCTCCCTCCCGAGACCGTCACCGAGGTGCTCGTCGCCCGGTTGGCCCGGCTCGTCCCGAACCACCGCGGGGGCCGCCGGCGCTAGTCGTCGTTCAAGACGCCGCGTTGACCCGGCGCATCAGACGAGACTTGCGGTTAGCGGCCTGGTTCTTGTGGATGACGCCTTTTGCCGCCGCCTTGTCGATTCGCTTGATCGCCTCGCGAAGAGCGTCACCTGCGTCCTCGGATCCCGTCGCGGCCTCTTCCAACGCTTTCTTCGTGCGGGTGCGCAACTCAGAGCGGACGGCTTTGTTGCGAAGCCGGCGCTTCTCGTTCTGGCGATTTCGCTTTATCTGGCTTTGGATGTTGGCCATCTCGATCCTTCGCTACTCCATATCTCGACGTGTCTCGACGTATCTGAACGCGGGCTTCGCGCCTAACCTTAGCTTGCTCGTGAGCTTGCTCGTGCACTCCCCGGGACTCTCGCAGTCTTGATCGACGGTTGCGAACGCCCGTGACGGCGGCGCCGTCGTGCGGGTAACACCGTAGCAGTTCCGGGATCGGTCGGAAACGAGGTCGGCAAAGAGGTTGGGCGGGTGGTTCCAGTTGGGTAAGCCGACGGTTCCGTTTTCCTGCCCCGATCCTCCAGGTTGCGGTCGCCTCGTATACAGTGAGCCCCTGGTGAACTGCCATCTAATTGTCCTAATTGTCGCGTGTGAGATGAGATTGACCGTGAGAGAACGCTAGTGCGAAGAGCGCGACCTCAAGTGTTCAACTGGAGGTCTATAGCGGGTCTTGCGACCGGCGTCGTGTTGGTCACGATCGGAGAACTTCTGAGCTGGCTGCTGTTGAGGTCGCAAGGAGTGGTCGTATCGGGCGACTCGCCGCACTATCTCATAGCAGCGGAGGCGATCGCGCGTCACCTGAGCGTCCATCCGCTCTCGGCTTATGTGAGAGACTTTCGGCTTCACAAGATCTACGCGTGGCCACCGGGTGCGTCGGTGGCGACGGTTGAGGCGGTCAAGACCTATACGCACACCTGGTTCGGACCCCACGGAGTCGTTTTTGCACAAGGGATCGGGCTTCCCGTCTTGCTCGCCCCGTTTATAGCGCTGGGCTCGTTTATGGCGCTGGGCTCGGTTCCGCTCGCACTTGTCGGGTTCTTCGCGGTAGAGGCGACCGGTCTCGTCTACATCTACCGGCGTGGGTCCGATCTCGCAGGGTTGGGACGGTTGGGACGGGTCGTGTTCGCGATCGCGCTCTTTGGACCTAGCGTATGGCTCGCGTCGACGCAGATCTACCCCGACTTCATCGCGGGCGTGTTCCTCGGATGTGCGCTCGTCGAGATCGCGGCGTTCGAGCGTACCGGGAGGTTCGGATGGAGAGGGGTGGCGGTCGTCTCGACGGCGTTCTGCGTCGTTCCGTGGTTTCAGATCAAGAACTTCTCGGTCGTTGTCCTCGGGGTCGTCGCGCTCGTCGTGATCGGTGTCGTGCGGCAGAAAACCGAACGCCGATATGAGGTCGCTCTGATCGCGGGGGTCGCGGCCGGTTCGTTCTTGTTGTTGGTCTTGTACAACCAGTTCTACTTCGGACACGTTCTAGGGCTCCCACAGCCGAACCCGAACTTCGGCGTGTTGGGGATTACCCACACGATCGACCTCGTCGTGGATCGAGATCAAGGAGCACTCGTCCAATGCCCGGTCCTACTCGTCGGGGTACTCGGGCTGTTCTTCTCACGGAAGGAGTCGCCGGTCACGAACGTCTTGGTCGTCGCGTCGGTCGGGTCGATCCTCGTGATCAACGGCACCCAACCGACCTATAACGACTTCGGTGGCCTCGCACTCGCCGGAAGGTTCGAGTGGACGGTCGTGCCGATGGTGCTCGCGTGGTGCCCGTCGTATCTGAGACGCCTGGAGGCGAGACGGCGGCGTCTCTTGGCACTTGGAGTAGCTCTCGGTGGCCTTTGGGTCGTCGAGGCGACTCCGATCCTTACCGGTGGCCATCGATACTTCAACGAGACGTTCGCCCCGTTCGCTCCGTGGGACCCGTCGCTCTATCCGGGATGGTGGAGAGGGCTCGATCCCTACCTCCCGTCGATCGTGACGCCGTTTAACGTAAAGCGCGTCGTTCTCGTCTGTGTGATTGTTGTGATCGCGACGTTACTGTTGATGTGGCTGGTTCTGGCGCGGAGGTTTCTTGGCACGACGAGTCTCGTGGCGCTGGGAGTCGGGGGAGTCTTGATCGTAGCGATCGGCCCGTCGAGCGAGCTTCCCGCGGGAGCGCTTCGTTGGTCGGGTAACGAGATCGGGGGGCCGTGGACGGCCGCGTCGGCCACGGCGAGATACGGCCCGACCCCGCTTACTCCCGTAGGCGCCGGAGTTTACAAGGTGACGCTCAACGCTCGTCTGGTTTCCGGCTCTTCTTCATCGACGGATCTATCGCTGTACACGTCGCCGGTCGAACGAAACGTCGTCTCGAACTGGTTCACCCCGACGGAGATAAGCGACGCGGGTGCGATCGTCGTTCGCCCCGCGAAGATCTCGTTAGCGCGTCGGCGTACGACAACCGTTGCGTTCACGGCCGACGATCGGGGCACGTGGAGCGGTTCCAAGACCGTCTACGTGCACGTCTATCGTCGATCGATGTTCTCGATCGGAGTCGCAGTCTCACCTTCGTCGACGTTGAGCGTTACGTCAGTTGAAGTTAGAAAGCTCGCGAACTAGCGCGGTGGGTGTTGTCGTACACGCAGTTGCCGCTTGAGACGTGCACGCCCCGCCGGTCGTATCCGCTACGATCGTTTCACCGTGTCAACTCCTATCTTGGACATTAAACCCGGTCGTCGTCGGATAAACGTCGAATCGAGGACGGGCTAGGTGGATACCGCGCTCATCCGGAACTTCTCGATCATCAGCCATGTCGATCACGGGAAGTCGACCCTTTCGGATCGGATCCTGGAGCTCACCGGCGCGGTCGATCCGCGTTTCATGCGAGAGCAGTATCTCGACTCGATGGACCTCGAACGTGAGCGGGGGATAACGATCAAGGCCCAGAACGTCCGTGTCGTCCACCGCGGTCATGTGCTACACCTGATCGACACTCCCGGACACGTCGACTTCGGGTACGAAGTGAGCCGCTCGCTCGCCGCGTGCGAAGGTGCGGTACTCCTCGTCGACGCGTCCCAGGGGATCCAGGCCCAGACGCTCGCGAACTGCTACCAGGCGATGGAGCACGACTTAGAGATCGTCGCCGCGTTGAACAAGATCGATCTCTTGGCCGCTGACCCCGAGCGGTGCGCGGCGGAGATCGAAAAGGTTCTCGGTCTCCCGGCCGACGAGATACTGCGGATATCGGCGAAGACCGGTGACGGAGTCGGAACGCTCTTGGATGCGGTTATCGAGAGGGTACCACCGCCGAGTGGGAGACGAACGTCCGCGACGCGGGCACTCATCTTCGACTCCTCCTACGACCAGTACCGGGGCGTCGTCAGCTCGATCCGGGTGTTCGACGGCACGATATCGACCGGAGAGCGCCTCAGGTTCATGCAAGCGGGAGCGGTCCACGACGTCGAAGAGATAGGGGTGCGAACCCCAGATAGCGTCGCGGTCGACGAGTTGGGACCAGGAGAGGTCGGCTACCTGATCGCGGGGATCAAGAACGTCGGCGAGGCTCGTTCGGGCGAGACGGTGACGAGAGCGTCGGCTCCGGCGGCGGAGCCGCTCGCGGGTTATCGCGACCCAAAGCCGATGGTGTTTTGCGGGATCTATCCGATCGACGGCGACCAGCTCCCGTTCTTGCGGGACGCGCTCGACAGGCTGAAGCTGAACGACTCGAGTTTTACGTTCGAGCCGGAGTCGTCGCGTGCTCTCGGGTTCGGGTTCCGGTGTGGGTTTCTCGGGTTGTTGCATATGGAGATCGTGCGAGAGCGCTTGGAGCGCGAGTTCGACCTCTCGCTGATTGCGACCGCGCCGTCGGTCGCGTACCGCGCGTATCTGACCGACGGGTCCGACGTCGACGTCGACAACCCGGTCGATCTCCCGGAGGCGAGCCGTATCGATCACGTTGACGAGCCGATGCTCGATATTACGATCCTCACTCCCGCTCAGTACACCGGAACCGTCATGGAGCTATGCCAGGCGCGCCGCGCCGAGTTGTCTCGCATGGAGTACCTCTCTCCCGAACGTTTGGAGCTCGTCTACCGCATCCCGCTCGCCGAGGTCGTAAAGGACTTCTTCGACCAACTGAAGAGCCGGACGAAGGGATATGCGAGTCTCGACTACGAGCCGGCGGGGTATTCGACGGCGAACCTCGTGCGAGTCGACCTCTTGATCAACCATGTACCAGTCGACGCTTTCTCGACGATCGTCCACCGTTCTTCGGCGGACAACTACGGGAGGCGGATGACCGAGAAGCTGAGGGAGTTGATACCGAGACAGCTCTTTGACGTGCCGATCCAGGCGGCGATCGGGGGAAGGGTGGTGGCCAGGGAGACGGTGAAGGCGAAGCGTAAAGACGTCCTCGCGAAGTGCTACGGTGGCGATATAACGAGGAAGCGTAAGCTCTTGGAGCGCCAGAAAGAGGGCAAGAAGAAGATGAAGAACATAGGGCGTGTGGAGGTCCCACAAGAGGCGTTCATCTCGGCGCTGCGCCTCGAAGACTAAGAGATGTGGGAGTTGAGGACGTGGACGTGATGAACGACGATGTCGAACCCGACGAAGACGGCGACGGCGAGAGTGAGTATGGCCGTATGGTCGTCGACTCACCGAGGAGTCATCCAGAACCCGGGGACGTCGTCTTCACGAGCGTCCCTCCCGGCACGGGCGTAGTACCAGAGCCGCTCGTTGGAAGGCGTCTGTCGTCCCCGCTCGAAGACGACGAGCCAGAGGGGGTCATCCCGCCGTCGCCGCTCCTCGCGATGAAGATGCGCCGTCATGGGCAGATGCACATCTTTCACTCCCACGACGACGACACGAGAGTCCGTGACGTCCTCGGAGACGGTGACGAGACGCTCTACGTGATAGACGACGGACGAAATCACGTGATGCTCGGCAGGCGCGTCGGATCAACGGAGACGGGGGCCGAGTACTCCTTGATCGGCCGGGCGCAACTTGAGTGGTACTTCAGTCTCAAAGGTGGTGACGTCGAGTTGCGTGAGGCGTTCAGTCAGGCTCGTGATCTGCGCGTATGTTGTACCGTCTCTTTGGAGGACGTCTTGACGGCGAACGTCTTCGACGTCGAGAACTTTGCGTCGGCCGCCGAGATCCCAGAGGACTACCTCCCGGGCCACCCGTACATGTCGTTTGCGGACGACTTGGAGGTGACCGCGGACTGAGCGATCGTTGAAAAGCGGCGTCGTTGCGGCCGCATCTCGGTGAACCTCTCCGCCCTTGCGGACGGGGCTTCTGGCTCCGCCGCTTGGTTAGGGTTACCTGGCATCACATCCCTCACGTCACCGCGACCAACGGGTCTGGCTTAGAAAA
>JAJYQJ010000109.1 GCA_021794655.1 Actinomycetes bacterium | reverse complement strand
GAAGCTGAACACCCCGCCGTCGGAAGCGACCTCCCAGTAGCCCTTGCCGTCCGGCGTCGGTGCGATACCGACGATCGAGGCGTTGAGAGGCTGTCCACCCATCGAGCCGTAGAAGTTTGCGTTGCCGAAGCTGAACACCCCGCCGTCTGAGGCGACCTCCCAGTAACCGTTGCCGTCCGGCGTCGGTGCGATACCGACGATCGGTTTGTTGAGAGGCTGTCCACCCATCGAGCCGTAGAAGTTTGCGTTGCCGAAGCTGAACACCCCGCCGTCTGAGGCGGCGAGCCGGTAGCCTCCCTGTGACGGGACGAGCGGAGACATCGGCTTGTACTGGAAGCTGTTGAACATGCCCACCTGATCGCACAGGTACGGAGAGGGAACACCTGTAACACTGATAAACCCACTCTGGCCGGGCGGCAGTAGGTCGTACGCGATCGGATCCGGCGCCATATCGACTGCGAGGAAGTACGAGCTACGCTCCTGGGCTGCGCTCGTACCGCAGTTGACCGTCACCCCTGCTGCTTGGGCAACCGGATCAAGGTTGTCCCAGTTGATGTTCTGCGCAGGCGCCCAGCCCCAACTGGCCACGTTCGTCGTCCCGAACCCAGGCACGCTTCTAGCGAGCTGGGGACCAGTACCCGAGAGCACCGTGAGAGCGTCGTCCAGGCTCTCGATCAACATCGAGTTGGTGTGACCTGCGAAGTAGCTCCCTGTGTAGCACAAGGTGTTGCACGGTACGATCCCACTCTGGCCGTCAAGGATGTGAAGAAGCAGGTTCCCTGAGTAGTCCATGTTCGTCTGGAAGTAGGTGCCGAGTCCAAGACTCGCGTCGTTGAGATTGACCGGGCCGACGATGGTGTCGGACGCGTTGACTCCGCCGCCGAACGCGTTCGCGTAGAGCGCCTCCATGAACTGGTTGAAGATCGACATCGCACTGCTTCCAATCGACGTCGTCCCGTTCCAAGACGTGAGTGCCTGCATCGCCGCCTGGAGCGCTGGATGGGTAGCGGGATCGACGAGTGGGCTCTGCGCGGTCACGAGCATCGAGTACGCGTGCTCGATGTAGGGGATGATGTAGGAAGCATACGGCCTGGTCTGATTGGAGTCGATCGTCCCGATCGAGTGCTCGACGGACTGCAGGTATGAAAGCGTGATACTGGTGCTCGACGAGAGCATCTGGCTGATCCGCTGGGAACGAAAGACCGTACCCCGGAACTCGTCGGGTTGGTAGAAGAGCTGCGAGGACGGTGGAGTGTTCCAGTTGTCGAGGTAGCCCTGACCCGGATTGATGCTGTGGGGCATCTGGGAGAACGGTATAAAAGAACTCATCACCTGCTGGCTGCCGTTACCAAGGAGCGGGAAGTTCGGATTCTCACTCGTCGAGAACGGGGATACCGAAGGCACCAAGCCGGCGCTGAAGAATGCGATGTTCCCCTGGCGGTCCGCGTACAAGAAGTTGTGCACCGTCGCGATCACGCTGACTGAGTGTTCGAACTGGGAAAGGTTGGTATCGCCGCCGAACTGGGCGAATCCCTCCAAGGACTTATACTCTTGCATCCACGACGCAAAACTCATCGAGAAAGCTAGTCCGGCCGAGGGATCCGTCTGGAAGATCGGCCCGTTGTTCGTCCGATAGATCGTATAGGTAACTGGGCTCGACCCGAGCACCGGGATTGTCTCAGTTACGGTCTGGACTGGGATGTAACTGCCGTCGTAGTAGTAGGTCGAGGGGTTCCCTCCGACGAACTTTACCTGCTCGGTGTAGATGATCTGGTTGGTCGTCTCTTCGCTCGTCGTCGTCCACGCGACGTTCGCGTTGTGCCCGATGAGGACAAACGGCTCACCGGCGATGTACATCCCAGAGGCACTGTAGCCGGGGCTGTGTAGGTAGATCTCACCGTTGACGCTCGGCGTCGAGAACCCCTCCTGGGGGGCGCCCCAGAGGAGCGCATGACCATCGGCCGATCTCCAAGGCGCGACGACAAAGGCGTTGGACCCTTCGTGGGAGAAGATCTTCAGCTTCGCTCCGCGCTGTTGAAAAAGGTTCGCGTCGTTTTGGAGGGTCTGCGCTCCTTGGAGCACGAAGCTCGGCGGCATGCTCCGCACGGTCGCGGTGCCGGCCAGTTCAGCGTTGATCATCGACCGCTTCGCCTGGGGGGTCGCCGCCTTCGCCGGGGCGGTGGGCCCAGCTTTGAGCGACGACGGCAAGCAGTTGTTCGGCTTTGACTGCGTCGGGCTCGTCAGTATCGGACCGTTCGCGCAAGTATTGGGAACGGTCGTCGTAGCGGTCGGATCTTGGATCCAGTTGACGTCGTTGTAGACGGCCATCGCGGTCGAACTCGGGTTCGCGACGCCTTTGCTCGTAAAGTACGCCTGTAGGTACTGAACTGAGGCGAGGTTAGAGAGCTCACTTCCACCGCCCGTTCCAAACGCTCTCGTCAGGTAGACACCGACCGCGAGGGTGTCGACCGGCCTCCACGGCGCCGGCTGGTACGGACCGCTCAACCCCATCGCCTGGCCGAGTGCCCAGAACTCGACTGGCACCAGCTTCTGTTCACTCTGCACGTTCGCATAGGCCACGTCCTCGTACGCGTTGATCCCGTTCGAGTAAGCGACGAGGGCAGCCTGAATGCTCGCTGGGAGCGCGTTGTACTGCTGCTGGTACTCAGAGGAGGTGTAGTAGAAGAGCCGCTGCGCCTTGTCCGTGCTCAGCTGGCTCGGCCCGAACAGCCCCGAGAGATTCCCCTCCACCGCGGCACGGGTCAGCTCGAGCTGGAACATCCGATCCTGTGCCTGGGACCAGCCGTCGCCGAACCACATGCCAGTAGTCGTCTGGGCGTAGATGCGCGGGACCCCGTGAACGCCACGATAGATCGTCGCCGACTGCACACCAGAGCCGACTACGACGCCGTTTGTGAGGCCCGAAGGAGAGCTCTCGGGCCCGCCCGACACGCCGGCGCGCAGCGCTGACGCAGGTGATACCGCTACCATCTGAAGCACTAGAGCTATACCGGAGAGTATTAGTACCCATCGACCGACCGTTCGTTTCAGCATCTGACTCCCTCACCTGTTCACGGGCCCCAAACCCTGATCGAACGACGCTCACCGCACCCTCGAATGCGACCCTGACGACCCTGACGGCCCTATCAACCCTGACGGCCCTATCAACCTATCAACCTGGCAACCTGGCAACCGAGACGACGACGGACCTGGCAAAACGCCGTCTAGCAGCCAACATAAATCCTAATGTCGGCCGAACAGTTGGTCTACTGGACAGAGCACAAAATTCAGTAGACGTTGTTGTGGCGGATCACAAGAGCGCTACGATGGTGAGGGATGAACGTGAGAAATCTCGCCACGTTGGACTCGCTGTCGAGCGAGTCGGTGCGAGCGTTGACCAACCACTTGCACGCACACTCCAGCCTGCTCGCCGAGCGTATGGTCGAGACGATCACCGCCGAGGTTCCCTTCTACTCCCACCTTCCAAGAGAACAACTCGACGGCGACATCCTTGCGATCTGCGAGCACAACATCCATACGTTCTCCGAGATGCTCACGACCGGAGCCGGTCCGAGCGAGTCGGCCTTGGAGTGGATCGGCGTGAGCGCGGCCCGTCGAGCTGAAGAGCAGGTGCCACTCGACGCCGTCTTGAGCGCATATCACGTTGGCCTGATTATGCTCTGGGAGCACTGCCGACGAGAGTGGTCAAACGCAGGCCTAAGAGAGCCACTATCGGTTGCGACGGTAGCGATGGAGTACATCGCAAAGACGATGACGACCGTCTCGTGTGCGTACCTCGAGACACATGAGATCGTCCACGGGGCCGAACGCGACATGCGCCGGGCGCTCGTAACGGCGTTGCTTACCGGCGAAGACGCCACGCCGCTTGCGAGCCAAGCTGGGGTATATCTGAGCGCAGGGTACCTCGTGGTAGCGATGGAGATCGGACACTCCCTGGACGAGGAGTGCCCCGAAGTGGAGCGCACGGTAGCCGCCCGGCGCAAGATACGGCGGGTGGACACCGCGGCTCGTGACGTGCTCGGAACGGACGCACTGACCCTCCTCTTTATCGTAAAATATTCCCGCTTTTTTCTTCTGCTTAAGCCT
>JAJYQJ010000042.1 GCA_021794655.1 Actinomycetes bacterium | reverse complement strand
TCGACAGCTCCGGTAATATCGGAGACGGGCTCAGCTCCACCTAGAGCCGATGATAGGCAACTGTCATCGGCAGCGGTGTAGTGCAAGGGGAACCCCCGGGCTTTAGCCGTGGGGAGGATGTCAGCAAGACCCAGCCCGGCGGTGGGAGCCTGCTCGTGATCGACGTCGGCACCTCGACGCTGAGAGCGGCGATCGTCCGTCCCGACGCGTCAATCGAACATACCTGCCGCGTCGGGATCTCTCCTGCTACCCCAGCTAGTGGCCTCGTCGAGTTCGACGCCCAACAGGTCGCCGACGCCGTCGAACAAGCCGCGAACGCGGCCCTCAGCAAAGGCGGGCCGGTCGCCGGCGTCGGGATAGCCAACCAACGCTCGACGACCGTCGTCTGGGAACGCTCGACTGGAAGACCGGTCGCCCCCGCAATCGGGTGGCAGGACCTGAGAACGGTTGGGACCTGCCTTGAACTCCAAGAAAAGGGGTTCCGGGCGCCACCGAACGCGTCCGCGACTAAGTTGGCCGCGATCCTCGACATGGTCGACCCCGGTCGCGACCGCGCCGGTGACGATCTGTGTTTTGGCACGATCGACACCTGGGTCGCCTGGACGCTCTCGGGAGGTGTACGAGGAGCCGCACTTCACGTCACCGACGCGACGAACGCCGCCGTCACCTCGATGGTCAGCCCAACGACTCTAAACTGGGACAGCGACATACTCGACATCTTGGGCATACCGGCGTCGATGATGCCAACGATCGTCGACTCTTGCGGAGTAGTCGGCGAGGCGCTCATCTTGGACGGAGCGCCGCCGATATGTGGAATCGCCGGCGACCAGCAGGCGTCCTTGATCGGCCAGGGCTGTACCGTAGAGGGCGCCGCGAAGGTGACGCTCGGGACCGGTGGGATGCTCGACATGTGCACCGGCGAGAACCGACCGGAGCGATTCGACAAAGGTCCCGCCGGCACGTTCCCGATCGTCGCTTGGCAGCGCGGCGGTACTCCCGTCTGGGGGGTCGAGGCGGTGATGCTCTCGGCCGGAAGCTGCATCGAGTGGCTCCGCGACGACCTCGGCTTCTTCCGCGACGCTTCGGAGTCGGAGTCCCTCGCCTCAACGTGTACAGACACCGGCGACGTCTGGTTCGTACCGTCGCTACTTGGAATAGGCACGCCGGTGTGGGACTTTGGGGCCCGTGGAACTCTGCTCGGCCTGACGAGGGGAACGGGGCGCCCAGAGGTTACAAGAGCTGTACTAGAAGGAGTCGCACATCGGAGCTGTGACCTGCTCGAGGCTTCAGAGAACGACACCGGGCTCAGCGTCCGCGCACTCAGGATCGACGGAGGGATGTCGGCTAACTCGCTCCTCGTAACCGCTATATCTAACTACTCGGGCCGGCCGGTCGAGGTCTCTCCCGTCCTCGAGGCGACCACCCTCGGCGCCGGCTTCCTCGCTGGAATCGCAGTTGGGACCTGGAACGACGAGTCCGACGCCGCTTCAGCGTTCACACCTGCAAGACGGGTCGAGCCAACTATCGGCGACAGCGCTCGATCTGCGCTCAGGCAGAGATGGCTCGACGCCAGGTCCAGGGCCGAAAAGACCATTCCAGAGCTGTCTGGAATAACCTTTTGACCGGCCAAATCGCTAACGAGTGACCAAGGTTGCGACGCACCGTTGCGAGGTTGACGGGTTCTGGCGCCCGAGAAGTCACTACGCTATATCGAGGGCCGTATCGAGGGCTATATCGAGGGCCGTATCGAGGGCTATATCGAGGCAAGTTAGACAAGGGGCCGGTGCAACAATATGACGACGACGACGACTGAACTGCCCGACGAGAGCGCGGCAAATAGCGCATACGTCGAGCTCGCCCGGGCGCTCCACGCGAACCTCAAGAAGGTCCTCTACGGAGCCGACGAAGCTGTCACCGTCGCCGTCGTCGCAACGCTCTCGGGTGGGCATCTCTTGTTGGAAGACGTTCCCGGCGTCGGAAAGACCGTACTCGCACGGACTATCTCGGTCTCGCTCGGCGCTGATCTCTCCCGCGTCCAAGGACACCCCGACCTCCTCCCGACCGACGTCACCGGAGTTTCGGTCTACTCACAAGAGACCGGTTCCTGGGAGTTCAGACGAGGTCCCGTCTTCTCCCACGTCGTTCTCGTCGACGAGTTGAACCGCACCCCTCCTCGCACCCAGTCCGCGCTCTTAGAGGCGATGGAGGAACAGCAGGTTTCCTCAGACGGTACCTCATGGCCCCTGCCTCGCCCCCACCTCGTCATCGCCACCCAGAACCCCGTCGGCCAACTCGGAACCTATCCCCTCGTCGAAAGCCAGCTCGACCGATTCTCCCTCTCGACGCCCCTCGGTTATCCAACCGCCGACCTCGAGACACAACTCGCACTTCGCCACGGTGGCAGGGAGGCACTCGACGCGCTACTTGCGATCTGCACGGTGGAACGCTGGAGCGAGGTGATCGATACCACGCGAAACATCTACGTACACCCCTCCGTCGCCGAGTACGCGGTCGAGATAACGCGCCGCACGAGAGGAGCCCCTGGAGTCCGCCTTGGAGCGAGCCCGCGCGCCTCGATCTCGCTCGTGCGATCCGCCCAAGCCCACGCACTTCTCTACGGGCGCAACTTCGTGTCCCCTGTCGACATTCAAGCGATGTCGTTCCCGGGTCTTTCACACCGCCTGCTGACCGACTCGGGACGCTCGTCACGATCCGTCGTCGCCGAGGTAGTCAACTCAGTCCCGGCCCCGCGGCCCTGATCCGATGAGCCGACGTCGAATCGGCAACGCTTCGACGGTCGCGTCGAGCAGTTCGGGAAGCGACTCCTTTAGAGCTAGATCGAGAGCTAGATCGAGAGCTAGACCGACCGAGCAGTTCCCGCGCCCACGACGGGCTCTCGCCCCGGCTGCCGGAGCGCTCCTCGGCCTCGGGGCTTGGGGCGCCGTCGCCCACTCGAGCGGATCAGGATGGGTACAGGCACTCGGCGCGTTGTTGGCGGGATTCTTGCTCATCGGCGCCGTCGCTCCAGGGATCGTGACCAGACGCGCGCTATGTGAGGTGATGTCGAACCCGACCGACGTGACCGCCGGTCAAGACGTGGAGATCACGATACGTGTCTCGACTCCGCTCAAGGTGACCCCGATATCCCCCGGGGGGCCCGACTCGACGGCCGGTTCGAACAAGACGATGATCGCGACCCTGCGCCCGAAGATGCGAGGAGAGGTCTCTACGTGCCTCCTCGACGTCTCGAGTGCGGCTCCATTTGGACTCAT
The DNA here is from genome assembly GCA_021794655.1 of Actinomycetes bacterium. Lineage (GTDB taxonomy): Bacteria > Actinomycetota > Acidimicrobiia > Acidimicrobiales > RAAP-2 > JAJYQJ01. The sequence goes on along the minus strand of JAJYQJ010000042.1, from coordinate 15,180 downwards.
TTGGTGGCACAAGCTCGTCGCGCTGCCCCTCGCGACAACGATGTTCGTCGCTCCGCGCCTTCAAGAACCCGACCCAACCAACGTTACGCCCGACGCGCTACCAAGCGACGCGGGGGACAACGTCGACGCACGCGTCGGAGAACCTCGTGGGATCAGGGAGTACCGTCCGGGTGACAAGCGAAGTTGGGTGCACTGGCCTGCTACCGCGCACTTCGGGTCTCTAATGGTTCGTGAGATGGAGATCCCCGTCGCGCCCCCGGTGACGATACGAGTAACGCTGCCGATCGATCCCGAGCTCGCCGAGCAGGCTGCCGGTCGTGCTCTCGGCACCGTCGCCGCACTCATAAATCAAGGTCGCCAAGTCATCCTCGTCACGCGTGAGAGCGACGGCGTCAACTCGTCTATCGTTTCAGACGTGACCGACGCCGGAAGGCGTCTCGCCCGTGCGATCCCTGAGCACGTCGCTCTCGATCCTCGGCTACTCTCTGCCGACCGATCTCCAGTGGCGGGGCAGTCTCCTTTGGCGGGGCAGTCTCCTTTGGCGGACCGATCTCCTGTGGTGGGGCGACCGCGATGAGCCTCGTCTCGATGGTGAAAGACGCAAACCGCCCGGGTCCTCCCGAAGACTCCGTCACCTTCAGGGTAACCTGCACCGCCGCCGTCTCGATAGCGATCGCGGCCGCGTGGGCCGAAGGTGAGCTGCCGGCGTGGATCGGCGCGGCCTCGATCGTCGCGGTCGTCGTCGGAAACGTCATCTCTCACCGGAGACGCAACCGGCCGGTGCCGTGGTTGAAGCTCGCACTCGCAGTTGTCGTCGTGATCGCGTTCACCTGGTTCATCTCCGATGTCACCTCGAAGGCAAAGGCCGGCAACATCTCCTCAGTTGAAGCACCGCTCGCCCTGCTTTTCGTCTGGATACAGGTGACACACGCGTTCGACGTACCCTCCAGGCGAGATCTCGCGTTCTCGCTCGCGGGATCCGCGACGTTGATGGCGGTCGCCGCCGCCCAGGCGGTCAGCTCGACGTTTAGCGTCTTCGTCGTTGCCTGGGCAGCAGTCGCTCTCGTCGCACTGATGTCGATGTGGGCTTCGATGGTCGGGGGAAGCAGGGTAAAGGTTCGCACCGCCGTCGTCTCGGCGTCGCTCGTGCTCGTCGTCGGCCTAGGGATAGTCGCGCTCCTCCCAGCTCCTCATCCTTCGAGCACGATCATCTTCCCGTCCGCCCTTGCCGGTAACGCACAGACGAACTCGAACGGGACCCTCCTCGGCGGCGGAGCCGCCGGTGCGGAGCCGGCCAAGCCCGGGTCGCCGTCTGGCGCGACACGAGTCGGTGGATACCTTGGATTTGCGGGCCCTCTCGACACGGGGATCCGCGGACCGCTCGGGAACCAGGTCGTCATGCACGTCCGGGCCGACCGCCCGTCCTACTGGATCGCCGAGACGTTCAACTACTGGAACGGCGAGAGCTGGATATCGACCCCTCCGCCGCACAACCAGGCTTCTTATCAAGCTATCGACGTCGGGCCACCGTTTGCCGTACCGTTGCCGGCGAACGAAACCTCGACTGGCACGCCCGATATCCAGACCTTCTACATGGCCGTCGCCGGTCCAAACTTGATCTTTCATGCGGCGAACGCGGCAGAAGTCTGGTTTCCGTCGTCGAAGATCTTCGTCGCACCGAACGGCACGATCAAGGCCGGAGCTTCGATGGGATCGGGTTCGATCTACACGGTCGAGTCCCTCGTCAATCAACCGAGCGTCACTCAGCTCGAAACCGCCGGCCCAAACCCGTTCCCCGGGCACTCCCTCACCCGGAGTGACCAAGCCCGCTACACCCAACTCCCCCACCCGTATCCACGCGTCAAGGCACTAACCGAAAAGATCACCGCGAACGCTCCAACCGTCTACCAAAAGGTCCTCGCGCTCGAGGCGTGGATGGGCGCGAACACGCGCTACACAACGAACATTCCAGCTCTAGGACCAGGGCAAGACACGGTAACTCAGTTCCTCTTCGGCAGCCGGAGGGGATACTGCGAGCAGATCAGCACCTCGCTCGCGGTGATGCTCAGATCGATCGGCATACCGGCCCGTGAGGCAACCGGTTACGTCCCGGGATCGTTCAACCCGATAACCGACCTCTATAAGGTCGAAGCCAAAGACGCCCACGCCTGGGTCCAAGTGTGGTTCCCCGGATACGGCTGGCAGAGTTTCGACCCGACCGCAGACGTACCACTCGCCAACCCGACGCCCGCCGGAGCGCTCGTCCACAGCCTCGTCGGCGGCCTCCGCCATATTCCACTGCTACCGACGATCGTCGTCCTCGCTCTCGCCGCTCTTCTATGGGCTCTTCGGCGATGGAGAACCCACACGCCCCTCACCTGGGCTGAAAAAGTTTCTCGAGAAGTCCTCCGTGCAGCAGAGCGTGCCGGGTTAGAACCTCGCAAGCACGAGGCAACCGTCGTCGTCGCCGCAAGACTCGACGCCGCAAGAGTCGACGCCACAAGAGTCGACGCCACATCGTCAGGGAGATCAGACGCCACAAGATGGGAGGAAGCTCGAAGCGTGCTCGCGATCGCGCTCTTAGCCGAACGCGCGGCCTACGGACGCGACGAGCCGGACCCGCGCCAACAAAAAGAGCTCCTCGCGGCGATACGCAGAGTTCGGAGAACCGCGAGACGCCTTCGGAGACGATCTCGCGCGGGCAACAGAGAGGACCGAAGAACCGCCGCGAGCCCGCGGGACTCGAGCCGAGGGGGCTCCAACCCGGGGGACCTCGGTTCAATCAGTTCAAGAGGTGCATCGCGTCGTGAAACGACGTCCCGCCAGCGAGCAGGGGTCTAAAGGCCATCAACTCGCGTGGCTTGCCGATCGAGACCGCGGCGTTGAGACGCCCGCTTTTCCCGTAGAGCGCGACGAACTTCCTCTCTTTCAAGGAACCGGCGACGACGGCGAGATCGTCGTCGGGGGATGGGCGCCCCAACATCTGGATACGAACTCCGTACTGGTCCGACCAGAAGTAAGGAACGGGGTCAAACGATGCCGCACTCGTTCGCCCAGCGATCAAGCTGCGGGCCGCGGCGACGCCGGCTTCGGCTGCGACCTGCCAGTGCTCGATGCGCACCGGCGTTGCGTCGGCGACGGGCGCCAGAGGACGTTGCCACCGCCAGCGAGCGACGTCTCCTGCGGCGACGATGCGGTCCGCGGCGAAGAGTGACGCGTCGCAGAGAACTCCGTTGTCGAGCTCGAGGCCGGATCCCTCTAGCCAATCGGTCGACGGGAGTACTCCGATGCCGACGACGACGACGTCCGCGGTGAGCGACGTTTCGTCGCTCAAGAGCACCCGCGCTCTAGATCTCCCGCCGGAGCCATCGGTAGAGTCGGTGCTTTCGACGATCTCTTTGACGCCGACGCCGGTTCTAAGATCGACGCCGAAGAGTTCGTGGAGACTCGCGACGACAGATCCGACTTCTGGGCCCAACGCAGAAGATAGCGGTACTTCAAGAGCTTCTACGACGGTCACGCGACACCCGATCGCGGCACACGTCGAGGCGACCTCAGAACCTATGAATCCCGCGCCGACGACGACTAGTCGGCAACCGTCGCCGACTTGTTTCACGCGCTCTGAAAGACGTATCGAATCGTCCAGCGTACGCAAGGCCTGGACCGTTTCCAACGCGTTCGTCCCTGGAAGCTCGCGTGGATACGAACCGGTCGCGATTACTACCCCGTCCGCGGCGATCTCGGTCCCATCCTCGAGGCCAACTGTGCGCGTCGAGCTGTTGAGGCTCACCGCTCTTACCCCAAGGAGCTGGTCGACCCTTAAGTTGTCGAGCCTCACTCGATCAGCGAGGACGCATCGTTCAGGCGGCCACTCGCCCGCGAGGAGTTGCTTTGAGAGTGGCGGGCGGTCGTATGGGAGGTGGAGCTCACTGCCGACTAGCGCGATGCGTCCGCCGAAGCCCTCCGATCGCAACGTCTCAACCGCGCGGAGGCCGGCGAGTGACGCGCCGACGACGACGATCGTCCCGTCGGACTCCACTCCGCTCGCGCTCTTCACCGCCCTGCCCTCAACTGGATCGCTCGACGATCGAACGTCACGTCAGCTCCCAAACATCGAAAGCCACTCGGTAGCTGTTCGCGGTGTGAGAACGTAGTTCGTTCTTCGCGTCTCGCCCATCGACGCCGAGGGTTCACTGGAGTAGAGATGCCCCGGAAACAATATCGTGCTGTCTGGAACGAGGGCGAGTCGCTTCGTCAACGACTCGTACATCTCTTCTGGGTCGCTCCCGGGAAGGTCGGTCCGTCCACAACCGTCGAGAAACAGTGTGTCGCCGGAGACGAGGCAGCCTTGAACGATGAAGCACTGGCTGCCGGGAGTGTGCCCGGGAGTGTGGAGGAGCTCCACACTGACACCGCCGACGTCGACGACGTCCGCGCTGTCGTGGAGAACGAAGTGTGAACGATCGACGCCCGTCGTTCGCTCTATCCAGGGAAGCTCGGTCCGCTGGATGTGGATCGGGACTTGGAGACGCTCGAGTAAAGTCTTAATCCCCTCGATTCCAAAGCCCATCATCTCGCCTCCGACGTGGTCTGGATGGAAGTGAGTGGCGAGTACCCCGACACAGTTCATGCCGTCTGCGGCGAGGCGGTCGAGAAGGTCGGCGACGGCGTATGCGGGATCGACGATCAAAGCGTCACCTGACTCCCGATCTCCGATCGCGTAGGAAAAATTGACCATCTGGCGGGCGATATCGTTTTCGCGCGCAAAGTCGCGCCCCGAGAGGAGCTGGCGGAAGTAGAGACGGTCGTTCGGGTCGGTTCCCGACATTAGAACATGCCCTGACTCGTGACGGCGCCGTCCGTCTCGCTCGGAGATGCGTCCGACTCTTCTCCGGTCTCTTCTCCGGTCTCTTCTCCAGCGCCGGCTCGTGCCCCGAGCGCCTCCTCCAAGCGCGGGACGAGCTCTTCGACTTGTGCGCGGGTAGCGCGCAACCTCTTGTCGAGCTCGTCGACGATCGCGGTGGCCCTCTCGAGGCGGCCGACGAGCAGGTCGACGTCTACTTCGCGCTGTTCGAAGAACTCGACGATCTCGTCGAGTTCCCTGCTCGCCTCCGTGTAGCTCATCTCGCCAACTGGCGTGCCGGTTGTCTCGGCGTTTCGAGCAGCGTCCTTCTCCCCTTTCGGCGTAGTCACCAATCTCCCTTTCTCTTCTCCCAAACTCCTCAGCGACGCGACTCTTACTCGCGGGCGCCATCTCCAAGACCCGCCGGTACGACGGTGTCGATAGTCCCAGTCGTGGCGCCGTCGGCAAATCTAGTCGTTACCACTTCACCGACGGTGAGACCCACTACGCTCTTTACGATCTTGCCGTCGGCGTCCATCGTCAAGGTGTAGCCGCGTGCGAGCTGGCGATCTACATCGTATGCGCGAAGGAGCCGCCTGTAAGCACCGAATCGATCCTCAACTCTAGTGAGGTGGCCTTTGACCATCGGGCCGAGGCGGGCCGCCCTGTTCACGACTCCGACGCTCAAGGTGTCAATTTGCCTCGGAGCTCCTTTCATCAGCGTCTCGGCCTGCCTACCGAGGCGTTCCGTCTGGAGCCTCAAGACCTGCCGGGCGGCGCCGGCGAGCCTTCTACGTGCGACGCGCCGGGCCTCCGTGTGACTCTGGAGCACCTCGAGTGCCCTCGACTCGACGATCGTAGCCGGAGCGTCGACTCGCTCCCTCCACCAGTCTTGAACGAGCGTGGCGAGCTCACGCCCACACTCGGTCGGAGTGATGAACGATCGGTGGGAGACGATGTCTGCGACCGACTCGTCGCCGGTGTGTCCGATTCCGGTCCAAACTGGATACCTCGCACCGGCGATCGCCCGGGCGAGGACCTCAGCGTCGTAACCGGCGAGGTCCGCCTTCGACCCGCCTCCCCTCACGAGCACTATGAGGTCGACGGGGGTAGCGTCGAACTGCCCGATAGCTGCGGCGAGCGCCGCGGGTGCTTCGGGTCCCTGGACGGTCACCGGGACGACGCTGATCTTAAAGGAGAACCCTGAGTGTTCGATCTGCCCGATGAAGTCTCGATACCCTTCGGTGCCGGGGCTCGCGATCAGTCCAACTCGAAGTGGAACGTCGGCGAGCGGCAGTCTCCGGTTCCGCTCTATCAGGCCCTCGGAGTCCAACGCCTTCAACAGAGCGGCTCTTTGCGCCGCGAGTCTTCCGATTAGAGCGGTGATGTCGATCTCACTCAAGATGAACCCGACCTCTGCTCTCGGGCGGTAGAAATCGACAGTTCCCCTAATGAGCACGACCATCCCCGGTTGGAGTTCGATTCCCTCCTCCAATAGGAGCGACTTCACCTGTGCCCATGTATTTCTCCAGCACTTGACCTTTAACACCGGGCTCTGACGATCTCTCGTCGAGTCAGGGTCGACGAGGTCCATGTAGCAGTGGCCGGTGCGGTCCGAGATGCTCTGGAGCTCACCTCTCACCCACAGCCCACGCCCCCGGGAGAACGTCGCGGCGAGTGCGGCCTCGACGCGATCGTAAAGCTCCCCGATGGATAGCACGTCGACTCGATCGACCTTTACGTCGTCGTTTCGTTCCTCGGCCAACTCCTTACCTATCACCTACGTCACGATAACCACTGGATCGGCCGAGACCAAGACGCGACGCGCCGTTCAACGAATAGCTCGATTAAGTCGAACGACCGTCCTCTCCTTGGCACCCGCTAGTTCACCCGCTCGTTGCGACATGAACGCAGATGGAACTTTCGCGCGCGAGCACTAGGGCGTTGCTGTCCAGACGTGCCAAGAGAAGCCCGGTCGATCTGTGACAAGTCCAAGGTTGCCCTCTCGGGTAGCCAGAACGCAACGGTGGTCCCGATCGAAGTCCGGTACCCGTGTCTCTGTCTTGAGGTGGTCGGGTTCGTTGCGCGCCGATTGGATCCAGCCGCCAAGAAAGTTGGCTATGGAATCATCACGATGATTGTCCATCTTCGCTCCTAGCCACGTTGTCAGTCCGGCCTTCGGCCCGGTCAGGCTGCTCATCAGCCCATTCGAGATTGTGGAGCCGCATCGCCTCGTGCATATCGGGATCTTCCTCACTGATCTGACTCCAATTGCACCCCGACAACAGGCTGCTCTGTTCATGTCCGATGTCGGCATCGCGTTCGAAGACCGCCCACAGCTGTTGATCGTCTCCATGGCGCGAGCCGAACTCGATGCCGGACGCCGCGTCGCCGGTCGCGAGAGCGGCTTCATAAAGAAATCGGGAGATCTCCTGGGTCAGGGCCGAGGGGCGAACATCCGGATGGCTTCCGCATCGAAGTCCGGCAGGCCCAGTTCGATAGCCCGTTTGATGAAGCGCGGTCGCAGGTGAGCAATCGTCTTCGAGTGGCCGACGTCGACGTAGGCCCCGTCCAAGCTCGCTGCTCCGAGGCAGCGATTAGTCAGCCATGACCGATCGAGCTTTCCTGGCTGGGCGGTTGCGAACGATCGATCCTCGATCTCGTCTTCTCGGATGTTCGTGGCGATGACGGCGGGGTCGGGACGGAATACCGCAAGCACCTCGAGGAAGCAGCCGAGCGGTGACGACGCTGCGTAGAGGACGCGGTAGACATCCTCGGGATCGTCCCAACGACCGATGAACGGCCCGTCTCCCAAGGAGTCCATACCCGCGGATTCGGTTCGAAAGCTACCCGGTGGACCGTTCCGTCAGGACGACCTAAGGCAACGTCGCCTACGTTCGTCAACCGAGTGCGGCAAAGGCTCTAGCGGCGGCCAAGACCTGCGGACCGACTTCGGCCAGCTTCCCCTCCCGGAGGAGGCGCGCCGGCGACTGGTCGTCTAGCTTCGGGTTCAGCCCCTGGAACCATGCCTGGGCCACCTTGTCCGAGTCCCGTGAGATGAGAAGTTGGGTGACCTGGTACCCGAGTCGGAGGCGATCCGCTACTTCGTGGTCACGGATCTGACGGGTGCCGGAGGCCCACTGATGCACGGCGCGGGTCTCACTCGCGCCAGCGATGAACGCGACCAGCCGGACCCCCAGGCGCGACCTGAGTTCGGTGACGATTGCGTCGATACCCAGCCGGGTAGCCGTCTCGTACGCTGCCAGGTCGGGCTTGGATGGAGCGAGAATCGCCATTGCATACCTCCTGTTAAAAGGATAGTCGCATTCGAAAACCATGTCAATCACAGGCTAATCCCACGGCCCCGAGACCTGAAGGTCCAAGTGACCATGCCGCGAGCGCAAGCCCCCCGGCTTTAGCCGCGGGGCCAAGCGAGCACGTAACGCTGTTACGCACAGGTGTTCGACATAGTTATATTGGTGTGCTACGCTAGGTGTCGTGGCCGGCGCAACCCTTCGATTCAACACCAAAGTGGTGTCCCGTTGTGCCTACCACGTCGCCTGGTGCGACGGAAGTACCAGAGGACAGGTCCTGGTCGTGGGCCAAGGTTTGGGTGCTGAGCGCGGGCACGCTGGACCAGGTATCCCCCAAGTTCGTAGTTCCCCCAACCGACGCGCGTGCGACTGACGCGGTCGTCCACCAGTTCACCCGCCGCTTCACCCGCTAGTTCGCCCGCTCGGCCTCAAGATAGAGGTCGACGAGCGACCGGTAGTTCTCACCGATCGCACGTTTAGCGGCCGCGGCGTCGATATCTCGAGACATCCAGAGCGCGAGCGGTTCCCACCACAACGTCCTGCCGACGGCGAAACCAACGTATCGATCTACCGACGCCGCGGCGGTGACCCAGCGCTGAACGACGTCGATATCGGCTCCCCTTCCGAGCACCAGGCACCCGCAGTCGCGTTGAGAGGACCCACAGGCGCTCGAGGCGAGGAGTGAGAACTCTTGTGCAGTTGACGCTCCCTCGAGCTTCCAAAGGTCGGGATCGATGCCGGATGTGACGAGTTCGTCGACAGCTTGGACGCTCAACGCGGGGCGCAGATCGGTGTCGTAGTCGTAGCCGTAGCCGTGGCCGTAGTCGGGCGACTCTCCCTCAAGAGCTGAGACCTGATCTTGGGTCGGGGGGACGAGTAGCTCGACGATGAGAGCGACACCGAAAGAGCGACAGTACTCTTGGAGTTCTAAGATGCGCTCACGCTGGCGTTGGTTGAGACCACGATCACCTTCGGGGTTGTAACGGATCAGCACTTTAGCGAGGTCTGGTTCGAGGTCTTCGATATCTCGATAGAACGGTGTGGTTTCAAACGCGAGTTCGTCCTGGCCGCTTCTCTCGACGGGGATAGAGCACTTTATCCCGGCGTCGCGGGCGCGCTTGACGACGTCTTTGCCGTAGCGGGGGTCGACGAGGATCGCGGGTTCTCCGTCGGGCAACGCAGCTCTCTCCAACTCCGCCTCGAGAGCTTCGAAAATCAGCATCTTTGCGGTCGATGCGAGAACGCGGTCTCTATCCGTAGGGGGCCTATTAAGACCAAGAAAGCCGGTCATAAACGAGTTGCGATGGTCGAACGCGATCACGAACAGCTTCCTCACAACGCGCTCACCTCAACTAGAGGTATCCAACTCTTATACGCGGCGACGTCGATCTCACCGGCCGTGGAACATCTGAGTGAAGACGCCGAGACTGCGACGGCGTGGGCGAGGAGGTCTGGCCAAACCCCTGGATCACGATCGAGCAGCATGGAATCGAGCAGCATAGGTAGGCGTGCGGCGAGAAGAGCGGTCGCGGCGTCGCCTGCTCCGGTTGGATTTCCAGTTACCGTCTCGTTCAAGACCGCCTGGAAACTCCCGAGGTTACTCCAACAGATCATTCCGTCTCGACCAAGCGTCACGACGACGTTTTGCGCGCCGCTCTCCAAGAGTGAGGCGGCACCGATACGTGGATCGAGCTCGCCGGTCGCCAAGAAGAGTTCGTTCACGTTCGACTTGACCAACGCGGGGCGCGCTCGGGCTCCACTCAATAGCGCCTCGCCGCTCGCGTCGAGAACGACGGGCACGAGGCTCGCCGAAGCCAGGTCGCCGATCGTCTGGTAGGGCTCCGATGGGCACCCGGGAGGGAGGCTCCCTGTTAGAACGAGTGCGTCTGGTGGGTGAGAGCTCGTGAGTGTGCGAGATAGCACGTCGATCATCTCTAAGAAGTCAGATTCAGAGATCGTCGGACCTGGCTCGTTGAACACGGTCGCACGGCCGTCGTTCGACGTTACCGTCACGGTGCGCCGTGACTCTCCGGCGACGTCGATTAGCGAGCTCTCGATCTCGGCGGATTCGAGGTCAGCTGAGATATCCTCACCGTTTCGACCCGCGACGAATCCAACGACGCGACAGTCGCAACCGAGTTGGTTAAGAACACGGGCAACGTTAATTCCCTTCCCCCCCGCCTTGCTCGCTTCGGAGATGACCCTGTGTTCAGCGCCGACGGTGATCTCCTCGACGCGGTAGGTGACGTCGATCGCCGGATTCAAAGTGACGACGACGATCACGTCTCGCTCTTTCTCGTACCGGCGATATTGCCTGGATCCTCCACCCAGTTCCCTCCACGCATGACGGCGTCGACGGCGAAGTTCTCGTTCAAGACGACAAGGTCGGCTCGCGCTCCGATCTCGATAACACCGCCAACCGGGCCGTCGTGGGAAGGTCCGTTGCCAGCCGGGCCAAAGATGAGCGACGCTGGTGTCGTTGAACATACGCGAACCGCTTCAGACAAGGTGAGGCCGACGTCGCTGATTGCGTGGCGTAAGGCGGCGTCGGTGGTGAGGGTGCTCCCCGCGAGTGACTGGTTGCCCCCGACGCGCGCTATGCCGCGTACGACCTCGACGCGGATCGAGCCGAGTTGGTAGCTCCCGTCTGGCTCTCCGGCCGCGCTGATCGCGTCGGTGACCGACGCGATACGATCCGTGCCGGCCGACCCGATAGCGTGGCTGAGGACGGCGGGGTGTACGTGTATAGAGTCGACGATTAGTTCGCAGATCACTTCGGGTCTTGTGAGCGCTGCGAGGACGGCGCCTGGGTCACGATGGTGTCCGCCGCGCATCCCGTTGAACAGGTGAGTCGCGATCCGGACACCTTCGTCGATTGCCCGCATCGCGTCGTCGTAGGAGGCGTCGCTGTGGCCGATAGCGACGAGCGCGCCGGCGTCTGTTATCTGCCTGATCAACTCGTTGGAACGAGGTAACTCGGGGGCGATCGTGACGACTCGCACGGTTCCGCGTCCGGCGTTCAGAAGCCGCGTCATGATCTCTGTGTCTGGAGCGATCATGAACTTTGGATCCTGCGCGCCGCACTGGCTGGACGAGATGAACGGTCCTTCGAGGTGAACACCTGCGATCTCACCGTCGTCGACGAGCTCGGAGAGCACGCTCAGAGATCGCAGCAGGTGCTCGACTGGCGCGGTGACGAGGCTCGCGAGCGTCTGGGTCGTCCCGTGACGACGGTGAAACTCAACACCGTCGAGGACCTCTAAAGGGTCGTGGCTGTCAAACGATGCGCCCCCTCCGCCGTGGACGTGGATGTCGACCATGCCCGGTATCAACCACTTGCCGCCAAGTGATCGACTGACACCTGCGCTCGCGTCGTCAGCTCGAGTTTGCGAGGGGGCGTCGCCGGCTCCGAGATCGCTCACGAGACCTCCGTCGACTCTGACCCAGCCTGGATCGAGCGTCCCGTTCCCGGTGACGACTGTTGCGCCACAAAGTAGCGTCACGTTCCACGCCCTCGTTCTACGCTGGACTGGAGTGGGTCGGGTTGTTGCGTTGAACCGAGAGCCAAGAGTGCGGCGCCGACCGCACCCGCGTCGTCGCCGAGTTGCGCTGGAGTTACCCTCAAGCCGTTTCCGACTGCGATACGGTCCCGAATCTCGGAGTCGATCACGTCGGTCAGTGGAGTGCCGATCGTCGAGACGCCGCCGCCGATAACTACCATCTCTAGGTCGAGGGCAGCGTGGACGCAAGCGAGGACGTACGCGAGTCCTTCTACTGCGCCACGCCACAGCAGTGCCGCGTCGTCGTCGCCGGCCCGTGCGCGCTGGAAGACCTCAGAGGCCGCGAGGTCCTCGCCGGTCTTTTCGCGGTAGCGCCGGGTTATCGCGGCTCCAGACGCGACTGTTTCGAGACAGCCATGCCCTCCACAACTACACGGAGTCGGATCTCTTGAGACCCTCACGTGGCCGATCTCGCCGTCGAAGCCGTGCGAACCCCGCCATGGCTTGCCTCCGAGTACGAACGAGGCTGCGATACCGGTTCCTATCGGTACGAAGGCGTAGTCGGCGACTCCCCTTGCGGCTCCAAAGCGCCCTTCTGCGACCCCGCCCTGGCGTACGTCGTGGCCGAGGAGGACTCGAAGATCTCGCTCCTTGTCACTTAGCCTCATCTCCAACATCTCACGCAGCGCCAACTCTTGGAATCCGAGGTTCGCGGAGAACTCGACGACACCTGCGTCTTCATCCAGGATCCCTGGGACGACAACTCCGACGACGACTCCGGCGTCGGCTCCGGCGCCGGCGACATCCGTTCGCATGTCGCTCCTCAGCTCGCGGAGGAACTCGTTGATGAAGTCACAGATCTGATCCTCGACGTTACGACCTTCGCTGTTCGTATCGCGACTCGTATCGCGACTCGTTTCGCGGTTCGGGTCCGTCGGCGCCCGCTTCCGGTGCAAGACGGAACCGTCGGCGGTGATCGCGACGCCTTTTATGTTCGTCCCACCGACGTCGACACCGACGGAGAGCGGGTCCACGTCAAGGATATCCCGAGAGGATGACCGAACGCGAGAGATGACGTGGATGGTCGGGATCTACCCCACGCGACGCGGCGAGCTCGATCGCGAGGCGCTGGATGCGGATCAACTCGGCGAGGGGATCGAGGTCACTGACGACGACTGTGGCGCCGGTTGCGCGCAGGTCTGACTCGAGGCCGATCGGTAACGAGCCGAGCGACCAGATCAGACTTGAACTATCTGCGCCGCTAATTGGGCCGTGACGAAACTCCATGCTCTGGTAGGCCTCGGTCCACGACTGGGAGGACTCGCGAACTTTCAACGCGGCCTCGTATGCGAGCCCGAGCGTCCAGCCGGTCCCAAGAAAGCTGTAACGTGCTGCGTCGAGTGACCCCGGGGGAAGCGGAGAGTCGACCGCGACGTTGGCGTCTTGGATGACTGGACCGACGTCTTCCCCGAGGCCGGCTCGCAGTAGCACGACTACCGACGTCGCAAAACGCGTCTGGAGAACCGACTCTTCGTTTGCGAAGTCCAACAGGACGACCGCGTCGGCGGCGCGTGCAATCGGTGAGGCGGACTCCGCCGTTAACACGGTCTTCGGCGTCGCGCGAACGACCCGACTCATTGCGTCGAGTACCTCTGTCGTCGTGCCAGAACGCGAGATGAAGATATAGCGGTCGTAGGCCCGGCTCTCGGACATCTCAGAGGCCGCGAAGGCGTCGGTTTCACCGAGTTCGGAGTCTTCTCGCACCCGCGCGTACGAGAGGGCGACGTTGTAAGAGGTGCCACATCCCACAACCGCGACGCGCTCGGAGGGGTCGGGCAACCCGTCGGCACGACTCGCGAGAGCGGCCGCGTCGACCCAGCAGCGCGGCTGACTCATTATCTCGCTAACTGCTGCTCCCACGTTGACCTCCCTGTAGGGTAACTGTTCACACCCGATAGTAGTGTCGTCGATACGTTCCAGGGAATCTCGGACCGCTCGCAGGCCCGCCACATCGAGGGCGGGGATTCTCGTGGGTTCCGTCGATGAGGCACGAGATCGCAGGACGTGGCAGACTGGGAGAGACGGTGAGCTGGCTGGGTGGTCGCGGCGTCAGAGGTGACGGTAGTGCCGTTATCTCTGGGCTGAGGAAGGTCGGGGCTCCGCAGAGCAGAGTGCTGGCTAACGGCCAGTCGGGGCGACCCGCAGGAAAGTGCCACAGAAAACAGACCGCCGATGGCCCGAAGGGCACAGGCAAGGGTGAAACGGTGCGGTAAGAGCGCACCGCAGTTGAGGTGACTCAACTGGCTAGGTAAACCCCACTCGGAGCAAGGTCAAGCACGGGACATGGGCTGCTCGTCCGCCCGCTCGACAGAGTGGGCAGTCCCGAGGTAGGCCGCTTAGATGGATGGCCACCCAAGCCCCAAGAGGGGCTGGACAGAACCCCGCCTATAGGCCAACTCACCGTCAACTTCAAATCGACGACCCGACACTGGCTGTGTTTCATTCCTCGCTAACGTTAGAGAGATGTCCTTGCTTAAACGATGCTCACGACGGTGCGCGACTAAGCGATCCTTTGGTCGCGCACACATCTGGAGCGCAGTCTGAGTACTGAGACGTCGAACCGATCCGGGTTGATCGACCCACGCCTCGCGAAGCGAGTACCCTCGACACGCCGCTACGTCCTCACGTCGGTAGGGGTCGGACTCGCGTCGAGTGTGTGCGTCGTCGTCCAGGCGGTGCTGATCGCGTCGATCATCAACCAGGTGCTCCTATTCGGCGGAGGCATAACCAGAGTTACGGCGAGCCTGATAGGACTTGGCGTAGCGCTCTTGGGGCGCGCTGGGCTCTCGTGGGTCGGCGAGGTCTCAGCTACCCGGGCGTCGACGACCGTCTCGTCGCGACTGCGCCGTCTCGTGCTGGAAAGGTCGCTCGAGTTAGGACCGGTCTGGCTCTCCGGCGAACGGGCGGGGGAACTCTCACTCTCGACGACACGCGGGATATCGGCGCTCGATACGTACTTTGGCAGGTACTTGCCCCAAGTAATCCTCGCGGTGTTCGCACCCGTAGTGATACTGGCATGGGTGGTCACTGCCGACTGGATATCGGCGGTCATCTTCGCTGTCCTCTTGGCCCTAATTCCTTTTGCAATGATTGTATTTGGCAAGCAGGCCGAGAGAGAGACCCAACGTCAGTGGAGGCGGCTTTCATCACTCTCCGCACACTTCTTGGACCTGATCCAGGGCCTCCCGACGTTGCGTGCGTTGGGACGGGAGACGCATGGAAGGCGAGAGGTATCAGAAGCGACGGAGGGTCTGCGTCTAACGACGATGAAGACGCTGCGCGTAGCGTTCCTCTCGGCGTTGTCGTTGGAGTTGATATCGGGACTCGGCGTTGGGTTGGTCGCGATGGTACTCGGGCTTCGCCTCCTCGATGGGTCGATGTCCTTTGGCGTCGCTCTCGCGATCCTCATCGTAGCACCGGAGGTCTTCTTGCCACTCAGGAGGGCCGGCGCCGAGTTCAGATC
>JAJYQJ010000003.1 GCA_021794655.1 Actinomycetes bacterium | reverse complement strand
GTTGCCAGGAGAACCACATGGATCATCTTGTGACGGGTTGGAGAAAGGCGTCTTCGAAGCTCACGGTACCCCCGTGAGCAAGCTCCGTTACGAGGTGATGTACCTCCTCGACGCCCCCGACGACGCGATCGACGACTTCAAAGAGGTCTGGGCAGGCATCGGGGACTCAATAGTCGTGGTCGGGGGAGACGGTCTGTGGAACTGCCACATTCACACCGACGACATCGGAGAGGCTATAGAAGCGGCGCTCGACACCGGTCGGCCCCACCGCATTCGAGTTACGGATCTCGAAGAGCAGATGGAGGAGGAACGCTGGGTGCGCGACAACGCCCGTGATTCAGGTCACGCTGGGTCGACACCCGAGTGGAAAGGTCCGGTGCCGACGACGGGAGTCGTTGCGGTGGTCGTCGGAGAGGGGATCGGGAGGATCTTTCGATCGCTCGGCGTCCACAGTCAAGTTGGCGGCGGCCAGTCGATGAACCCGTCGACGGCGGACGTCTTAGAGGCGGTGAACGCGACTGGATCGGATCGAGTCGTCGTACTCCCGAACAACTCGAATATCCGCCCCGTCGCGGAACAGGTTGACGCGATGACTGAAAAGTCGGTTCGCGTTGTGCCGACGGGGAGCATTGTCGAGGGGTTTGCGGCGCTCCTGGCTTACGACCCAGGTGCAGATCTCGAAGAGAACGTTAGCTCGATGACCGCGTCGGCGGCTCGAGTCGTACCGTGTGAGATAACGAGAGCAGTCCGCAACGCGGTGACGTCGATTGGGGAGGTGCGCGAAGGCGAGTGGATCGGCGTGTCAAGAGGAGAGGTTGTGGCGATCGATGAGACGGCCGTCGCTGCAGCGTGCAAGGCGTTGGGCTCGTTGATCGCAGCGGAGCACGAATTGATTACGATAATTGAAGGTGACGGTTCGAAACCCGGGGACACAAGGCGTATTACCGAGTGGCTTCACGACGAGCACCCTGAGATCGAAGTCGAGGTGCATCACGGTGGTCAGCCGCTCTACCCGTACCTATTCGGCATCGAGTGACGTTCTCTAGAACCGACTCCTTTATGGCCGGCCCTAGTGAGGATGGCCCGCAGCCCGGAAAGACGTTACGCAACCTCGAAGAGCTACCGATCAGCCGGCTGAAGAGCCTGACTCCAAAGAAACGAGATGCACTTGTGTCGTGGGGGGTCGAGACGGTGTTGGATCTCTTGACGACTTTTCCACGCCGCCACGTCGACAGGAGCAAGCGTGCGAGCGTAGCCGATCTTTCCGTCGGGGAAGAAGTTGTCGTGATGGCGACAGTGCGGCGGTTAAATGTCGCAAAGAGCCGCGACCGAAAGGTTCGTGTAGAGATCGATGTATTCGACCAAAGTGGGGACTTGCGAGTCGTGTTTTTCAACCAGAGCTGGCGAGCAAAGCAGCTTCGGCCCGGATCCGAAGCACTCTTCTGGGGCAAGGTCACCGAGTTTCGCTCTGTGCGCCAGATGGTGAATCCAGTCGTCGACCTCTTGGTCGGGGTCGACGATGAGTTGTCTAGCCCGCGAAGAAAGACGATGCGGGTCATACCGATCTACCCGGCGTCTGCGAAAGCGGGTCTAACGAGTTGGGAGATAGGGATATGGGTCGAAGAGGCGTTGAGTAGGACCAGAGAGTTCGCCGAACCGTTGCCGTCACAGATCCGAGATGAGCTCTTACTACCGACTCGCACAGAGGCTATGTGGGGATACCACGCGCCCGGTTCGATGAAGGAGATAGAGCCTGCCCGTCGCCGACTCGCGTTCGATGAGCTCGTCCGCCTTCAACTGGCGTTGACGTTGAAAAAGAAGTCCTTTAGCGAGGGTGCTGTAGCGATTCGCCACGACGTGTCGCCACTCGACGTAGTGGAGTCCAAGAGACGACCTGGAACACAGGATGCGGCGCTAGTTCGAAGCGGTTCCCCCGAGTCTCGCCACGACTGGAACGGCTCGTTGATCCGCAGTTTTCTAACGGGTCTCCCTTTTGAGCTGACCGGCTCGCAACGGCGATGTCTCGCGGTTATCTGTGCGGATCTCGCCGGACCGTTCCCGATGCACAGGCTCCTTCAGGGCGACGTTGGATCGGGTAAGACCGTAGTTGCCCTCGCGACCCTGCTCGCCGCAGTCCAAGGAGGTCATCAAGGTGCGTTGATGGTGCCGACAGAGGTTCTGGCCGAGCAGCATTTCATGGTAGTCAAGAAACTCACCGAGGGTCTTAAGGTGAGCGATTTAAGAGCGCTCGGGAACGAGCGTGAGCTCGCAGTTGCGATCTTGACGAGTCGAGCCCCTGCGGCCGAACGACGCGGGGTGCACGACCGCTTGCGTTCCGGCGAGATCGACGTAGTCGTCGGGACCCATGCGCTCTTGAGCGACGAAGTGGAGTTCGCTTCCCTCGGCGTCGTCGTCATCGACGAGCAGCACCGATTCGGGGTGGAACAGCGTGCGATGTTGCGAGACAAGGGAAGAGTCGCCCGGTCTGACTCGGGGTCTCTTCGACGTGATCCGGACCTGCTCGTCATGACGGCGACGCCCATCCCAAGGACGGCAGCAATGGTCGTGTTCGGCGATCTCGACATGACGGTCTTGGACGAGCTACCTCCTGGTAGGTCCGAGGTGACGACCGTTTGGGCGAGGAGCCCGTTGGAGGCCGGGGCCGCATGGAAGAAGCTCGTAGAGGAAGTAGACGCGGGCAACCAGGGTTACGTCGTGTGTCCTCTAGTCGAAGAGTCGGAGAAGGTCGAGGCGCGTTCTGCGGTCGAGGAGTATGAGCGACTTAGAAACTCCGAGTTAAAAGGGTTGCGCCTCGGACTTATCCACGCTCAGATGCCCGCGGTCGCAAAAGAGGCGGCGATGACAGCGTTTCGAAACGGTGAAGTTCAGGTGCTCGTAGCGACGACGGTTATCGAGGTAGGAGTAGACGTTCCAAGAGCCACGGTGATGGTGATTGAAGACGCGGGTAGATTCGGGGTCGCACAGCTCCACCAGCTGCGTGGTCGTGTCGGGAGAGGGAGGTCGCCTGGATGGTGTTACCTGATCGACGAGAACGCCGATCAAGACGCTGCAGCTCGCCTCGCAGCGGTGGAGGCGAGCACCGACGGATTCGTTCTTGCAGAAAAAGACCTGGAAATTAGGGGGGAAGGCACAATACTTGGATCCAGGCAGAAGGGACGAAGTGACCTCAGGGTCGCCTCTTTGAAGAGCGACCGCGAGCTCCTCGTTGCCGCGAGGGAGTTCGCGAGGAACCTCGTGGAAGAAGACCCGGAGCTGCGTACTGCTGCGCTACTGCGAGATGAGATAGAACTTATGTTCAGCGACGACGACGAGGGGTACTTGTTCAAGAGCTGAACGGGCACGAAACCGTGAACGGTTAGATCCGGTGCGACGTTGTAGGTTTGAGCTATGCGGATCGTCGGTGGAACCTATCGGGGGCGACGGCTCCCGGCGCGGCTACCCCCCGGAGTGCGCCCGACCTCCGACCGTGTCCGCGAGGCGATATTTGACATCCTTGGATCGATGGGCGCCATTGAGGGAGCGTCGGTGCTCGACCTGTTCTGTGGGAGCGGCGCGATGGGAATAGAGGCTGCCTCGAGAGGGGCTAGCTCTGTGACGTTCGTCGACTCGGACTTCCGGGTGGTCGAGGCGGTGCGCGAGAACCTCACATCTTTGGGGGTTTCGATTCCAGGTGGGGTTCTCTGCCGACGCCTACCGGAGTGGATCTGCGAGTCCTCTGAGTTCGACGTCGCTTTTTGTGACCCGCCCTACGACTTCGACGACTGGGGTACTCTTCTTAGAGACCTCAAGGCCGGCGTCGCGGTCCTGGAGTCCAATCGCCCAGTAGACGGCCCCTCTAACTGGAGTGTCGGTAAGACGAGGCGTTATGGCGGTACGATCGTAACCGTGGCTCGCTCAACCTCTATTAGATCCCGCTTCTTCGAGACGGTCGCGTCCCAATGAAGATTGCGCTCTTCCCTGGGTCGTTCGATCCGTTTCATAACGGCCATCTAGAGGTAGTCGAACGTGCGTCACGCCTCTTTGACGAAGTGGTTGTCGCCGTGGTGAGGAACCCACAGAAGAACGAGCCTCTATTCGACCTGAATGAACGTCGGGAGATGTTGGAGGAGGCGACGACCGAACTGGAGCGGGTTCGCGTAGTCTCGATGAGCACACTGGTCGTCGACGTCGCAAGGGAGGTCGACGCATCCGCGATCGTAAAAGGGCTACGCGCTGTATCGGACTTCGAGAACGAACTTCAGATGGCTCAGATGAATAGGCATCTTTCAGGAGTGGAAACGATTTTCATCCCGACGAGCTCGACGCACTCGTTCATCGCGTCTCGCCTACTGAGGGAGGTCGCGAGGTTTGGAGGCGACATAACGTCTTTTGTTCCAAAGGCCGTCGCGGCGCGTCTTGAAGTCAAGTTCGGACTACCAAACGGTACTAGTCGCTCAACGGAGGTTCGATGACTGAGATTGGCAACGCTTTGTCCACGGAGGAGGACGCTCCTCGGCGGCAAGCAGCAGAAGACCTGATTCGCCAGACTATCGAGATCGTCAACAGTGCAAAGTCGATGCCACTGTCGGCGTCGGTTCTCGTCTCCCGTGACGAGCTCGTAGATCTCCTCCAGGCCGCTCTAGATAGCCTCCCTGACGATATTCGAGAAGCTCGATGGTTGCTAAAAGAGCGCGAGGAGTTCCTCGCAGAAAAGACGAGGGAAGCGGAGTCCCTCGTAGAAGACGTTCGGGTCCAGGCAGAGAGGATGGTGTCTCGCACCGAGATAGTGCGTCAGGCTAACCATGTAGCTCAACGGATCCTCGACGACGCGAACGAAGAGGCGCGAAGGATGCGCCACGAGGCAGAAGACTACTGCGATCAAAAGCTCGCGGGAATGGAGATAGTGCTCGAGCGTGTGATGCGAACTGTTCAAGCGGGGAGGGAAAAGCTCCAGTCGACCGCGCCGCCCCCCGACGTCGACGAGGCGCCACCGGCTGCATCGGCCGGAGCGGATGGGACGCCGGGCGATAACCCAGAAGGCGGGTTCTTCGACCAAGATCGAGCGTGAGACCAGCACGAGATCACAGACAACTTATCTCAGGTGATTCTCTTGGTGACCGGAGATGTTGTGCGTTTGAGAGATCTGCATTCGAGTAGGCTGCGATGAGGGAGAGTCCCTTTCGTGTCGATATAGAGCATCTAAGACGCACACCGGGTGCGCGCTTGGAATTGGCGATCACCGCGCCGTTCCATCAAGACGGACCGACGCTCGAAGATCGCCTAGATGCGAACGGAGCGAACGGAGCGAGATCTGCGAAGGCTGCGAAAGCTGAAGCGGTGTCGGTTCCTTCCGACGCTGAGATGGCGTGTGATCTTGTTCTTGAGTCCTTCGTCGGCGGTCTCAGGGTAACCGGGAAGGTGAGCGCACCCTGGGACGGGCTGTGTGGGCGTTGTGCGGTTGAGACGCGGGGTCTCGTAATGGCGCGGGTCGACGAGACGATGGTCGACGCGGTAGGACGTGAGGTCGACTCGTCGACCAGCGGGGAGCACGGCGGACGTCGACACGAGTCTCACGTAGCCGACGCTGATCTCGGGTTTGTGATCACCGATCGTACGGTAGACCTGGGACCTCTTTTGCGAGAGGCGATCTGGCTCGATCTGCCACTTGTCCCGGTGTGTGACGAGGACTGCAAGGGTATCTGTCCTGGTTGTGGCGAAGATATGAACACGTCGGAGTGCCGTTGCGTCGAACGTGGAGATCCGAGATGGGCTATTCTGGATCAGCTCAAGTAGGAAGCAGGCGCTAATACGTTAGAGTCCCATGGCGTGCTGTCTCGCTTGCGAACGTTTTGAGGACCAACGTCGCGTGCGAGCGAGAGTTTGCGACGAGTTACCGGATCTGCGGTTACCAGTTAGGAGTTAGAGAACGAAATGGCTGTACCCAAGAAGAAGACGTCGAAGGCGAAGAGCCGTAGCCGCCAGGCTGCGAACTGGCGCCTCGAGCGGCCCGCGCGAAGCTTGTGCCCACACTGCCACCAGGCGAAGGTGCCTCACGTAGTTTGTCCCAACTGTGGATGGTACAAGGGTCGCCAGGCGATAGAGGTCGACTGATTTGACCTCGAAGGGCCGGCGCCCGCCGCCGGAGGTGCTCGCAACGCTTCCGGTAGCGGTCGACGCGATGGGCGGCGACAGAGCCCCTGAGGAGATAGTAGGCGGGTCACGAGACGCGGTCGAAAAAGACGAGATACAAGTTGTTCTCGTTGGGAAGCCTGATCAGCTGAGCGACATCGACGGGCTTGACGTCGTCGCGTGCAGCGAGGTGATCGCGATGGACGAAGATCCAGCGGGAGGCGTCAGGCGAAAGAAGGACTCGTCACTGGTCCGCTGCGCGGAGCTCGTGCGCGATGGAAGAGCGTGTGCGATGGTGAGTGCGGGGAACACCGGTGCAACGATGGCGTCAGCGCTGCTTCGGATGGGCCGCTGCCGTGGAGTCGTCCGTCCCTGTATCGCAACTCCGTTACCACGCCTCGGGGGTAAACCGGCTGTTCTCGTGGACGCCGGGGCGAACGCTGAGTGCACTTCGGCGATGCTCGTCCAATTCGCTCAGATGGGCTCAGCGTTTTCCAATGAACGCTACGGAATCGAACAGCCAACGGTTGGGCTGCTGTCGATAGGCGAAGAGCCGACGAAGGGAACCCCGCTCGTCAAGGAGACCCACTCGCTCTTATCCGACGGGTCGCGTGGCATCAATTTCATCGGCAACGTCGAAGGCCGGGAGCTACTCCAGTCCCCGGCCGATGTGGTCGTGACAGACGGGTTTACGGGAAACGTCGCGCTCAAGGCCCTAGAAGGCGCGTTGAGGTTCATGTTCGATACGGTCGCCGGCGTCTTTTCGATAGACGACGCGACCCGTGAGGCCTCCGGGGCGATCTTGCCGCACCTCTTGTCGATAGCGAGCGTGTTCGACCCGGAGAACACAGGCGGCGCGATGCTGCTTGGAGTAAACGGCGTGTGTGTCATCAGCCACGGCTCTTCTTCGTCTCTCGCGATCAGAAACGCTATCCGCGTTGCGCACGATCTTGCGGCGGGCGGTGTCGTCGATCGAATAGCCGAGTCGATATCGCCGGCAGATTAGGAGATCTCGACGCGGTCGCTGTCTCGCGGGCCAGTTCCAGCGCCCGGACCGATGGAACTGGCTCACCGCAGACGAAGCCGGTGCGACTACCGAGAGGACGGAGGCGGAGCGGGGGAGCCGGGGAGCGGGGGAGCCGGGGAGCGGCATCGCCGGTCGTTAAGGTCTGGTAGTTGGCCTGGACAGGTTGATCTCGACTGCCCGATCTCCGATGTCGACGCGTAAGCAACATGCTCCCCCGAGTGCCGTTATGTACGATTGCAAGCTCCTGATGGTGACCGATGATATCGGCGCCCCCTCCAGGCGAGCTACTAACGACTGCGAACAGCCCCAGCGTTGGGCGACGTCGGTCTGAGTGAGACCCACGGACTTACGGATTCGCGCCAAGTCGGATCCCTCCATCAGCGGGGTCGCTTCCGCGAGTAACCGTCGACAGGTCTGCCCAACCTCGAATGTGCGTTGACGAACGCCATGCCGCCCTTGAGGGGTGTAACACACTGCCGAATACCACGGGTGGCGTCATTGGCGACACTTTCCACCAGATAGCGGGAGACCGGCTTGAGCGTCGCCCTCGGATACGCAGCCTCAATCGCATCGAGTGCTTCTGCGGCGGACGACCAACCGCACTGTGTCCACAACTCCCTGAGGTCGTCCTCGTCCGCTTCCCGTGCCGACCACGCCTTCATCATGAAGAGGTACCTCGGGGATGCCACCCGAACGGTGAGCCAGCCGTCGTCTCGCAAGACGATTGCGTGCGGATCGGACTCCCGTGCGGAAACGGAAAAGCTTTGACGGCGTCGTTGAGCCAGTCCTCGCGGACGCCGTCAATCTCGCGTGAAACGTCGGCCGCGATCGTGTACACGAGGGCCTTCGGTTCGAAGATGCCGTCGAGGTCGGCGGTGGTTCGGCTCACGTTATAGGCGAGGACCATCGCTGCGCCGCCCGTTTGGATAGCTCGTTCAGTAACCGTTCGATCTGCCCTCGGCCGAGCGTCCTGTCAGACATTGACGAGGCTCGCCCTCTGCACGAAGACCCGACGGTTGGACAGTGCTGCCGGCGTGGAGGCGACGGCCATCGGGCGCATCGCGTCGACACTCGTGAGGAACCACCACGTTGAGAGAAACCGCGACGGATCGAACACCCACAAGGGGGGATCGAACCCGTTGTGGACTGCGAAATCCTCGACAACTCCGGCAAGAAGGGCATCCCAGCGCTGGTCGCTGGTCGCGGTGGCTCATCGGCGACCATTCGGCTTGGAGCATCGGACGCGTTGAGGTCCATGATGAACTGCCTAACCAGGCGAAGCGTGCTCCCCAACGGCTCGTCGGCTTGAAGGCTGCGAAGGATGGATTGAGCGAGGCGCCCTACGTTGGCCGTATCCACCATTTGGTTATTATAACATAAAAGTGATACTGGTGACGCCGTACTTGCTCCGCCGTACTTGCCCGCGACGCTGCGGTTGCCGGGTGGATCGCCACCGGCCGGTCGAGCCGCTACGTGTTATCCAGGCGGCCCGGGCACTCGACGCCGGTCGTCGTGTACAGGGCGTACGCCTACCTCCTGCCCGGGATGCGCGACGGACACCACCCAGAGGATGGAGGAGGCGGAGCAGGTTTGGATATGAAGACCGAGATGAGATGGAGCGTAATCACCCGAGAGAACGCCTCCACGTTCGTGGAGACATCCGGCGGCTCTCTCGACGCCCGCGAGGAGAACGACGAGATAGCCGGCGAACTCAGCGTTCCCACGCGGTTGGGTATAAAGTGAGGTCGTTGTACAACTAGTCGTGCAACAGGATGCGAGGAGGGGCTCATGGAGTTGCGTCGTATGAGGGTGTTGTTGCTAGCGATCGTAGTCTCGTTGGGCGTATCTCTTGGCGTTAGTGGTGTTATGTTCGTTCAGCCAGCGGCGGCAGTTGGCCCGATGCCCGGTTGGAACGTCAACAAGGTATATCCGCCGGGTGGAGTTATCATGGCGGTATCGTGTCCATCTCATAAAGTCTGCGTCGCGATCGGCGGCGGAGCGGGTGGCGCAGGTTCGTCGTTCATAATGGTTTCTGATGACGGTGGTTTGACGTGGAGTAACGTGAGCGCTAATTCCAATTTAGGAACCTTAAAGGCGATTGCGTGTCCGTCGGTTGCGCGATGCGTGGCGGTTGGCACCAAGGGCGCGTTCGTGACGAGTGACGGAGGATCAACTTGGGTCAACGGGAAAATGCCGTCCGGGGGCACGGGATATCTTGACGGCGTTGCGTGCCCGTCGGTGAGCGACTGTACCGCAGTCGTAACGGGCGGCATGAGCGCGACCGGCGCGGTCCTTGGGACGACTGACGGTGGTCTGACGTGGAGTGCGGAGACGGTTCCTCTAGTCCCTCAGGAAACTCTTGACCTGCGCTCGATCGCGTGTATATCAACCGTGGAGTGTACGGCGGTCGGCGCCAACAATCCTTGGAGTGGTTCCGTCGCCGTCGCTTTTACCACTCTCAACGGTGGACTCACATGGAGTATGGGAAGTCTTCCCTCTGGGATCGCTCGAATGTGGTCAGTCGCATGCTCGTCAGTTTCAGACTGCGTTGCGACCGGCAATGCGACGAGCAACTTCAGCGCGGTAGTTCTTTCCTCGACTGACGGGGGTGTTACGTGGGGATCAGATAACGTTCCTACGGGGTTATCCAGGCTTAACGCCGTTGCATGTCCTTCTACGAGCGACTGCTTTGTAGCGGGGGCCCTAAGCGGCGCGACGGGCGGAGGAGCGGTGCTCGCTTCCACCGATGGCGGGCATACGTGGTCTATGGACACTCTTCCTTTGGGGACAGGCGAGTTCTTCGGCCTCGCGTGTGCGTCGAGGCTCGACTGCACGGCGGTGGGTTCTCCGGGGTATGGATATGCGAACGAGATATCCGACACTAGAGACGGAGGGGCCAAGTGGGTTGTAGGGGCCCTGCCTGTTGGAGCAGACGCGCTACAAGGTATCACCTGTCCTACGACCACGATCTGCTACGCAGTTGGGTCGGGAAACTTTGCAAACGCGGGTACCGTCGCGTACACGACTAACGGTGGGTCCACTTGGGAGACGCAATATCTTGGATCAGGAGTCACCGACCTTAACGCGATCGCTTGCTCTTCAACCGTGGAGTGTATGGCACTGGGCACCTCCGTATCTGGCGGGGCTGCCATCGCAACGACGTCTGACGGCGGGGCGACGTGGAAGATCCAATCAGCTCCGGAGGGATCTGTTGACCTAACTAGTGTCGCATGCCCGTCTCTTGGCCGTTGCACGGTCGTTGGATCAGATCGAAACGGTCTGGGCGGAATCATAGATACAACGACGACGAACGGAGCTACTTGGAGCAGCGATGTGATCCCAGATTGGCTGACGAGTGTCAGTTGTCCTTCAACGTCGAACTGTACTGCCGTCGGATATCCGCCTGTAGAGCTACTGGGCCCTCCGCCGAGTCCTGGCGCGGCTGTCTGGTCTACGACAGACGGTGGATCGACCTGGAAGCCTGAGAGCCTGTCGCCATCTGGCGTTGGCAACCTAAGTGGCGTATACGGGCTTCGAGCGATTTCGTGTACTTCGACGACGAATTGCGTTGCAGTTGGAACTGGTCCATCGGGGCCGTGGGCGTCTGCCGGGTTTGTCTTCCAGACGAGCAACGGCGGTATGACCTGGACATTGAAGTCGACAGTTCCAGAAATTTCGTCAGTTAAAGGTATTGCGTGCTCGTCTCCACTTCACTGCATAGTCGTTGGGGGAATGGGAGGACCTGGTTTTGCGTTTGTGACGAACGACGGTGGGACAACCTGGAGTAGTTTTTTTGAGTCGGCCGCTCTGGACGCGATTTCATGTAATGCAAACGGTGGTTGTTTCGCAGCCGGGTTTGAGGGAAACGGCCGTGGCGTGATCATGACGAACCAAGAAGTCATTACACGGGCCACACTGCCCGCGGGTACGGTTGGAAGTTCCTATGACACCCGCCTTGCGGCTTCTGGGGGAGTTACGCCGTATGAGTGGTCTATTAGCGCGGGATCGCTACCTCCAGGGCTGGCGTTGAATCCAGCAGACGGAGAAGTTGCGGGTTCTCCAATCCTAGAAGGCAGGTATGCTTTCACGGTTTCGCTCAGCGATGCTGATAACGTTGTGGTTACTGCGAAGCTGTCTATCGTGATCGGTCCTGCCGGTAGACCTGCGTGTTCGTCGTCAAGGACGGGATCTGCGAACTTCAGTAGTGGGTATTGGTTAGTAGATAGCGACGGAACGGTGTATTCGTGCGGGGATGCGCCGTTCTACGGCTCGATGGGCGGCAAGGCTCTCAACAAACCGATAGTCGGGATGGCGGTGAACCCGAGCGGTGGGTACTACGAGGTCGCCTCGGACGGCGGGATCTTCAGCTTCGGCGGTGCGCCGTTCTACGGCTCGATGGGCGGCAAGGCTCTCAACAAACCGATAGTCGGGATGGCGGTGAACCCGAGCGGTGGGTACTACGAGGTCGCCTCGGACGGCGGGATCTTCAGCTTCGGCGCCAGTTTTGCGGGATCAACCGGTTGCCTGCGTTTGAATCAGCCCGTTGTTGGGATGGTTGTGTCGTCCGTAGCCGTAGTGGGGGCTCATGCGGGACTGTGTATGCCACCTGGCCATCCCGGTACGAAGGCAGGATATCGTTTGGTTTCTGGAGACGGCGGGGTATTCAGCTTCGGAGGTGCGGTGTTTGCCGGATCGTTGGGTGGACGCGGCGTCACGGGCGTTGTGGGGCTGGCAACGCCGTGAGAGATGCCGATGTGTCGCCTGCGAGGTCGGACCGGGGCGGTTTAGGCGATCGAAGGCGGGAGACGTGGAACGGATGCGATGTTATGGGCCGTTGTTCGAGGCCAAAATGTCGGTAGCGGTGCTCGCGAGGCGGTACACTAAACGGGTCTGGTGAGAATTAAACTACATTGAGCAGCGTTGCGTTGAATCGCTGCCCGAGTCCGACTTAGAGTTTGGCCGACCAACAGGAGTTATCGTGCCCGCAGAAACCCACGTAGACAGAGGTCCGCTGGACCGCGATGGAGTATTTGAGCTGGTCAGAGATCAACTAGGGGATATCTTGGAGATCGACCCGGCCGGGATCTTAGAAGGGAGTTCTTTTGTCGAGGACTTGGACGCCGACTCGCTCGCGTTGATCGAGCTGGTCGAGGCGTTGGAAGAAGAGCTTGGAGAGCGATCGGTTGGTTTTCGGATCGACGACGAGGATCTGGAGGATCTACGCACGGTGAGGGACGCGGTCGACTACGTCTACGCGAAGCTCGAAGCGGGTTGACTACGGTCTTAGGGCAGCTCGGAGAGGGTGTCGTGGCGGCTCAAGGACGTCTCGACTTGTTGGAGAGTGTGCTGGCACACGAGTTCGACGACGAGAACCTATTGTGGCTCGCGCTGTCGCATAGGAGTTGGTGTAGCGAGCGTCCGGGGACACCGTCGAATGAGAGGTTGGAGTTCTTGGGAGATGCGGTGCTCGGACTCGCGGTCGCTGAGCACGTCTACTTGGAGAACCCGGACCTTCCGGAGGGGAAGCTAGCGAAGATCCGATCGGCGGTTGTAAACGCGAGGGTCCTCGCGGAGGTGGCCCAAGATCTGCGTTTGGGCGAAGAAGTCCTCTTGGGGCGGGGTGAGGAGGCGTCGGGAGGGAGGGCGAAGGTTTCGATCCTCGCGGACTCGCTCGAAGCTGTGATCGGCGCGGTCTACCTTGACGCAGGCTGGGAGCCGGCGAAGAAACTCGTGCTCAGGCTACTCGACGAGCGGATCAAGGTTGCGGTAGAAGAGCCGGAGGTTTTCGACCACAAGAGTCGGCTCCAGGAGATGACCGTCGGCCGCGGGTTGGGTCTTCCTACGTACACGGTGGAAGGGGAGGGTCCCGACCACGCGCGGAGCTACCGTGCACGTGTCGTCGTCGACGGGATCGAGAAGGGGCGTGGTTCTGGAACGTCGAAGAAGGAAGCCGAGCAGGAAGCTGCTCTAGTTGCGTGGCAGGAGTTGAGCGGTGCCTGAACTACCAGAAGTGGAGACTCTGCGCCAGGACCTCGCAAAGGAGGTGGTCGGTCGCAAGATCAGGGCCGTCTCGGTCGCGAACGGGCGCTCCGTGCGCAGGCATCAGAGTGCGAAGCACTTCAGAGCACCGCTGGAGGGCCGCACTATCAGGTCGATAGGGAGGTTCGGCAAGTACTTGCTGATGGGCCTAGATAGCAAGGACATCTTGGTTGTTCACCTCGGGATGAGTGGGCAGCTGTTGAGGGTCAAGAGTGTCAAAGAGCCAAAGCCAAAGCACACCCACGTCGTGATCACGTTCACCCAAGGTGGTGAGTTGCGATACGTCGACCCTAGGACGTTCGGCGAGATGTTCGTGTCGATCGCACCACCGA
The DNA here is from genome assembly GCA_021794655.1 of Actinomycetes bacterium. Classification (GTDB taxonomy): domain Bacteria; phylum Actinomycetota; class Acidimicrobiia; order Acidimicrobiales; family RAAP-2; genus JAJYQJ01. Next base: position 4,964 of record JAJYQJ010000003.1, on the reverse strand, counting down.
AGGACTCCGCGTTGCCCCAACGCGTCATACCCGCATCCAACACCCCGGGTGGCGAAGGTGCGGCACTTCGAAAGTCGGTCCCCGAGCTCGAACACCTCGGGTTTGATCCGATCGAGGACATGATGAGCTGGGACAAGTTCGCGGTGCTGTTGAGGAAGCACCATGCCGGCCTGAAGGCTTTGTTGATGGATCAGAGCTTCGCGGCTGGAATCGGCAACCTGTACTCAGACGAGATCCTGTTTGCCGCCGGTCTTCGCTACGACCGATACTCCGACGGGCTCTCCGCGATCGAGACGCGCAGGCTCTATCGATCGATGGTCGAGACGTTGGCGGAGGCGATAAAGCACAGAGGGTCGACCCTTGCCGACGAGCAGTATAGGGACCTTTTCGGGGAAGTCGGCGACTACCAGGGTTCCCACCAGGTCTACGACCGAGAGGGCGAGCCGTGTCGGCGGTGTCGCAACCCGATCCAACGGGTCAAAGTTGGCGGCCGATCGACGTACTTCTGTGAGCACTGTCAAATCTAGGTCTGCCCAAGAGAGCCGTTGACCGATGACCAGGTCTAGCAGAGGCACTTATTTTGATCGTCGCGGCGAGAACGACGCCACCAACTACGCCACCAACCACGCCACGAACGACGCCACGAACGACGCCACGAGCCGAGCCCGGCGTGGAGTTGCTAGGGTCGCCTAACGATGTTCTTGAAATCACTCACGATAAAGGGGTTCAAGTCGTTCGCGGACTCGACGGTTCTCGTCTTCGAGCCGGGGATAACGGTTGTCGTCGGCCCGAACGGGAGTGGGAAGTCGAACGTCGTCGACGCGGTCACCTGGGTGCTCGGGGCTCAAGGCCCGAGGTCGCTTCGATCACAGAAGATGGAGGACGTGATCTTCGCGGGTACGTCGAGCCGCCCGGCGCTAGGTCGTGCAGAGGTGTCGCTCCTGATCGACAATGCGTCGGGGCGCCTGCCTGTCGAGTTGGCGGAGGTGACGATCACGCGGACGCTGTTTCGCTCCGGGGACAGTGAGTACGCGATCAACGGGACGCCGTGCCGGCTCCTCGACATCCAGGACCTGCTGTCGGACTCCGGTGTCGGTCGCCAGCAGCACATGATCATAGGACAGGGTCAGCTCGACACGGTGTTGAACGCTCGCCCGGAGGACCGCAGGGCGATCATCGAAGAAGCGGCGGGTGTACTAAAGCACCGGCGACGCAAGGAGAGAGCCGAACGGAGGCTGGCGGCGACTCAGGAGAACTTGGAACGCCTCGGAGACCTGGTGCGCGAGGTGCGACGCCAGATTCGCCCCCTGGAACGTCAGGCGGCGGCGGCGCGTTCGTACGCGTCGGTCGCGGAGGAGTTGGCGGAGCTGAAGATGTATCTGGCGGGCAAAGAGTTCTCCGAGTTGGAGGCGCGCGGTGTAAAGACGGGGGCGGAGCTCGCGTCGTGGAGGGAGTCCGAGAGGGACGTCACTCAGAAGTTGGCGGAGCTCGACGACGCTGCGACGGCGATAGCGGCTGAACTGTCGACGACGCGTGAAGAGGACCTAGCGGAGTCACTCGGTCGTGTTCAGGGTTTGGCGGAGCGAACTCGTGGGATCGCGGCGGTACTGAGAGAGCGGATGAGGGCGGTCGGGGCGGCGCTCGACGCGGCGGCGGACGCGGACGTGGTGTCGACGCTCGAGGCGGAAGCGGCGGGGCTGCAAAGTGAGCTCGAAGCTACTCGCGTAGCGGTGGGTGCGATCGCAGACGATCGTGAGGCACTGAATCGATCGGTGGAGGAACTCGACGCAGAGGAGCGGACTTTCGTCGAGACCTGGGGAGATGCGTTGAAGATCTCGTCGGCGGAAGAGAGGCTTGGCGCCGCGAGAGCTGAGATAGAGATGTTGAGATGGTCGGGCGCGCAACACAACGAGACGGTCGAGATTCTTGGCGGGCGGGTGAGAACTCTAGAGGCGCGATCCGCCGAACTCGAAGGCGAGCTTGAAACGCTGCTCAAAGAGGGCGAGTTAGTTGATGTGGAACTGAGCGGCTTGGAAGGGTCGTTCAAGGATGCGTCCGAGAGCCTTGCTGGTCGGCTCGTCGACCTCGAAGCGGCACAGAGTGCCTACGAGTCAAAAGAGCGCGACCGGCATCGAACGGCGGCGAGGGCCGAGGCGATGGATAGGGCGTTACAAGAGGTACTCGGATCGGGTGGGAAGGATCTTCTGCGAGACGTCGACGGGGTAGTTGGTGCGCTCGTTGATCTAGTCGAGATAGACGAGGGTTGGGAGGCGGCGTTCGAGGCGGCGGCGGGAGCGTCGGTCGCGGCGGTCGTCGTCGAAGGCAAGGAGGCCGCTCGTGAGGCACTGTCGAGGCTGAGGCGTGAAGGGATCACGGGGGCGATCCTGGCGTCGAGCGCGAGCGCGAGCGACAGCGGGGGACGAGCGGTGGTTCGATCCGGGGCTGTACCCGCGTTTGGATCCGCGGTGGACGTAGGTGCTCTTGGGGGCGGCGTGGAGTTGTTGAGAGACCACGTGAGACCGCGGAGCGGGGGTGGACTACGAGACGTCGGAGACGTCGAAGGCGTCGCGGGGGTGCTCGACGTGTTGATCGGGCGAGCGGTGACGGTGGGCGGATGGGAGCGGGCGATAGATCTTTCACTGGATCGTCCGGAGCTGGTTGTCGTGACGAGGGAAGGTGACCGGTTTGCGAGCAGCGGTTGGCGCGTGCGCTCGACTCAACGGCTCGTCACGGCGGCGGCGGTCGAGGCGGCACAACGCGGCGCTTTAGAGGCGGCGGTCGTGGCGGATGAGGCGGCTATGGACCTTAAAGGTGCGCGCGCTGAAGTCGAGGCGGGACGAAGGAGTGTCGCGGAGCTGGAACGAGAGGTCGGACGGTGCGCGGCGGCGAAGGCTGCGATCGAAGGCCGGGTGGAGCGGAACCGGGTCGAGCAGAGGCGCGTCGCGGCGGAGCTGAGTGAGTCACGCGAGGCGCTCGCGCAGGCACGCTCGCGAGCGGCTGCGGACTTGGAGAAACTCGAGGATCTTGAGCGGGGCGTGCCGGCGTTGGAGGAGGCGGTCGCGGAAGCGTTGGAGCGTTCGAGGGTGGCGTCGGAGACGAAGGGCGCACTGGAGGAACGAAGAGAGGCACTTGATGTGAGACGCCAGGAGATCGACGTTCTTGAGGCCGGTGTCGCGGAGCGTAGGCGCGTGTTGGAGCGTCGTTTGGAAGAGGTGGAACGGCGTCTCGCGGGCCACGTGGAAGAGCGCGAGGAGGCGGCGATCCGTCGAAGGCGTTTGGAGTTCAACGGGCGCGCTCTTGAGCGCCTCGAGAGGGTCGTCGAGGCGGAGAGGGAGAAGCTCGATCAAGTCGTCGAGAGGATGCGTGGTGCGTATCGCAGCCAACTCGAGGCGGTGAAGGCGGGTGGTGAGAAGCTCGAAGAGCTACGTCGGGCGAGGGCGGAGGCTGAAGAGAGGTTGAAGGTCGCGGCGTCTCGGACGAGAGATCTCGAGATCGCGTCGGCGGAGATCTCCCTCAGGATGACGACGTTGGCGGAGACGGTGAGGGCGGATCTCGGCTGCGAAGTCAAAGAACTCGCGTCGAAGCCCGAGCCGGAGCTGCGAGAAGGTGTGTCGGCGAAGGCGCACGCTTCGGACCTGGCGGAGAGGCTGAATTCGATCGGACCGGTCAACCCGTTGGCGCTCGAGGAGCTTTCGGCGCTCGAGGAGCGCCACCGTGAGCTCGACGCTCAGGTGAGCGATATCCGTGGAGCGCGTCGTGAGCTCCAAGAAGTGGTGCGGACACTCGACCAAGAGATAATGGAGTCGTTCGCGTCGGCGGAGGCGGACGTTAACGAGCACTTCTCGACGCTCGTCTCGATGCTGTTCCCCGGAGGGACGGGTCGTCTCGTGTTGACGGAACCGGACGATTTGTTGAACACCGGCGTCGAGGTGGAGGCGCGCCCTGCGGGTCGCAACGTAAGGCGAGTCTCGCTGCTGTCGGGCGGCGAGCGGTCTCTCGCTGCGCTTGCGTTCTTGTTCGCGGTCTTTAGGAGTAGACCGTCGCCGTTCTACCTGATGGACGAGGTCGAGGCGGCGCTCGACGACGTCAACTTGCACAGGTTCTTGGACCTCGTCCGTGAGTTCAGGGACGAGGCGCAGCTGATCATAGTGAGTCATCAAAAGAGGACGATGGAGACCGGCGACGCACTCTACGGGGTCACGATGGCGCCCGGCGGCTCTTCGCAGGTCGTGAGTCAAAAGGTTAGGGAAGTAGCGGACACAGAGGCTTCTTGATCCAACCGGGATGTCGAAGAAAGACCTGGTAGCGGCGGCGAACGTCGGGTTCGCCGGACAACGATAGGCTCACTTGTCTTATGTTCACGTTGGAGATCGTTCTTCTAGTTGTAGTCGTCATAGTCGGCCTCGGCGCGGGCGTCGTCGTAACGTCGAGGCGGTCGCGGAGTTCCACCGTCGAGGCGGATGTCGAACGAGTAGAGAGTAGAGAGGCGACTGTTTCAGAGGGGGTCGAAGAGCTCGCGGAGGGTTTCGCAGAAGGTCTCGAATCGGACCTAGCCGAGCAGGTAGAAGAGGTACTGAAGGACGTCGTTGTACCCGCGCCGCCGACGTTCAAGGAGAGACTTGGGAAGGCGAGGGGTCTTTTTACCGGGGTGCTCACGACACTTCGCTCGGGTGCGGTGTTGAGTGACGGTGTCTGGGATGAGTTGGAAGAGGCGTTGATCCGGGCGGACGTCGGTGTTGCGACGACGGACGCGCTCTTGGCGGACCTGCGTAAGAGGGTGGCGACGAAGGAGCTCACAGAACCGCGCCAAGTTGTAGTGGCGCTTCGATCGGAGATGGTCAGGCTCTTGTCGGTCGACGACTTAGGAGACGACTTAAGCGACGGTGATGGTGAAGGTGTCTCCGACGTCGGGCGTCGATCGCTCAGGTTCGACGGAATCCCTGGGACGACGGACGTGTAGATCG
>JAJYQJ010000063.1 GCA_021794655.1 Actinomycetes bacterium | reverse complement strand
CCACACCTCCGTCACCCACACCTCCGTCACCCACACCTCCGTCACCCACACCTCCGTCACCCACACCTCCGTCACCCACACCTCCGTCACCCACACCTCCGTCACCCACATTTTCGTCGTCGGCGATCTCCAAGAGGTCGTTTAGGTCGTGGCGCACCTCTTCGACGGCCTGGCCGGCGGGTGGCTTCCAGCAGACCCCAGCTTTTCCCGAGGAGATGAGTCCGACCGAGCTTTGAAGAGTGATCGCGGCGGAGGGGAGAGCGAAGAGGGCGTCGAGGTTGGCGGCGACTGGCTTTGTTCGACCGAAAAGAGCGTCGAGGACTCCCATCTAGCGCGGGTTGGAGGGAGGAGACGGGCGGGGGAGGAGATCGCAGACGACGGTGCAGGTGTCACATCGGGCGGTGGGCCGGTGTTGGGTCATCGTGCGCCGCCGATTCTTGCCTCTAGGTCTGCGAGTTGAGCCAACCTCTGTTCGAGGGGCGGGTGGGTCGAAAAGAGGCGGCTCAGGGTGAAGCCCTGGCTCCCACCGGAGGAGGGGTTGCGTTGGGCGATCGCGGGGGTGAAGAAAAAGGCGTTGAACGGCTCGGCCTTGCGTAGGTCTCGCGTCGGGATCTTGCCGATCTCACCGGTGACCTTTACGAGGGCGGATGCGAGGGTGGAGGGTCGGCCGATCAGGATCGCGCCGGAGCGGTCGGCGGCGAGCTCTCGGTAGCGAGAGAGCGCCCTAGTCAGAAGGAAGCTGATCGCGTAGACGACGATGGAGACGAGCATGACGCCTCCTTCGAGAGCGGCGATCTGGCCGCCGCTCTGGTTGTTGCGACCGCCTCCACCAAAGAGCCCGGCGTAGAACATCGCACGGGTCGTCAGTCCTGCGATGACGCCGAGCGTGCTCGCGATCGTCATTATCGCGACGTCGCGGTGTGCGACGTGGGAAAGCTCGTGTGCGAGGACGGCTTCGACTTCTTGGTCGTTAAGACGCCGGAGGAGACCGGTGGTTGCACAGACGACGGCGGCCTTGGGGCTCCTTCCCGTAGCGAAGGCGTTCGGTACGTCGGTGTCGGCGATCGCGACCCTGGGTTTTGGCATGTCGGCGAGCGCACAGAGCCTGTCGATTGCGCCGTGTAGAGCTGGGGCTTGCTCTTCGGTCACGATCTTGCCGTGCATCCCCCACAGAGCGATCCTGTCGGAGAACCAGTACTGGACAGATAAGAGTCCGACGACGATGACTGCGATAAGAATGAAGCCGATACCGAGCGCCCAGAGGACCGACGTGAAGACGCCGTAGAGGAGCACGAGGAAGAGCCCGGTGAAGAACATCCGGGTGCTCAACCCTCTATCGGATTCGATGTTCCTCGCTGTGGACATCAGGAGTTCTCTCCTTCTCCCCCCTGGTCGCCGGATACGTTCGATGCCGATAGGTTCGATGCGGCCTCCGCGGGTTCTGCGGCCTCCGCTTCCTCTGCGGGTTCCGCGGGTTCCGCGGCCTCCGCGGCCTCCGCGGGTGCGCTCGGGAGTTCGCCGGAGGGTTGTGAGGCCCCGATCTCTGCCTTCAAGGCGGCGAGCTCGTTGTCGACCTGGGAGGTAGCCGACACTCGATCGAGTTGGGTCTGGATGTCGTCGACGGGGTTGGTGAGGTCTGTAAGAGCGCCGGAGGCGAGCAACTCGTCCATCGCACCGGCGCGGGCTTGCATGCCTGCGATCTTGTCCTGCGCCCGCTGCATCGTCGCGCCGGCGTCACCCATCGAATCAGATATACCGGTGACGGCTTCTCCGACCTTTGTTTGTGCCTCCGCGGCGGTGTAGCTGGCCTTTAGGGTCTCTTTCTTGGTGCGGAACTGCTCGATCTGGGCCTGGAGGTGCTGGGAGGTCGCGACGAGCTTGTCTTCTTGCTCGGCGACCTGGTCGTGCTGGGTCTTTAAGTCGTTCAACTGCTCGGCGAGAGCGGCACGTCTCGAAAGAGCCTCGCGGGCGAGGTCCTCGTTGTCCTGGGCGAGCGCGGCCTTGGCCTGCTGCTGGAGCTTGTCGGCCTGCTTTTGAAGGCCGGCGGCCTGTAGCTCGATTCGCTTGCGGGCCGTCGCGACGTCGGCGACGCTGCGGCGCACCTTCTGCAAGCTGTCGAGCTGCTTTTCGTACGAGAGATCCAGGGTCTCACGTGGGTCTTCTGCTTTGTCGAGCATCTTGTTGGCCTTCGCCTGGAAGATCCCCGATACTCGCTTCAAAACGCCTGCCAAAAGTTGTCCTCCTCGTCGTGGCCGCTTCCGGCCCGGCTACCAGCATAAGGCTATTTTCGCAACCGTGGGGCACCGGGCCCCGTGTTTGCCCCCGGTTGGGCCCCGTGGTGGGCCCACCCTGGCTCTTTCGCGCTTTTGGAGCCTGCCGGCTGGTGCCGGGTCCGATCCTATTATCATCTTACCTTCAGTGTCTGAAACTCCCTGCATTCTCACGGTCCACGCTCACCCAGACGACGAGTCCTCCAAGGGCGCGGGGACGATCGCGAAGTACCACGCGGCGGGCGTGCGGACGGTCCTAGTGTGTTGCACCGGAGGGGAAGAAGGAGAGATCCTTAACCCGGCGATGGACGTTGAAGAGGTGAAGAGTCGCATCGGAGAGGTCCGGCGCGGGGAGCTCGAAGCGGCGTGTTCGGTCATCGGCTACGACGAGATAGTGATGCTCGGATATCGAGACTCGGGTATGGACGGTTCCGAGTCGAACGCGAATCCGGAGTGCTTCGCGGCGGCGCCGCTCGAGGAGGCGGTGGAGAAGTTGACGGCGGTCGTTCGTCGCGTTCGTCCCGATGTGATCGTCACTTACCCCGAGGATCAGTCGGGATACCCTCACCCGGATCACTTGAAGGTTCACGAGGTGAGCGTGCGGGCGTATGAGGCGGCGGGGGATCCGTCGCGGTTTCCTGCGGCGGGTGAACCGTTTTCGCCGTCGAAGCTCTACTACACGGTGTGGCCGGTGCGAAGGATGCGCGAGGTCCACGCGAAGTTCCTCGAGCTCGGGCTGGAGTCGCCGTTTGACGAGAGGTGGCTCGCGAGGCTTGTCAAGGAGGAGACGACGACGACGTCGGTCGACATCACTGGATTTACCGACGTGCGCTCGAAGGCTCTCTTGGCACACGCGACCCAGGTGGATCCGAACTCGCCGTTTTGGTTCGGCCTACCGCCTGAGGTCGAGGCGACGATACACCCCTACGACGAGTACTACCTTGCGCGAAGCGAAGTCGGAGACGTGAGTGAAGACGGAGACCTCTTTGCGGGAGTGAAGCGGTGAGGACTGGCTGCGACTCGATGTCCTAACGTCGGTGAGGCATGCTTGCACGACGTTTGAGTCTTGGCTCATCTGCCCTGGCTCCCGGAGCTGCCGAGGAACGAAAGGTGGATCGTTCCTGCGCTCTGGGCGAGGATCAGGGTGACCGCAGTTGCGATTACGATCACTAGAACGACGACGCAGACCTTTTCGAACCGCTTCCATCTTGGGGCGACGACGTCGGTCGTGTCTTGTGGCTCCGGCACTGGGGGCTCTCCGGTCTCAGATCGTGAGTTCGCGTTAGACAGCCGCGCTATCTCGCTTGAGATCTGCTCGGGGTCGACTTGTGGGAGATGGAGGTAACGGGTCTCGTCGAGAGTTGCGATGCCGACGCACGCACCGTCGACGCCGTCGTAGTGCGAAGGGTCGACGCGCCAGCCGGTCACGTCTTCCCACGGGAGCTCTGTGAAGTCGTCTGGATCGTCGCGGATGATCCCTACGGCGTGTTCGTTGAGTTCTAGTTCACAGTACGCGGGTCCCGATGGGGTTTGTTGCAGTAGACCGTCGGAGCGTATCGGGACTGCCTTTGGATATCTCATCGACGCCGAGACGACACCGCTAGAGCGTCACCGGCTACGACTCTGATCGAGCGAGCTCTAGTAGGGGCTTGAATCCGATGAGGGTGACGTTGTTTTCCTCGATCGACTCACGCAGCCAGGTCTCGTGGCAGACGAGCTCGTAGTCGTCGACCCTCGGCTGGTAGTCCGGTGTTATCGCGCGCAGCTCCGGGCTGTCGACGGCGGGGTGGAGGTGCATCTCTGTCACGCCGGGCTTCAGCCTCGATATCCAGTGCTCGAACATCTCGCGCGTCCCGACGCCCGGGACGAAGAGCATCTGATCGGTGAACGTCGCACCGGCGTCTTGTGCGACCTGTCGAGCTGGGAAGCCGAGGTACTCTTCGACTCTCGGGCCGAGCATACGCAAGGGAAGGCGGAACTCGACTGCGATGTCTAAGTAGACGTCGAAGAACTCTGGACGGAGTTGGAGGGTTCCCATGTGTGCGTCGATGTGCGTCACGTCAAATCCCCAAAGGATCGCTCGCTCGACTTGTGCGCGGCACTCTCTTCGAACCTCTTGAAGGTCCGCGTGGTCCCAGACGTCTTCGGTCGTTCGCGGGAAACCGCCGTCTCCTCCGTAGAGAGACGGGGACTGCGTGATAGGTCCCCATCGGTAGAGCTCGTACTCCGCGTTGAGCGTCAGATGAACCCCGACGTCTTCGCCACGGTACCTAGAAGCCGCCTCACGGGCCCACGGGCAAGGAACCATCAACGTCGCACTTGTCACGAGACCCGTGTGGAGGCACTCGTAGATACCGACGTTCGCCGAATGGCAAGCCCCCAAGTCGTCAGCGTTGATGATGAGGAGCCTCGCGTCGTCTGGATAGCCCAAGCGCTGGTTCAAAATGGTCATGTCTCAAAGGTAGCCGAGTAGCGCTGCACGGACACGATCAATTCTCAGGTCCAAAGAGGTCGGAGTTCTGGGATCTCGCCTGGTCGGCGATCTCTTGCTGGTACCCGACGAGCTCTTCTGCGAGAGCGTGGTCGCTTAGTGCGAGGATCCTAACTGCGATGAGCCCGGCGTTCGCGGCGCCGTTGATAGCGGTCGTCGCGACCGGCACGCCGTTTGGCATCTGGACTATCGAGAGCAGCGAGTCGAGACCGTCGAGGTTCTTGAGTGCGACGGGGACGCCGACTACCGGCACGGTCGTGACCGAGGCGAGCATGCCGGGGAGGTGGGCGGCTCCGCCGGCCCCGGCTATGAGGACCTGTACACCCCTGCCGGCCGCCGCGTGGCCGTACGCGAGCATATCGTCGGGGGTCCTGTGGGCGGAGAGGACTCGGACCTCGTGTGGTACATCGAATCGCTCGAGAACGTCTATCGCCGGCCTCATCGTCGAAAGGTCAGACGAACTCCCCATGACGACCGCGACGATCGGCGTCCTTGAGTCTCGAGGTGATCTGGCTAGATGGGAGTCCTCCCGGGCGGCCCCGGGGCTGTTTATCCCGGGGCTGTTTACAACGTTGTCGTCCGGGGTCGTCACGAGAGTGCCTCCGTGCTGAGCAGTTCCTCCGTAACGGGCAACGCCTCGTTAGCGACCAGTTCGTCCGGCAGCGGTGTCCCGAGACGCCGTGCGGCCTCCAGTGCACGGTAGCGGACGTCGTCGGCGTCTTCACCGCATACGGTTACGTGGCCGAGCTTTCTTCCTCGCGCCGGCGCCTTTGCGTAGAGGTGAACGTGGGCTCCGGGCAGCTCCATCGCGAGCGGTAGCCGCTGTCTTGGGTCCAGATCCTCGCCGGATCCAAATACGTTTACGCAGGCGACGTTTGCGGCGGTGGTGGTGGTCTGTCCGAGTGGAAGGTCGAGGACCGCTCGGAGGTGGTTCTCGAACTGGGACGTCACAGAGCCCTCTATCGTCCAGTGCCCCGCGTTGTGGGGTCTCGCTGCGATCTCGTTCACCATGAGCTCACCTCGTGCCCAGAACATCTCGACGCTCAGCACCCCGACGGCTCCGACTTCGTCCGAGACGGCGCGGGCGACGTCACAGGCCAAAGCTGCGACGTCGCGTTCGAGCCTACCTGGCACGAGGGTCTCTCTACATACCCCCTCTATCTGGGTCGTCTCGACCGGCGCCCAGGTGACCGACTCGCCGCCGGGGCGTCTCGCGACGAGCACCGCGAGTTCGAGGTCTATTGGGACCGCCTCTTCGACTATTAGCGATACGCCGGCCTTCAGCGCCGCCACACAGACGCGTTCTGCTTCGCCTAGATCTGCCGCTTTCCACACCCCCTTCCCGTCGTAGCCACCCCTTGAAGCCTTCAGGACGACCGGCCAACCGTGGACGGCTGAAAACGACTCGATCACGGCGAGCGAAGACTGGAGCTGGTTGCCCGGCTCGCCCGCACTCTCGGGCGAGCCGACGAGTTGGAACTTCGGCACTTCTATTCCGGCGCCCGCGAGCGTCTCTCTCATGACGGACTTGTCGGTCGCGACCTCCAACGTGTGAGACCCAGGTCGTATCCGGTGACCCTCAATCTCTAATGATCTGACGGCGTCGACGTCGACTTGCTCGTGGTCGAACGTGATCACGTCGCAGCGGGCGCCAAGAGCGCGGAGGTCGTCGATGGACTTAGCGGATCCGATGACGACGTCGTGTGCGACGTCGACGGAGGCGTCCGTCGGGTCGGCCGCGAGCACGACGAAGCGAATCCCAAGAGCGCTCGCGGCTTCGGCGGTCATCCGGGCGAGTTGCCCGCCGCCCACCATTCCAACCGACATTGACGCGTCTGATCTTTGAAAAGTGCGCTCGAAGAGATCGGTCACGTGGATCAGGCTACTCGTACGCGGCGTTGTCCGCCGTTACCGTGGCACGAGCAGGTAGTTGGCGCCTGGCCTCATCTGGCCCCGCTCATCTAGGCTGTACCTGAGGTCGTTCTCTGAGGCGGCCGGTCAGGAGGCACGGTGCGCATCGGTGCGATGATCGAGTTGGAAAAGCCGTTGGATCAGGTCGTGGCCGACGTGAGCGAGCTCGCTCGACTGGGGTTTAAGAGCGCGTGGGCGTCGCAGATATTTGGATACGACGCGTTGACGCTGCTCGCGCTTGTCGGCACGCACGTCGCCGGTATCGAGCTCGGAACGGGGGTAGTCCCCGTATATTCGAGGCACCCTCAGGCGCTCGCGCAGCAGGCGCTGACTGCTCAAGCCGCGACGGATAACCGAATCGTCCTCGGGGTCGGGCTGTCGCACCAAGTCGTCGTCGAGGGCCTGTGGGGATACAGCTACGAGAGGCCGGCTCGTTACATGCGCGAGTACCTCAGCGCTCTTATGCCGATGCTGAACAAGGAGGCGGTTAGCTTCTCGGGTGAAGTCGTCACGGCGAACACCTATGGTCCACTCGACGTCCCCGGCGCGGAGCCCCCCGAAGTTCTCGTCGCCGCGTTGGGCCCGGCGATGCTCAAGACTGCCGGTACGATGACCTCTGGGACGGTGACGTGGATGACCGGGATCCAGACGGTCGCTTCCCACATAGTCCCGACGATCGAGGCGGCAGCACGTGAGGCGGGCAGTCGTCAACCCCGGATCTGTGTCGCGCTACCGGTGTGTGTCACCTCTGACGCCGCAAAGGCCCACGAGCGAATAGATAGGGCGTTTTCCATCTATCCAAATCTCCCGTCCTATCGAGCGATGCTCGACCGGGAGGGCGCGGAGTCGGCGTCTGAGATCGCGATCGTCGGCGATGAAGCCGCCGTGCGCAGCGGAGTGGCGAGCCTCAAGAGCGCGGGCGCGACGGACCTCGTGGCTTCGATCGTCGGCAACGCCGCGGAGTCGAACGAGACGAGGGCTCTGCTCGCGTCGTTGCAAGGCGGATAACGAGTGGTTACCCGAAGCTAGCGAGCGATGGTCGTGTGCTTGAACTCGTTGAGGTTTGGTTGAGTCGCGATCAACTCCAACACACTGTCGATTGTGGATCGAGCTAGTCCGGCGTCTTTAAGCGGCCTGTTCATGAGCCGGACGAAGACGGCGTCGCCTCCGACGATGAACGTCGGGACTCCGAAGACGTCGAACTCTCTCACCGCTCTCTCGTGAGACTCCCTCACGATCTCACGTGGCCAGCCCCGTCTCGTCTCCAAGAGCACGTCTTCGGGGTTTACGTCACACGATTTCAGCACCGAAGACAAGGTCTCTTCGTCGCGCAGATCCCCACCGTCGTCGTGACGGGCGGCGAACAGAGCGCGGTGGACGCTCAAGAACTGATCGGGGAACCGGTCGCGTACGACGACGCCGACTTCGAGCGCCAGGAGGTTCGCCGACTCCTCCGGGTCGTCCCAGACGCTTTTCCCCTCGTCTTCGGCGTGAATCTGGCTGAGCGAGAAGGGGAGGAACGTGACCTCCCAGGGTGCGCCGTCTTGAAGTGCGGTGACAAGGTGCTCGTTCGCGTTGCGCGCAAACGGGCACCTGTAGTCCCAGGTCACCGAGAAAGCCTGGGTTGCCGAGGAAGAAGATGAGGTCATGGAAGCTTCAACACCGACGACGGTGAGCGTATTCCTGCGGGTTCAAAGCGCTGTCCTAACAAGCGCCGTTTCAAGAGGCGGCGAACGATGAAGCCTAGGGTGCAACCGATAACTGCCCCACCTGCGACGTCGGAGGGGTAGTGGTCTTGGAGGTAGATCCGGCTTGTCCCAACCAAGACAGCTATGCAAAGAAACCCGACCGTCTCGCCGGGGGAGTCGGAGAGGACGACGGCACTTGAGAACGCGGCGAGGCTATGGCCACTTGGAAAGCTTGTGCTCGTCGGACGCCTTCGTGGGAGCGAGGAGTTTCGCTTCTCGTCGGTACTCGGCCGATCGCGCTTGAACGCCGCCTTCAACGATGCGTTGACGACGAACGCGCTGACGCCGGACGCCGCGAGTTTGACGGTCGAGCGCTTCAACGAGGAGCGAGACCCGATCGCCTCGACGGTCGCGATCAGCGACCATATGAAGCCGAAGTCACCGAGGATCGATATCAACGACGCGATCGTGTAACAAGCGGGTAGTGCGCGGTAGCGATCGAACACGCCGTCGATCGTGGAGTCGAACCTCTTTATTAGCGTGCCGAGCTGTGAGGACGCACGTAGATTCGAGTTCACAGCGGGGTCACGTAACTGGGGGCGGGGCGGGGGGAGTCCCGCCGAACTCGGGACATAGCGGTTTGAAGTGGCACGCCTTGCACAGTGGTGACCGGTGGGGCTTGAACTCGCCGGTCGCACAGGAACGCTCGATCGCGTTCCACACCGCCAAGGTTCGCCTCCGATGGCCACGCAGCGACTGGGCGGTCGGGCGTGTCGTCAGGACGACGGGGTCTCGCAGGTACAAGAGCCTGACTTCGACCGGTTGGCGCCCGAGTATCTCTTCACACATGAGCGCGTAGAGGTGGACTCCGATCAAGCTCGCCCCAACGAAGCGTTGGGGAGGCGTCCTTCCGGTCTTGTAGTCGACGACGACGAAGTTCCCGTCGCCGTCCAAGTCGAGGCGGTCGATGATCCCTCTTAGCAACGTGCCGGAGAGTTCGATCGAGATCCCCAGTTCGACGCCTATCTCGTGGACCGCGTCGGGGTCTTCGAGTAAGTAGTAGTTCTGAACGAGCGCCCACGCGTCGAAGAAGAACTCCGACGAACTTTCATCGCTCAAGCCGAGTTCCTTAAAGTCGTCGTCGTCGACGGTCGCGCTCCAGGCGAGCTCGAGCTCGAAGCGTGCAGCGTCCTTCGAGCGGGCGCCCGCGGGATGGCTCCAGAAGAGACCCTCGAGCGCGGAGTGGACGAGCGTCCCCTTTAGCGCCTGGGGGGATCTCGGTTCTTGGAGCGAGTCGATGCTCCTCAGGCGGAACGCGAGCGGGCAGCTCGTGAACGAAGACACCTTGCTCGGCGAGAGGGAGTTTGGAATGGGGATCTCCACGCTGCCACGTTAGCCAGCCTGAACAGCGACTGAGAGCCATAAACACGTCTTTGACCCGAAAGGAGAGTAAGAATAGAGGCCCTGTGGAACAGTTCTTGACAATTACGGGGTCGCTCCAGCACTTCTTGCAGTCGTGGGGATACCTCGCCCTTTTCTTGGTCGCGGTCGTCGAGGCGGCGTGCATCCCGTTCCCCTCCGAGGTGACGTTTGGATTCGCGGGGGCGATGGTCGCGCTCGGGACCTCTCACATGAACCTGCCGCTCGTGATCGTCGTCGGTGTCGTCGGGGAGATCATCGGGTCGATCGGCGGCTACTACATCGGCAAGTACGGAGGCCGTGCGCTCATCGATCGCTACGGGAAGTACGTCTTGTTGTCCCACCACGACTTGGATAGAGCGGATCGCTTCATGGAGCGGCGGGGAGACCCGGCGGTGTTGATCGGGAGGATGACGCCGTTACTCCGCTCGTTCAGCGCGATCGTCGCCGGAATCGGTGAGATGCCGTTCGCGAGATTCATGGTGTTCACCTCGATCGGTACCGCGGTCTACGGCGTCGCGCTCGTGTCGACCGGATATGCGCTCGGGTCCGCGTGGAACAAGATCTTGAAGGGATTCACCGACGCGGGGGTGGTCGTCGCGATCATCGTCGTCATAGTGGTAGCGGTCGCGATCGCGCACCGGTGGCGCTCGATGCGCGCCGATCGTGCGGGTAGCACGGTCGACTCGGGTCGCTGAGGACGGTTTCGAAGTTGAGGTAGAGTCTCTAAGGTGCGAAAGAGTTCCAGACGTAGTGGACCCGCGCTACCTCGTCAAAGCGACCACATTCAACACTCTGAGTCGTGGTCCGGGCTCTTAAAGGGAGACCCGGTGCGTATATCGGGGGTGAAGTCGCGTTCGGCATCGTGGTCGTTTCTGAGCCACGTCGTAAACACCCGCACGAACGAGGAGTGGGTCGAGGTAGTCGGTGGGCGCCCCGGAGAGCGTAAAGTCCGTTCGTTCCGCCTCGACCAGGTGTTCCCGCCAGGAAGGGCGCGAAAGGAGTTGCCGTCGCTACAGGACGCGCCCCAGCTCCCGCTACTGTGACGACTGGGACTAAGAGACGCTGAAGCCGTCCATCCGGGCGAGGATCCTGAGCATCACCTCGTCGGCGCCCGCACCGATCGAGTCGAGGCGGGAGTCGCGGTAGAACCGAGACGTCCAGTTCTCGGCCATGTAGCCGAGACCTCCGTAGAACTGTAGGCACGTATCGGCCACCTCGCGCTGGAGCCGGGCTCCGATGAGCTTTCCGATCGTCGCGAACCGTGTCACGTCTTCACCTCTCGCGGCGGCTTCGGCGGTCGTGTAAGCGTAGTGCTTCAACATGTCGTATCGGGCCGAGAGCTCGGCGAGGGTGAACTGGATGTGTTGGTTCGCAAGCAGCGGCTTGCCGAACGCGTGGCGCTCGAGGAGATACTCGCGGGTTCGCGAGAGCGCCCGATCGATCGAGCCGATGTAGCGGTAGACCGTGATAAGTCTCTCGGCCTGGAACTGGACCATCTGCTGTTGGAATCCCCTGTCCGGCTCCCCGATCGTGTTCTTGACCGGGACCCTGACGTCGCTGAACGAGAGCTCCGCGGTGTCACTCGACCACATCCCGAGCTTATCCAACTTGCGTGAGACTTCGACGCCTTTAAGCGCGGTCGGTACGACGATCATCGACATCCCTCGATAGCCACCTTCATCGGAGGTCCTCGCCAACAAACAGAGCCAGTCCGCTTGGGTCCCGTTCGTGATGTAGAGCTTCGAGCCGTTGATGATCCAGTCGCCGCCCTCGCGAACCGCTCGCGTTCTAATCCCCGCAACGTCGCTCCCGGCGTCCGGCTCGGTGACCGCGATCGAGGTGACCATCTCGCCTCTTATCGCGGGAGCGAGGTACTCCTCTTTCAACTCGGGAGATCCAAACTTTGCGAGCGCGGGCGTCGCCATCGCCATCTGGACCGCGATCGCCATCGGGACGCCACCGCAGTCGATGCGGCCCATCTCTTCGCCTGCGACGAGAGTGAAGCCGTGGTCCGCCTCCCCGCCTCCGTAATCCTTCTCGTACTCGAGTCCAAGAAGGCCGGCGGCGCCCAATTTGGGGAACAGTTCGTGAGCCGGGAAGGTCCGATCACGCTCCCAGTCGTCGATATAGGGGACGATCTCACGGGCGAAGAGATCTCTGAGGGTCTTTCGAAACATCTCGTGTTCGTCGGTCGATGCGATCACCACGGCTCGAACCTAGCACGTCTTCTCAGCCGGCACCTGAAACGCGAGCGACTGCACGGGCGTTCACCAGGTAGTTTCTCGTATCGCGGATGCGGCCGTACACTTCAGCGAGATGTCTCGATTAAACCACGTGGAACCGCCGCAGAGATCTTCTAGATCACAGACGAGTGGTCGCGCTCCGTTGGTCCGCGTTCAACGCCGCCGATCGAGCGCCTGGTTGTACCTCGACTCGCCGAAGAATTCCAACGCGCTCTCCAGGGCGCTCTTGGCAGACCTAGCCGACGCACTTCGCGAAGCGGGTGACGACCCAAGTGTGAGAAGCGTCGTCGTCACAGCGACTGGATCGGTGTTCTGCTCCGGCGCGGACCTGAGCGAGCGACGAGCGGAGACGACCGGCGAAGACGGCGGAGCCGTCGCGCCGAGTTCACCGGGGAGCGGCTTGGTAGAGGTTCTCGAACTGGTCGCTCGGTCACCGAAACCGGTCGTCGCGGCGATAAACGGTCACGTACGCGCCGGCGGGATGGGGCTCGTCGCCGCGTGTGATCTCGCGATCGCGTCCAATAGCGCGTCGTTCGCGTTCAGCGAGGTGAGAGTCGGCGTCGCCCCCGCGATCATCTCCGTCTACGCCGTTCGTGCGATGAGCAGGACGGCGCTACAGAGGTACGCGCTCACCGGTGAGGTATTTGGACCGCTCGAGGCGAGACGGAGCGGTCTCGTATCCGAAGTCGTCGCGCCAGAAGTTCTCGAGGTGAGAGTCGACGCGACTACGGATGCGATCGCACTTGGATCACCGGGCGCGATTTGCGCGACGAAGAAGCTCTTGTCGGAGTTGGCCGAGCTCGGATTGAACGACGGGATCGACCGGGCGACGTCGATCTCCGACGAGCTCTTCCACTCCCCGGACGCGAGAGAGGGGATCGCCGCGTTCTTGGAAAAGCGTTCGCCGGCGTGGGTGACGACGGATGAGAGTTGAGTCGATGACGGCCGCCTCTCGGACCGGTTCGAGCCGTCCGCGGCGACCCGTCGGGACGGTGATCAAGAGCCAGCTCGACACAGCGTCGCCGGAGTTCGCCGACGCGAGGGAGGCGATGCAAGGACTCGTCGACCGCCTCGACGAACTCAACGAACAAGTCGTCGCGGGCGGCGGGGCGCGCTACGTCGAGCGCCATCTGAAGAGGGGCAAGATGCTCGTCAGGGACCGGATCGAGGCGCTCGTCGATCCGGGTACCGCGCTCTTGGAGCTCTCCGCACTCGCCGGCGTTCAGACCTCCGATCCGCTCGGCGGGGGAGTCGTCGTCGCGATCGGTGAGGTCTCGTCGACCCAGTGCCTGATCGTCGGCAACGATCCGACGGTGAGAGGCGGAACGACGTCTCCGACGACGATCGCGAAGCTCTTAAGAGCGATGGACATCGCGGAGGCGAACCGGCTGCCCCTCGTCATCCTCGTCGAGTCCGGCGGCGCGGACCTCCCCCGCCAGGCCGACGTCTTCGTCCCCGGCGGCGAGCAGTTCCGCCGGATCACGCAGCTCTCCGCGAAAGGGATCCCGTCGATCTGTGCCGTCTTCGGTTCGTCGACCGCGGGCGGTGCGTACCTGCCGGGGATGAGCGACTACACGATATTCGTAGAGGGCCGCGCGAAGGTCTTTTTGGGCGGGCCGCCGCTCGTCAAGATGGCGATCGGAGAGGACGCGGACGAAGAAGAGCTCGGCGGAGCCGCGATGCACGCGCGGATCTCGGGACTTTGTGACTACCTCGCCCGTGACGAGCACGACGCGCTCCGCTTAGCCCGCGGTGTCGTCGCCCATCTTAACTGGACCCGCCTCGGCCCCGAACCTATCCAACGCGGCGAGCCACCGATATATCTTGAAGAGGAGTTGCTCGGCGTCGCCCCGAGCGACGTCCGGATACCTTTCGAGGTCCGCGAGGTCCTAGCGCGCGTCCTCGACGGGTCACGCCTCGAGGAGTTCAAGTCCGCGTACGGAACCCAACTCGTCTGCGGATGGGGAACGCTCGGCGGGTACCCGATCGGTTGCATCGCGAACAACGGGATCCTCTTCTCCGCCGAAGCCCAGAAGGGGGCTCAGTTCATCGATCTGTGCAACCGCTCCGACACTCCGATTCTCTTCGTCCAGAACATCACCGGGTTTATGGTCGGAACCCGCTACGAACAAGGCGGGATCATAAAGGACGGCGCGAAGCTGATCAACGCCGTATCGAACTCGACCGTCCCCCACCTCACTCTCATGGTCGGCGCGAGCTACGGCGCGGGCAACTACGCGATGGCGGGGCGCGCGTACGACCCCCGCTTCGTCTTCACGTGGCCGAACCATCGCATCGCCGTCATGGGCCCAAAGCAGCTCGCAGGGGTGCTCTCGATCGTGAGGAGGAACGCCGCCGAAGCGGCCGGCAAGGAGTTCGACGACGCCGAAGACGAGCGCCAACGCTACGAGACCGAGGCACAGATCGAGCGGGAGTCGACCGCACTCTTTGCAACGGGACGGTTGTGGGACGACGGGATCATCGACCCGCGCGACACCCGCACCGTGCTCACGATCGCACTGTCCGCGGTCCACTCCGCTCCCGTCAACGGAACCTCCAGATTCGGCGTGGTTCGCCACTGATGGGCGCCGTCGCCTTTAAGCGGCTCCTCGTCGCCAACAGGGGAGAGGTCGCCCGCCGCATCATTAGGGCCGCCCGTGCCGTTGGGATCGAGACCGTCGCCGTCTACACCCCCGACGACCGGCACTCGCCGTTCGTCACCGAGGCCGACGTCGCCGTCGACCTCACCTCTCGCCTCGAACGCCCGCCGCGACGTGATCTCGCTCCTCTCGACGCCAAGCGAGGGGGATACCTCGACATCGACGCGATCATCGACGCGCTCAGACGTAGCGGCGCCGACGCCGTCCACCCGGGTTACGGATTCTTGTCCGAAGATCCGAGGCTCGCCCTCGCGTGCCAAGACGCCGGCGCCGTCTGGGTCGGTCCACCCGCCGCCGCGATCGACGCGATGGGGCACAAAGCGAACGCGAAGGAAACGGTCGCAGCCGCCGGCGTCCCCGTCTTGAACAGCGTCGTCCTCGAAGAAAAAGACGGCGCGATCGACGGAGTGACCGACGGAGTGACGGCGGCGGGCGAACGCGTCGGTTACCCGTTGCTCGTCAAGGCCTCCGCCGGCGGCGGTGGGCGAGGGATGCGCCTCGTCGAGTCGCCCGCCGAGTTGCCCGACGCCGTCGAGTCTGCTCGCCATGAGGCCGCCGCCGCCTTCGGCTCCGGCGAACTCTTCTTGGAGCGCTTCCTTCGTGACCCTCGACACATCGAGGTCCAGATCGCCGCCGACTGCGATCACGACGTCGTCCATCTCTTCGACCGCGAGTGCTCCCTCCAGCGCCGCCATCAAAAGGTCATCGAAGAGGCGCCCGCGTCGAACATCGCTCGAGTAGTCCGGGAATCGATGTCTAACGCCGCGATCACGTGTGCGAAGACCGTCGGTTACGAAGGAATCGGGACCGTCGAGTTCCTCGTAGAAGGTGACGAGTTCTACTTCTTGGAGATGAACACCCGGCTACAGGTCGAACACTGCGTCACCGAGATGGTGACCGGAGTCGACCTCGTCGAGCTCCAGTTCCTCCTCGCCTCTGGGTCTCCGCTGCCGTTTTCTCAAGACGAGATATCCGCCGTCGGCCACGCCGTCGAGGCGCGGCTATGCGCGGAGCGGCCGAGGGAGGAGTTCCGCCCGACTCCGGGTACCGTCCTGCATGCAAAGTGGCCGTCGGGTCCAAGCGTAAGGGTCGACGCGGCGGTCGAGTCCGGGTCGACCGTCTCGCCGACGTACGACAACCTCGTCGCAAAGATCGTCGCCCACGGCCGGACGCGTTCACAGGCCGTTAGCTCGCTTTCTCGCGCGATCGCTCGTGACTTGGAACTCGACGGCGTCGAGACGAACCGGGAACTCTTGGTCGCAGCCCTTTGTGAACCCGACTTCAAGCGTGGCGACATATCCACCCGTTACTTCGACGTCCACCCCGCCGTCGTCAACGCGGGGCTCGACGTCTCGGTGCGTGAGCGTCACGCCGCCGCCGCCGCGTTGTTCTTAGAAGATCGACGTTCAAACGCGAGTCTCGTCCCCTCTGTGCCAAAGAGCTTTAGAAACGTCGGGTCCGCCGTTCACGTCGACAGGTTCACCTGCGACGGTGAGCACTGGCACGTGACGCTCAAGCGGAGCCGTGACAGCCTGACGGCGCACATCAGCGGACCAAACATCCGAGATCTCGACGACAGCATAAGTGTCGACGTCTCCGCTCTCGTGCGCGCTCACGATCCAGGAGATGTGCCAGGCGACGCGCCAGGCGACGTGCCGGCTCTCGCGACGTCACGGGGGTCCTCAGGGGCAGTCGAGTTGTGTATCGGCGGCGTTCTAGAGGTGTTTCGGGTGAGAGCGTACGGGGCGCAGATCTTCGTCAACTCACACGACGGGCAGTCGTCGTTCGAGATCGTCGGGATCGACGACGACTCCGTCGTCGGCGACGCAGGTCGAGAGTGCCGCGCGCCGCTGCCCGGAGCGGTGACGAAGGTCGTCGCCGAAGTCGGCCAGAGGGTCGAGGAGGGAACACCGCTGATCGTGATGGAGGCGATGAAGATGGAACACACACTTAGAGCGACCGGCCCCGGCACGCTGACCGCGGTCTTCGCAGTTCCCGGATCGCAGGTCGACGCGGGGGATCTGCTCGCGCTAGTCGACGGGCTGAGCGATGAGTAGGCGCGACACTCCTTTGAGGGTCGCGAACTGCAGCGGGTTCTTCGGGGACCGGCTCTCCGCCGCGAAGGAGATGGTAGAGGGTGGTCCTATTGACGTCCTCACGGGAGACTGGCTCGCCGAGTTGACGATGTACGTACTCCACAAGACACGGTCGCGCTCCGGGAACGACTCCGGTAGTGCTTCTGGTGCTTCTGGTGCTTCTGGTGCTTCTCGAGCGGGCGCAGGGTACGCGAGAACCTTCGTTCGCCAGATGGAAGAAGTCCTCGCAACTTGTATTCAAAGAGGTATCAAGGTTGTCTCGAACGCGGGTGGGTTGAACCCGCAAGGTTGTGCGGCGGCGATCAAGGAGATCGCGAAGAGACAGGGTGTCGACGCGAAGGTCGCGTGGGTCGGCGGAGACGACATAACAGATCGATTTGACGAGTTAATAGCGCGAGGCGAGCGCTTCGTGAACCTCGACACGAACGAAGCGCTGCCGAAGGACGCGCAGTTGGTCGTCGCGAACGCGTACTTCGGAGCGGCGCCGGTCGCGGCCGCTTTGAACGCGGGGGCCGACGTCGTCGTGACCGGGCGCGTCACCGACGCGTCCCTCGTCGTAGCTCCGGGGATCTCGGCGTTCGGTTGGGGACCCGACGACCTCGACGCACTCGCCGGTGCGGTCGTCGCGGGTCACGTGATCGAGTGCGGGGCTCAGTGCTGTGGCGGAAACTACGCGTTCTTCGAAGAGGTCGAAGAGATGGAGCACTGCGGGTTTCCACTCGTCGAGCTCGACCGCGACGGATCCTGTGTCGTTACGAAGCACCCCGGGACCGGTGGGAAGATCTCCGTTGGAACCGTCACCGCCCAACTCGTCTACGAGATCGCAGGACCGCGTTACATGAGCCCGGACGCCGTCGCTCGTTTCGACACGATCGAGATCGCCGAGATCGGGCGGGACCGGGTGCGCATCTCGGGAGTCAAAGGGGAGGCTCCCCCTAAGTCTTTGAAGGTCGCCGCGAACCTCGCCGGCGGGTGGCGCAACTCGATGACGATGGTCTTGACCGGATCAAGGATCAAGGAGAAGGCGGCGGTCTGTGAAGCCGCAGTCTGGGACGCCGTCTCAGGTGCTATCGACGGCGGGCGTCTTGCCTTCGACGAGACGTCAGTAGAGCTCATCGGAGCCGGGAACAACTCCGAGAGTGTCTCGCTGTTGCGAATTGCGGTGCGGGGAGTTGAGAGAGAGGCGGTCAAGGCGTTCTCCTCTGCGGTCGTAGAGACGACGCTCGCCAACTACCCAGGGGCGTTCGCCACGACGGCCCCGACGCCGGCCTCCGAAGTCGCTCGGTACTGGCCGACCGTCGTCAGCGCGGACGCGCTCGACCCAATCGTCGACGTTAACGGCGAGCGCGTCGAGGCGCCAACGCAGTGGAGGGATCGAGTCGCCTCCGTGAAAGGTCCACACGACGGCGCGCAGGGCGGCCCTGGAGGAAACGAGGCCGCCGCTGAAGGTGAGAACCCCATCGGCGTGCGAGAAGACGCGCACCGTGAGAAGACGACGAGGGTTCCACTCGGCGTCCTCTTGGGCGCCCGCTCGGGCGACAAGGGTGGCAACGCGAACGTCGGCGTCTGGGCCGACAGCGACGACGTCTACGAATGGGCCAGGCGAGAACTCGACGTCGAACGCTTCAAGTCGTTGCTGGAAGACACGGCGGATCTAGACGTCGAACGCTACGAGTTGGCCAACCTTCGGGCTCTCAACTTTGTAGTCAAGGGCTTCCTCGGATGGGGCGTCGCGTCGAACCTGCGTCTCGACTCCCAGGCAAAGGGGCTCGGGGAGGCGTTGCGGTCCAAAGAGATCGACGTACCAGAGAAGCTCCTCGCGTCCCGAGCGGCCGGAGAGCGGCTAAGACTGTGGAGTCACCCATTTGGTCGCT
>JAJYQJ010000019.1 GCA_021794655.1 Actinomycetes bacterium | reverse complement strand
GATGTCGTACTTACCGGGACTGCGCTTCGCTTTCCACTCTGCGTGCACCCAATCGACCGCCTGATCCCAGAGAAGAGCGGCAGTGTGATGTGCATCGTGGGCTCGCCGGTAGTTCGCTCCTGAGAGAGTGATAGGGACAGTCGCTGTGCGTACGTCCTCGCTGCTCGTTGGTGTCCCGGCTGGTACTACGATCATATGTTCGATACTACACCACGGGTGTATCAATTCGTGCAACGGTGCTCACTCATTTCGCCGTCGGCCTTGACCCCTCCCTCATAGAAGGGGGTTGCGGCCGCGATCTGCTCAACCAAGCTTCCAACCGGACAACGCCTCAGCCCATGGCTCACGAAATCCACGCGGCCACAGCACTTCATCGAAGTGCGCCCAAAGCATCGCCGGATCCACCCATGCGGTGATGTCTGCTGCCCGACCTTCGGTGATCACGAGACGGTAGGCATCCAGCAAGTCGAACGTCGACGATGCGCTACGCCATCGGGCCTCGTCCGTCCCGGACCATTCGATGCGCTGTGGTAGTCGGAAACGTCCAGATGGTATGAACACCGGGCGCCACGCTGCCACCGGGATCACCGCTTTCTGGTTCCACCACCCGGTGTCGACGTATCGTGCCTCGGTGTCCAGGGCGTCGATGGCCCGCTCAATCGTCGTAGAGTCCTTGCCCTTCGGCGTCCGCAGCCCGCTCGCCCACTGACTCACTGCGGACTGCGTCACGTTCATGGACGCTGCCAGCTCTACCTGGCTCATCTGGTAAGAGTCAAGAAGATGGCGAACCATCTCGGCGGGCTGTCATGCGGCCATACAGAAAGTATAACACAAGCCCAGTCTTCGCCTGGGTCTGACGTGGCAGCCCCCGGTCCACCGCGCGCCGTATTTTAAGGCTTTGAAGTGGAGTTACGTTCGTCGCACACGAGCGACGAACGCCGTTGATACAGCGTTTCGATACGCTGGCTCCCAGTGCTACCGCAAAAGGATAACCATCTAACAAGTCCAGTCGAGGCGTCGTCGCGTACGTATCTCACTTCGTCGCTTCTTAACTCACCGAGGTCGTCTCGTGAGTAGCGATCTGCTAGTCGGCGTTGGGCTGGGACTTATCGTCGGCCTTGCCGTGGGTGTGATATTTCACATGCAAAACCGGACCGCGATGGCGTTGAGGGAGCAGGTCGCCCAGACCCGTGCGTCCGAGCTTCAACAGGCGCTCACGACTACAACCGGCGAGCTCCGTCAGACCACCGAGCACTTCAACCAGGCACGTATCCATATCGAGAAGTTGACAAACGAAGTCGAGCACCTGCGGAGCCTCGCCGCGGAGCGCGCCGCGATGCAAGAGGAGAATCGTCAACTCGTCGAGGGCGCGTTTTCTGAGGTTTCAGGCAAAGCCCTGACACAGTACTCCGAGCAGTTTCTCATGCTCGCCGACTCACGCCTCAAGGAGGCTCAGGCGGAAGCAACTGGCGAGTTGGACCAACGTCGTCAAGCGATCGCTGAATTGCTGACGCCGCTTCAAGAGACCCTTAGCCGCTACGAACAAGGTTTGCGTCAGCTCGAACTCGATAGGAAGGGCGCGTATGAACGTTTGACGCAACAAGTACTTCGACTTGGAACGACCCAAGACCAACTCCAGAAGGAGACGAGGAATCTAGTGACCGCGTTACGCGCTCCCCAGACGAGGGGGCGATGGGGGGAGATCCAGCTGCGAAGGGTGGTTGAGATGGCGGGCATGGTTGCCCACTGCGACTTCGACGAGCAGGTTTCAGTTGAAACCGATTCGGGGAGGATGCGCCCGGATTTGGTAGTTCACCTTCCAGGCGACGCTCAAGTGGTCGTAGATGCCAAAGTCCCGCTCGAAGCGTTCCTAGCGGCGGTCGAAGACGACGAAGAAGAGGATCGAAAAGCTCATCTCTTAACCCACGCCCGTCACCTGCGGGCTCACGTCGACCAGCTCGCGAAGAAGGAGTACTGGACCCAGTTCGATCCCTCACCCGAGTTCGTCGTCGCATTCATACCGGGTGACGCGCTGCTCGCCGCCGCGTACGAGAACGACCCAGCGCTAATGGAGTACGCAATGGTCAACCGAGTCCTTCTCACCACGCCTACGACTCTCATCGCGTTGTTGCGAACGGTCGCCTTTGGATGGCAACAAGAAGACATCGCGCAAAACGCGAGAGAAGTTCAACAGCTCGGGTCCGAACTCTACGAACGTCTCCGGGTGTTGGGAAGTCACTTCGCGAAGCTGCACAGGAACATCTCGGGGACGGTCGAAGCTTTTAATGAAGTAGTCGGATCGATCGAATCAAGAGTGATGGTGACCGCTCGGCGGTTTCCCTCGTTGGGCGTCGTAGGAGCTGGAGCGAAGGAGATACCAGACATTGCGCCGGTCGCCGGCGTCCCGAGAATTCCGTCATCTTCTGAGTTAGCGACCTCTACCTCCGGCGTTCACGAGCTAGAGACCCGCGAGGAGCCACGAGGAGATAACCCAACGCGAAGCGATCGGGCAACCTAGAGACGTCGATGATGAAACGTATGAGCCTTCTGCCGGGATGTCGGGCAACTTCAATTCTTCGATCGTGACCGTCCGAGTTGTATTCAGCGCGTTGGGGTCAGAAGCCTTAAGTACACTTCGCTCGACGATAGATGACGCTAAACGGGCAGACCCGCTATCGCTCGTCACAGTCGTCGTTCCCGCGAGCTCCACCGGGCTCGGCACACGTCGGCTTCTCGCCGCGGGACAGAGCGTGCCGGGTGAGGAGCGGTTTGTGACGGCGCCGAGTTCGAAAGGGCTCATCAACACTTCTTTTACGACCCTTCAGCGATGGATGGAAGGCCTCAGTGGACCTTCTCTCGTCGCCGACGGTAAGCGTGCGTCAAGCAGCACGGCTTCACACTGTGCGGTTCGAAAGGCCCTCGAACGCCACAGGGGCCCTCTAATCGGGCCGGTTCGAAACCACCCCGCGACGATCCGGGCGTTTGTAGAGGACCTCCAGGAGATGTCCGGGGTTCCCGACGCAGTTCTCGAAGACTTGAGAGGCAAGAGTGAACGTGCAAACGAGGTCGTATCCGTACTTCTAGAGGCACGCTCGCTGCTTTCGAACTGGTACACGCAAGCAGACGTCGAATCGGTGGCCACTCAGATGCTCCTTAACAGTCCAGAAGCTATCCGCAACCTTACTGGCTCCTTGGTCTTCTATCTGCCCACTCGCCTCTCGTCTCGCTGCGAGCGTTTCATAGCCACGTATTCGAACGTAGGAGACGTGTCGGTGATCCTCGGACTGACAGGTGACCCCGAGCTCGACAGATCCCAGGTGCTCCTTGGAGCGCGCTTGGAAGAGATCGACCGTGAAGACGGTGGGTGTGTAAGTGATCGAGTTCGAGCAGTTGAAGTTCTAGAAGATGGAGCGATTGGACGCCCACTGCCGGGTGAGCGTTTTGACAAGTTGACACGTAAAGTCTCGCGCGTAATAAGTGCTCCCTCGCCAGACGTCGAAGTGCTCGCGTGCCTGCGATCAGTAATGGAGCGCAACAGGGCGGGAACGCCACTCGAGCGAATCGCGATCCTCTTCCCAGCTGGGGATATGTACGCACCGGTGCTTAGCGACGCGTTGTCCGGCGCGTCGATTCCGTTTAACGGTCGTGGACTCGAGCCGCTGTCCTCGACGGTTCCGGGTCGATTCATCTTGGGGTTGTTCAACCTGAGAGCCGAAGCCTGGCGACGCGATGAAGTTGGATCGTGGATATCGGGTCTTCCGATCGCCTTTCGTGGACGACTGATCCCAGGAAGTGACTGGAGTCGGCTCTCACTGGAAGCAGGGATCTCGTCCGGTGCAGATCAATGGATTCACCACCTCACGAAGAGTTTACGCAACACACGCGGTGCTCACGAAGCCCACGATGCCCACGAAGCGGGTGAGTTCCTGGCCTTTATGTCCGATCTCTTTGCGCGGTTTGATTCGTTGCCCGACAGCTGGTCGAAGTGGTCGAAGTGGGGCAAGGATCTACTTCGTGATTACTTGGAAGCGTCGCCGTCGTTTGGTGCGTGGCCTGATCGAGAGACCCAAGCGCTCATCGAGATATCTAACTTATTGGTGGACCTAGAACTCCTCGAAGAGATCGATCCCCGCCCAACGCTGGAGGAGTTTCATACCCTATTGATCTCCGAGCTCTCCCGGCCGGCTCCACAGATCACCCACTTTGGGTCAGGAGTTCACGTTGGGACGGTTGAAGAGATAGTCGGTCTTCACTTTGACGTCGTGTTTCTCCTCGGCATGATGGATCGTTGCTACCCGGCGAGAGCGCCTGAGGATCCTCTTCTGCCAGATCACGAACGATCGGAGGTAGATGAGACCGTCCCGCTTCGCGCCGGTCGTTCGGCCGACGTGCTCCATGCGCTCGCTTCTGTCGTCTCGTTCAGTGATGAACAGATCGTCTCGTTCTCGAGGGGAGACTTTCGACAGCGAAGCGAGTATCGACCTTCTCGCTTCGTTTTGGCCGCTTTAGAGAGACTGGGTAACTACGGTCAAACCCTCTACTGCAGCGACCTCGGCGCGCCGTGTGAGATTGAGGGGTTAGAGGTCATAGCGTCCTTTCACGCCGCCGTGCTCGGCGGGGGAGAGCCGATCAGTTTGGAGGACTATGACCTCGTAACTGTGCTCGCCCATTCAAACGACGACAAAGATATCTCAAACCATGTGCTCGTCAAGTCGGACCGCGGGCTTATTAGGTCAATAAAGGCGCGGAGATCTCGTCGATCCGGATCGTTCACGCGCTTTGATGGTCTAGTGGGGCCCCTACCCTTACCGGCGTCTTCGTCGCAGCTGACCTTTTCTGCGAACGGGCTTCAGTCCTATGCAACGTGTCCGAGGCGTTATCTATTTGAGCGGGTACTTGACGTGAAAACTCCCGAATATCACGACTTAGAGCTAACGATCAACCCACGAGTTCGTGGAGAACTCATCCACGAAGTCCTCTTTAAGTCGCTCTCTTTGGAGATGGAGTTGGGTGAGGACTCGTTCATGCGTTCAGGCGCCGAGTGGAGCGAAGAAGGCATCGATCGAATGAAGGCAGTCGCTGAAAGCGAGTTTGACAGATACGAAGCCCGTTCCCTTACCGGCCATCGATTTTACTGGGCGGTAGAAAAGGAAAGGATCCTGCGACTACTAGATGGATTCGTGGAGGCGGACAACGAGTTCCGGAGTGAGCTCCAAGCAGTACCTCAACTCTTGGAGTACAACTTCGGTGACAGCCGTTCCCCGGTGACGTTTGAAGGAAGGAGGGGTACCAGCGTAAGACTACGCGGAAGGGTGGATCGAATCGATCGTTGTGGGAACGGTTCGATTGTCGTTGCGGACTACAAGACCGGGGGGAGTGGTAGTTCTATCAATAAAGACGACATAGTGAATTCGGGTCGCTCGCTCCAGTTGCCGATCTATGCGGTTGCGGCGCACAAACTGTGGCCTTCCGCCCGTATCCGGGCGTTTTACTGGAACGTCGGCAAGGGTGGTGAGAAGAACACACACGTATCCACACTCGACGGAATCGTCGACATCGATGAAAACGTGCTCGATCGGTTCAGTGAAGTCCTCGACGTCGTGTGTGAGGGAATTAACAACGGCCTCTTCCCTGCTAATCCCGGTGGAAACGGTTCGCCTAACTGCACCTACTGCAGTTTTGATCCGGTATGTCCGATTAGCAGGGTTGAGGAATGGGAGAACAAGAGCGACAGTCGCGTCTTGAAGCCCTATGTCGAGATGAGCAGTCCAAGCGAAGCGGGTTCGCCGTGATCGACAACGCTACAGACCTCGGAGTCCAAGCGGGTGGACCTGGCCAGTCCGATCACTCTGGTCACTCTGGCCAGTCCGATCAGTTCGATCGCGACGCGATCTCAACTGATCTCGATCGCATCCTCTTCGTCGACGCGGGGGCTGGGACCGGTAAGACGACGGCCTTAGTGGGTCGGATCTTGGGACTGATAGTGAGCGGTCGGGCCGAGATCACGCAAGTCGCGGCGATAACTTTCACTGACGCGGCTGCTTCGGAGTTGAAGGATCGACTCTCCGAGGAGCTCGAGCGCGTCGCGCGACTTCTCGATAGCTCAGCCGAACGCGGTGGCGAAAGACCAGAGACACGCGAGTACGTCTGGGGTGATGCCACTCCGACGGGGCCGAGTGGTCCTGAGGAGCGCTCCCCGGTGGAACCGTCCCTTCGCCACTTGAGGCGAGAGTCCAGGGATCACTTGTGGCGGGCCCTCGAAGACGTCGACTCCGCCTCTATCTCGACGTTTCACGGCTTTGCGAGGAAGGTTCTCCAGGACAACTCGTTTGCAGCCGGCCTTCCTCCGACGTTTGATGTCACCGACGCTATCGATTCCGGGGTCAAGTTCGACGAACAGTGGAGTGTGTTCATAGATCGTCTCCTGGACGACGAATCCTATCGAGACGCACTCTTGCAGGCAGACGCGTGCGGCTTCAGTGTCGAAGGGTTTCGTAAAGTGACTCGACAGATATATGAGAACTGGGACCCGTCAGCTATCTACGCTAATGACCTTGACCGAGTTGACCCGCTTCGTCCGATCGACTTCTCGGCGGTGACCACGCTACTGGATAAGGCGATCGAGTTCTCCAGCTTTTGCACAGAGCCCGAAGACAAACTCATAACGCACATCGAGAGCCTCAAGGAAGTCGTCGACTACTTGAGGAACGAGGTCAGCCCTTACGAGCGCTTGGAGTTTCTAGTAAACGCAAAGAAGGTCTGCAAGAAAGTTGGCAGGCAAGAGAACTGGAGTGGAAAGAAGGACGATCTCATCGAACTCCTCGAAGTGATCGACGAGAGGATTGATGTCGTGGTGTCGCGTGCCGCAGATGAGGCGCTTGTCAAGCTGTTGAATGCGACGTTCAAATTCGCGAACTCCGCGCATCTAAAGAGGGTGTCCGACGCGGATCTCAGCTACCACGACCTGCTCGTGCTCACGCGAGACCTGCTTAGAGGTAACCCTGAAGTTCGCGAGACTGTGAGCAGCAGGTATCGCTATCTCTTGATCGATGAGTACCAAGACACCGATCCGATCCAGATCGAAATTGCGATGTTGATCGCGTTCTCGCAGACGGAACTCAGTCCCGATGACAGAACCGGTACGGTTCACTTTCCGCAAAGAGGTGTTGAAGGAGGACGCATCTTCTTCGTCGGGGATCCAAAGCAGTCGATCTACAGGTTCCGGCGAGCGGACTTTGAAACCTATATGCGCGTACGCGATCACTTCAGCGATTCCGTCGTCTCGCTGAGGAGGAACTATCGCTCAGTCCCTGGAGTATTGGAGTGGATCAACTCGGTGTTCGCAGAGTTCTTCGGCGACGGTGTTCCCGAGCGCCAACCTCCCTATGAAAGCCTGCTCGGCCACCGCGCCGCGCCGGCTAGGTTTTCACGGCCTCCTGTCGTGTTGTTGGGTGGTCCTGCAGCGCCAAAGATCAAAGTCGATGTCGTAAGACGTGATGAGGCGAGGGACATCGCTGAGTCGATCCGCAGAGCTCGAAGTGAGAGATGGCCGGTTGGAGAGGACGGACGAGCGGCGCGATTTTCCGATATCGCAGTTCTTATTCCTGACAGGAACTCGCTTCCGGTCCTAGTGCGAGAACTGGACGACAAGGACATTCCCTACAGGCTCGAGTCGAGCTCTCTTGTGTACTCGACGACCGAGATACGAGAGCTCATGTTGGTCATGGCCGCGATCTGCGATCCGAGTGATCAGGTATCAGTGTTGGGCGCCCTTCGCTCGTCGGTCTTAGGGTGCGGCGACGACGACCTCGTGGAGTACCGAATGAACGGCGGAAGTTGGGACTATCGCGACGCGGTCCCTGACTCTCTCGATATGAGCCAACCAGTTGTCGAGTGTCAACGGACGTTGAAAGAGTTGCACGAGCAGCGTCTTTGGACGAGTGTGAGTTCGTTGTTGAGCCGGGTCATTGTGACCCGGAAGGTGTTCATCCAAGCACTCGCCGGATCGCGACATCGCGACGTGTGGAGGCGCCTTCGCTTCGTATTGGAGCAAGCGCGTGTATTTGAAGCTACTGGCGGGAACGACTTGCACCGCTACCTTCGTTGGGTCCACCAACAGACGATAGAAGGGTCGAGGGCAGTAGAGATAGTCCTTCCAGAGGACGACCATGACGCGGTGCGGATAATGACGATACACGGAGCGAAAGGACTTGAGTTTCCAATCGTCGCGGTGTCTGGAGCCGGCTCCATGGGCAGTTCCAGGCAGCGCCCCTCTGTGCTCTTTGGCCCAAATGGGCCAGAAGCGTACGTATCAAAGAACCTGTGTACAACGGGTTTCAATGAGCTTCGAGAAGACGAGTTGGAGATAGACGACTGCGAGAAGACGAGACTTCTTTACGTCGCGGTGACTCGTGCGAGAGATCACCTGATCGTAAGTGCCCACCGCGTGTCGAGCAGGGAAGGCTCTCACATTTCAAGGATAGAAAAGCTATGTGAGAGCTGTCCAGAGCTTTGGCGTCGCTTGGAAGAGGGCAGCGACGGCTTGAACGATCACAACTCTAAGACTCGTGTGAGACAAGACTTGGCCGAGACTCGCGGTGCGCGAGATGCCGACGATGTTCGTAGGGAGGTGTTCGCAAGTGACCTCGAGATGAGCGCGGCGAGTCCCGTTGTGGACTCGATTGAAACGAGAGGTCGCTGGATCGAAGATCGTAGGAGTCGACTGGTTATGAGTTCACGAGGACGCGCCATATCGGCGACGTCGGTCGCCCGGATCCACGAGAGCACGAGCTCGGCGTTGAACGGCGGTGCAGACGTCGACGCAGACGGCGGCACGAACGGTGGTACGGACGACGACGTCGACGCAGACGGCGACGCGTTGGGTGGCCGACGTCGGCGGACACGTGGAAGAGCGGGGACGGCGGTTGGTCGCGCGGTGCACGCTGTTCTCCAGTGTGTCGACTTGGAGTCGGGGGAGGACCTAGAAGCGTTGGCGAGAGGGTTTGCGAGGAGCGAGAGGGTCTCGTCGCAGGAGTCACAGGTTAAGGCTCTGGTTCGAGCGGCGTTGAACTCGAGGGCGGTGAAAGAGGCGGTAGCTGGAGGTACGTACTGGCGAGAGATGTACGTTGGCGCACCGGTCGGAGACGTTCTATTAGAAGGGATAGTCGATCTGTTATTCGAAGGACCCAACGGTCTGGAGATCGTCGACTACAAGACGGATCGTGCCGGGGGAGACGAAGAGTTGGTCAAAGCGAGCGAGAGGTATCGGTTGCAAGGAGGTGCGTACGCGGTCGCGATCGAAGAGTGTTTGAACCGCGAAGTGGATCGCTGCACGTTCTTGTTTCTTAGAACCGACGGATCCGTTGAGCGCCAGATAGAGGACCTAGGCGCTGCAAAAGACGAGGTGCGTTCCCTCTTGGCTCGCAACTAAGGAGAGTGGAGAGCTCAGCTATCCTCTTATTGAGGAAATGCGATATCGAGTTCTTCAGGTTGATTCTTATTGAAAATTAACTGATTTCACATGGTTTTCACGGGAAAAACTCATGTACTTCCAAGGTCCATCGGTAATGATGTTGAGTGTGGTAGTCACTAGATCGCATAGATCGCATAGATCGCATAGATCGGAACGTGAAGTTTCTTACCGGTGATGGTCGGTGGCGCAGATGAGCAGATGAAGGGTGTCGGTCGAACATCAGGAACGTCGAACATCAGGAACGTCGAACGCGGTGAAGTCGATACCGTCGGCGATATCTAGAAGATTGGAAGGAGATAGCTCGTGAGGATCTTGGTACTAGGTGGAGATGGGTACTTGGGGTGGCCGACGGCACTTCATTTCTCGAGGGCGGGTCACGAGGTCGGAGTGGTCGACAGTTTTGCCCGACGTCAGTACGACCATGAGATGGGTGTCGACAGCCTCGTTCCGATCGTGCCGCTGTTTCGACGGGTGCGAACTTGGGAAGAGGTGGCGGGTCTTACTATCGACACGTTTGTCGGAGACCTGACGGACGCTGAGTTCGTCAAGAAGACGTTGAGAGAGTTCAGACCGCACGCGATCGTGCACTTCGCGGAGCAGCGGTCGGCCCCGTACTCGATGATCGATCAAAAGCATGCGGTCTACACCCAAGTCAATAATGTTGTCGGAACTTTGAACCTCTTGTATTCGATCGCGGAAGTCGACCCCGATATCCACCTGGTGAAGCTTGGGACGATGGGTGAGTACGGGACGCCGAATATCGACATCGAAGAGGGGTTCATAGAGATCACGCACCGCGGTCGTACTGACGTGTTGCCGTATCCAAAGCAGCCTGGTTCGTTCTACCATCTCTCCAAGGTTCACGACAGTGCGAACATTATGTTTGCGTGCAAGATCTGGGGTCTACGGTCGACGGATTTGAACCAAGGGATAGTCTACGGCCAAGAGACTCCCGAGGCCGTGCTTCACCCTGACCTCGCGACGAGGTTCGACTACGACGGCGTGTTTGGGACGGTGCTCAACAGGTTCTGCGTTCAAGCGGTCGTCGGCCACCCTCTTACCGTGTACGGCAGTGGCGGGCAGACGCGAGGGATGCTCGATATTCGCGACACGTTGGCGTGCGTAGAGTTGGCGGTGGGCGCTCCGCCGGCGGCGGGGGAGTATCGTGTGTTCAACCAATTCACGGAGTCGTTTTCGGTTATGCAGTTGGCCGAGATGGTCGTCGATGCGTATCCTGGCCGAGTCGATATCTCCTCCGTGCAAGATCCAAGGGTCGAGCTCGAAGAGCACTACTACCGAGCGGCTCATACGAAACTGTTGGATCTCGGGCTAGTCCCGCATCTCTTGGATCAAGGCATGTTGTCGTCACTTCTCGCAGTTGCCGATCGTCATCGTGATCGTGTCGATCCGGATGCGATTCGGGCGACGGTCGAGTGGAAGAGGACGGCGAGTTGGTTGCCGACGGCTGGACGTCGAAGCGACGGATTGGCGCGGTCTTCTCGTTAGCTTTGAACAGGAGGGCCGGTTGTAGCCCGACTCGGGCGACTCTCGAGTGTCGCGGTTGGAGTAACGTCACGACCTGATGCGCTCGATACCACCAACGCAAAGACGACGGAAAAGACGTCGTGGGTTCCGTCTCACCTTAGGGTTGATTCCACTCGCGGTCGTCGTTGCTCTGGTGTGGGGTGGTGTCGCCGAGGTTGGAAGAGCTTCGAGTTCGTTCGAGGCGTCGACTAATCGATCCTTCGTGGCCCAAGGTCGAATTGTCGCACTTGAATCGAATCGATCGGCCGCCGAGATGCGAGGCGTCGTTGGCGCGTTGGGTTCTTCAACGCTGGGACGTGTGGGCCTCGAGGTGCGACTCGATGCGTTGGTCTCCCAGACGGCGGACCAGTCGGGTCGGGCGAGTTTCATATCACCGCCGGCGTCACGCGTTTCGGGTCAGATGTTCGTTGATGCGATGGAGCTGAGGGCTCGGGCTGTTGTAATGTTTCGATCGGCGATCGACGGTCTCTTGGGGAGCACGCCGTCGACTCCTGCGGGGGCGTATGCGAGAACTGGTGGGCAGCCACGGGTATCTGCGAGTGGAGCGGCAAACTCAGGTGTTCTCATACCCTCTTCAACTGCGACGGCGAGAATACTATCGGCGGGATCACTACTGATCCGTTCCGATAGAGACTACGCACTTTCGCGAAGGTGGTTGAAAGGCAGTGCCGGTCACGCGACCCTGCCGGTGTCGCGTTGGGTGGAGAGGTCTGTGACGTGGGGGCTCGGCCCGGTCTCCGCTCTGGTTCAAGATGTCGCGAACTCACCGACGCTCAGCGCTCAGCACGCGTTGGCGCTGACGACGGTAAGGGTCGATCCCCCTGCTGTTCCGGCATTGACGGCGCCCCAGTCGTCAACCCAGAGCGGTTCAGCGGCGGTGACGTCGAACCCGTCGGCGACGGTTGGGTCGAACCAGCCGACGGGAACTGGCGCGCCGTCGGTCATTCCTCCGACCTCCTCCCTCGCCGTGACGGCCGTCGTCGATAACACCGGCAACGTCACAGAGACCGGCGTATCGGTGACGGCGACGCTGCAACGGACTGGATCGAGCAGGTCCGCCGGTGAGCACGAACTGATCTCGTTGCGCCCGGGTGGATCGGTCGCGGTGGCGTTCCCTACGTTCAAGGTCACGACCGGCGACTCCTACACCCTTACCGTATCGGTGTCTGCGCCAGATATACAACAGCTGAGCGCTGGTCTGACCCAACTGTTCTCTCTGCAGATCGCACCAGCTACGCCGTCGTTTCCGACCGGGCCGGGATAGTCAAGACCGTGGTCGCCGACGATGGCCGATGGGTTGGCCGCCCGGCGCTTAGACACGTTGTGTGAGGCGGCACTCGACCTCACCTAGTTGAGGCCGTAGGATTACAGTGAAGGGTGGAAGAAGAGGATGGAAGAAGTGGATAGTTGAGAAGATAGGAGAAGTCCACATATCGTGACTGAGAGCATTACGATTACAGACAATCGCTCCGGCGAATCGCTGGAGATACCGATCGTCAACGGCGGAGTAGCTGCAGCGGACTGGTCGAAGTTACTCCCAGGTGTGTGGTTCTACGATCCAGGTTTTATGTCGACGGCGGCCTGTGAGAGTTCGATTACCTACCTTGACGGCGAGGCGGGGATACTTAGGTATCGTGGGTACCCAATTGAGCAACTAGCTGCGGAATCGACGTACTTAGAAGTTGCGTATCTGTTGTTGAACGGTGAACTTCCCAACGCGAGCGAGTTCGACGAGTGGAAGCATGAGATCACGTACCACACGTTCATACACGAGAACGTGAGGAAGCGTTTTCTGGACGGGTTTCACTACGACGCACACCCGATGGGAATGCTGGTGTCTGCGGTTGCGGCGTTGTCGACGTTTTACTCGGACGCTAAAGATATCTTTGACGAAGAGTCGCGTCACAAGCAGGTGACGAGGTTGATTGCGAAGATGCCTACCCTGGCGGCGGCGGCGCATAGGTTCAGCGTTGGTATGCCGTTCGTCTACCCGGACAACTCCCTGGACTTCGCCGGTAATTTCTTATCGATGATGTGGAAGGTTGCAGAACCGAGGTTTGAGGCGGATCCTGTGTTAACTCGGGCGCTCGACATCCTCTTCATACTCCATGCGGATCACGAGCAGAACTGTTCGACCTCCGCGATGCGAGTCGTCGGTTCGTCGCACTCCGACCCATACTCTGCGACGGCTGCCGCTGCTGCGGCACTCTACGGTCCTCGTCACGGTGGAGCTAATGAAGCGGTGATCAGGATGCTCTCAGAGATTGGCACGTTGGATGACGTCGCTCCTTTCATAGCGGGGGTGAAATCGGGGAGCCATCAGAGGCTGCAAGGCTTCGGTCATCGCGTCTATAAGAGCTACGATCCGCGGGCGAAGATCATCAAGAAGATCGCGGACGAAGTTTTCGAGGTGACGGGTAAGAACCCGTTACTCGATATAGCGCTCAAGCTCGAAGAGATAGCTCTATCGGACGACTACTTCATATCGCGAAAGCTCTATCCAAATGTCGATTTCTACTCAGGTCTGATCTATCAAGCGATGGGCTTTCCGCTGTCGATGTTCCCTGTCTTGTTCGCGATACCACGTACCGCTGGATGGCTGGCCCACTGGCAGGAGCTGTTGGATCAAGACTCACGAATAGCGCGGCCCCGGCAACTCTACATAGGCCACGATGTCCGTAACTACGTACCGCTCGGGTCTCGCTGATTCTTCAAGTTCGCTCTTGTATCAGTCGAGCGAGTCCCTCTTGGACCATGGAGACGACCAAACGACCTGAGGTGTCAAAAAGCATACCTCTTGCGATACCCCTCGCTCCATAGGCGGTCGGTGAGTCGGTGTCGTAGAGCAACCAACCGTCAGCGCGGAACGGGCGATGAAACCACATGCAGTGGTCGATGCTGGCCCCCATGAAGTTGGTGTCTTCCCATCGGACGTTGTGTGGCTGGAGGATGGTGTCGAACAAGGACATGTCTGATGCGAACGTCACGACGCACGCGTGAAGAAGAGGGTCGTCTGGGAGTTCCCCGTCGGCCCTTATCCAAAGACGTTGGCGCGGCTCCCCACCGGGCGTGTACTTCCAAGGGAGTTCGCCGATGTAGCGCTGATCGATCGGGTGGGGTCGCGCGAACCAATCGGTCAACTCTGACTTCCACGGCGCCAACCGCTCGGCTAAGGACTCCAACGTGTCGGGCGAAGGCACGTCTGGCATCTCGAACTGGTGCTCGATACCGGTTTCGTCGTCGTGGAACGACGCGGACATATTGAAGATCGGCTGACCGTGCTGGACCGCGACGACCCGGCGAGTCGTGAACGAGCGCCCGTCGCGGATGCGATCGACTTCGTAGAGGATCGGGATTGTAGGATCGCCGGGGCGCAGGAAGTAGGCGTGGAGCGAGTGGACGCGGCCGTGCTCGACGGTCTTACCCGCCGCCATCAAGGCTTGACCGGCGACCTGGCCGCCAAAGACCCGCTCGTTTTCGGTTTCGGGTTGGGACCCACGGAATATGTTGACCTCTATTGTCTCGAGGTCTAGGAGGTTTACCAGGAATTCGAGGGACTCGCTCACAGCTAGATGTTGCCAGATAGATCCGAGATAGGCGAACTCGGAGTTTGGCGGGTACGGTCTAGCGATGGTCGAGACGAACGAAGGCGGTCACGACGGAGTGCTGCGTTTCCCAGAGGGATTCCTCTTTGGAACCGCTACCGCCGCGCACCAAGTCGAGGGTGGAAATACGAATAACGACTGGTGGGTCTTCGAACACGACTCCTCGTCGGGATGCGTGGAGTCGAGCGGCGACGCGTGTGACTCGTTCCACAGATGGCGAGAGGACGTAGCGCTGGTCGCCGATCTCGGCCTGAAGGCCTACCGGTTCTCCGTCGAGTGGAGTCGCATAGAGCCCTCAGAGGGTGAGTGGTCGATCGCGATGCTCGATCACTATCGACGGATCTGTGCGGCGTGCGTTGGAAGAGGGATCCAGCCCGTCGTCACGCTCCATCACTTCACGACGCCGATCTGGCTCTCAAAGAGGGGTGGATGGGAGTCCCGAGACGCTCCTGAGCGCTTTGCGCGATTCGTCGCCCGTGTCGTCGCCCACTTGGGTGACTTGATAGGGATGGCTTGCACTATCAACGAACCGAACATCGTTTCGGTGATGGGCTACACGTTGGGGGAGTTTCCACCGGGCCTCAAGAACGAGCTCGGCCGGCATCGAGCGGTGAACGAGGCGATGATTCGAGCCCATCACCTTGGCGTCGAAGCTCTCAACTCTGGTCCCGGCGATTTTCCGGTTGGAATGACGCTTGCGATGAGCGAGCTCGTAGCCGAAGAGGGTGGGGAGAAGATGAGGGACGCGGCCCGAGAACTAATGGAAGACGTGTTCTTGCGCGAACTCCGCGACGACGACTTTGTCGGGGTTCAGTGTTATACGCGGACGCGTTTTGGGCCGCGGGGAACCCTGGGACCCGAACCGGGCGTAGCGCCGACACAGATGGGTTACGAGTACTGGCCTCAGGTCGTCGAACATACCCTACGACGCGCGGCGGACGTTACAGGGATTCCGGTGGTCGTAACTGAAAATGGAGTTGCAACCGAAGACGACAAAGAGAGAGTCGCGTACATGAGGGATGCGTTGAGCGGGCTACATCGCTGCATTGAAGATCAAATCGACGTGAGGGGGTACTTCGCGTGGAGCCTGATGGACAACTTTGAGTGGAACTTGGGTTACCGTCCAAAATTCGGGCTGTGCGCGCTGGACCGTGAAACGTTCGAGCGACGACCGAAGCCGAGCGCGTTCTTCTTCGGGGAGGTGTCCAAGCGCGGCGAGCTCGTCGTGTAGGCGTGCGGAGGTGAGGTTTCAGAAGTTCTTAGACCGTTGCGAGCGTTAGCCCAGCGTGGCTAGTGAAAACTTCAATGACTACCGTGTCAGAGATGTCTGACTCATAGAACTTTCAGGTTACCGGCTAGGGTTACAGCGATGGTCGCCCGGCTGGAGCTCCTTTGGGAGTGGTTGCACACTCGCGAAGGTAAGAAGATATTTCGATATTCAATGGTGTCGGTCATATCGACTCTGGTCGCGTTCGCGACGCTGTTCGTCGTCTACGGGGTCTTGCGTCTTTGGACAGAGGTGCCGAGTACCGTGTTTGCGAACGCAGTCGCGACGATCCCCTCCTACTGGCTGACTCGCAACTGGGCTTGGGGTAAGGGAGGTCGATCGCATATCGTCAAAGAAGTGATCCCGTTCTGGGCGATGGCGGCGTTCGGCATCGCTGTCTCTATCGTCGGCGCTTCGTTCGCCAGGAAGATAGGGCACTCGTACGACTTGGATCACGTCGCGCAGACCGCGTTGGTGCTCTTCGCGAACGTCGCTTCGTTTGGTACGTTCTGGATCCTCAAGCTAATGCTCTTCAATCGCTTGTTCCATGTCCCAACACTGCTCGAAGAGATCGACGAGCACGTTGACGACGACGCAGAAAGGACTGGTCATGCCGGCATTCGATGACGCGCTAGCCACACTGTCGCCGGTCAGTGAGCCGGCAGCGGAAGCGGGACGCGCTAGACAGGAGCTCTTGACGAAGCCGTCGGGTTCGCTTGGCGACTTGGAGAGAGCCGGAGTCCAGCTGTGTGCTATCTCGGGGACCTGCCCTCCCCCGGTTCCGTCGCCGGCGGCCGTCGCGATCTTTGCGGGAGATCACGGGTCGTTAGAAGAAGGCGTATCCCCGTGGCCCCAAGAGGTCACTGCGCAGATGGTCGCAAACTTTTGTGCCGGCGGCGCCGCGGTCAACGTCTTGGCGAAGCACGTCGGCGCTGATGTAGTTGTTGTCGACGTCGGCGTTGCGAGCGATCTGCCGCCTGCGTCGGGGCTCAGGTCTGCGAAAGTCCGCCGAGGGACTGCGAACATCGCAGAAGGTCCGGCGATGGAGAGGTCGGAGGCGTTGCGTGCGCTCGACGTCGGGGTAGAAGTCGCGTTTGATCTCGTGAACAAGGGCAGTCGTTGCCTGTTGACCGGTGACATGGGTATTGGAAACACAACTGCGTCGGCCGCGATCATTGCGGCGTTCAGCGGGGAGCCTCCGGAGAAGGTGACGGGGATAGGGACCGGAGTCGACTCTAAAGGCCTCTCACGCAAAGTAGAGGTAGTAGAGAAAGCACTTTCACACCTCGACGTCGGTGTCGAGGACCCAGTAGGGGTGCTCGCTTCGCTCGGCGGTCTAGAGATTGCGGCGCTCGCGGGTTATGTGGTCGCAGGCGCATCGTGTGGCATCCCGGTGATATTGGACGGAGTCATAGCGTGTGCCGCCGCGTTGTCGGCGGTCGCTATAGCGCCGGACTGTAAGGGATATATCGTCGCAGGTCACAGGTCTAGCGAGCCAGGGGCGTCGGTGGCACTTGCACATCTCGGGCTTCGTCCGTTGATCGATCTGGACCTGCGCCTCGGCGAAGGAACGGGCGCGTGCTTAGCGCTACCGGTGCTGCAGGCGGCCGCGAAAGTTCTAAACGAGATGGCCACTTTCGAGTCGGCCGGAGTGAGCGAGAAGCACGGCTGAGCGGTTGTAGGTTTCAGTTCGCTGTCGCTATTAGCTGCACGAAGGTAGCTGCACGAAGGCGGCTAGTCGCGAAAGTTTAGGAACTGAAGTGGAATCCCGAAGTCCTCTTCTTTGCACGCTGCGATCACGGCCTGGAGATCGTCCCGCTTCTTGCCACTGACTCGTATCTGGTCACCTTGAGTCTGCGAAGAGACCCCTTTTAGTCCAAGATCTTTCACAAACTTGTTCAACTTCTTCGCGTTGTCT
Organism: Actinomycetes bacterium; assembly: GCA_021794655.1. Classification (GTDB taxonomy): domain Bacteria; phylum Actinomycetota; class Acidimicrobiia; order Acidimicrobiales; family RAAP-2; genus JAJYQJ01. The sequence continues at coordinate 945 of JAJYQJ010000019.1, read as the reverse complement.
TGCGAAATCCCCGCCTTGATTCTCACGACTTGGCGGGCGCTACCCTTCGAGGCTTCTTCGAGCTTTCCCGGGTCGAGTGCCTTGAGCGAAACCTGACGCCGTACGAGTTTCTCCTCCAAGACTTGATACAAGGCTTTGAGGCGATCGGGTGTCGACGCAGTGAGGGTGAGCTCGGTCTCTTTGAACTCTACGGTTGCGTTGGTATTCTTGAAGTCGTACCTCGTAGCAGCTTCACGGTTTGTCTGGTCGACAGCGTTTCGCAGTTCTTGGATATCAACTTCGGAGACGATGTCAAAAGATGGCATGGGTTGAGACTACCGGTTGGGCGACGAGAAACCAACAAAGTCACCTAGACCGTGCGAGTTCGATAGTGCGCGTTGGAACGAGCTAGTCTATGTCACCGCGGGTCGGTGTCCGAGTGGCCAAAGGAAGCAGGCTGTAAACCTGCCGGCGATGCCTACGGGGGTTCGAATCCTCCCCGGCCCACCAGTGCCCTACGTGATCTACGTAGGTGCACAAGGCGAGTGTCTATCCGAGCCCCGAAGAGATCGCTCGCCTTTCTGCGCTTGCCGACCGGGCGGAGACGTCCCACGTTCGACGAGCGACACCTCCGCACGCTCCAACCTCTCGACCGTGGACGATCCACGTCGCTGATCCGTTCTCGGATCTCGTCGAAGTTCGAATACGAGTGACTGCGGCCCACCAACATCGCAAGTGTCGAAGGGGTTCCTGCTGGTCGTGTTGCGCGGTCTGTGGACCGTATCTGGTGGACTGGAACTGCCGGGTGAAGGGTCACTCACCGCGACGCGTGATGCTTCCTTGACCTCCTCCCCACGGCTAAAGCCGGGGGATTCTGACGTGTCTTCCTGGCTGTCTCTTCGGAGGTCCATCAAGCAACCTCCAAAGCCGTAAGCGAACCACCAGCAGGTGCTGGTGCAGGGATAG
>JAJYQJ010000101.1 GCA_021794655.1 Actinomycetes bacterium | reverse complement strand
TGGGTTGCGGTGGGGTTGTACGTGATGCTGAGCGAGCAACCCTGTAGCTGCTCTGTTGACCCAGAACCACCGCAGACGCCACCGTTGGTCGAGTAAGGGTAGTTCGCCAAGTTGGGCAAGCTCACCGTCACGACGTAGTACGTAGACGCCCCGATACCTGGCTCACCCGAACTTATATCAGCAGGGGTCGCGTTGAGCGTAGCGAGCGGCCCACTGGTGACGGTCGTAAAACCACCCGAGCACGTATAGGTCCAAGGTCCGCTCGTACCACCGGTCTCAGTCGGCGCCGTCGAACACTGCTCGACATTGACCTGCAGACCGTTCGTCGTATCGGTCACAATTGGATCGGTCGCGTTAGTCCCACTGACCGAAGTCTGGAGAGTGAGACCCGCGGTCGTAGCCCACGCGATACTCCCTGCGTTCGTCAGCTGCACAACTCGTGCAACCGTGTCGCCCTGGGCCATGTTGTTGATAGGCCCGACAGTCAGGCTCCCGTGATCACCCGTCGGGGTTCCAAGGGTTATATGCACCGTGCCGGTATTGATCGGCTGCGGTCCGCCAGTAGCTGTGTCGGTGAAGTTCGCAAACACTCCGCCGGTAACAGCACCTGCACCCAGCAGCAGAACTGCGAGCGTCAAGAGCAGGCGCATCGCCGAGCGCCTCCGGTGGCCAGACCTTCCCGGGGTGACACCCGGGGGACCCAACTCCGTTTCGGTTAAGGGGACGGTTTCCATGGTTAACTTTTCCTTTCGTATTCAATGTTGACTGCTTGATTTGCTTGACTGCTTGATCTACTTCGCTCCGTCGACCTGCGCCGTATCCGCTCAGTTCCCACACACCTCGATCCCTCTCGATGTACGCGCGTAAGGGTTAGTGAACCTCTTGGACTGACTCTGATTTTCCTCAGCTAGTCTGCGAACTACTCAACCCCCACAGCGCTCATACTCGTCAACGCCGATTAGCTCTCTACGTGGAAAAGGAGACGTATCCGTTCCGCCGCCTTGGATACCTTAGATAAGTTGAAATCAATGTAGCAGTTCCACACACGGAACTCCAATCCCGGTGTCCAGCCTCCCGGTACTGGCAACTGTCGTTACTCAGAAACAGAACTACCCAGAACTCGAACTACCAAAGTTAATCCATTAGAGCCCGATACCCCCCTTACCGGGCAGTGTTACATCGTGATACTTAGCAGTAGCAAACTCGTCTAATCTTGGTTTCGATTCGGTTGCCAAGTATGAACGAAAGCAGAGTTTCGTACCCGAAACGCTCCCTGCGACCCAGGCGGTCGTGCTCAGAGTCGCCTCTTCGCCGGCCACAACAGAGTCCTCGAGGAGTGAGGAGTAGGGTGACGCTCGTACTGGCTACTGCGTTCGATCGCGTAGGCTCGTCACGGAGATCACTCCGATTCGCTTCGCCCGCAGCGTGACGCCGCGACTTAGACTCCATCTCCGAGGACCTGGTTTCAATATATTTCAATTACGCTGTTTCTAACGACCTTTACGGGGACGTAGCTCAGTTGGCTAGAGCACCTGCTTTGCAAGCAGGGGGTCGGCGGTTCGAGTCCGCTCGTCTCCACAGTGACGTCTTCACATTTGCAGACGTCTCTACTTCACATTTCAACGTTACACGCGTCTGGTGGTCGACAAGAGCGTGGACCGACATGTCTATATGCGCGACACGGTTCGCCGTGGTCCAAGAGGATCAGGCCATTACAGAGAGCAAGTCCGGTTCTGCCGCAGGTGGCGCATTGGCACCTGTGAGATCGGCCAGGGTCTCGCGTCGGCGCTTGCGTGTGCGGGGAGGCTTGCGTGTGCGGGGAGGCTTGCCGAGTAGGGTCCGGCGAGCATTCTCGGCTTGTCGCGCCTCGAACGCGTCGATGACTGCCAGGTTGGCCACGACGAGAGCACAGGTGAGGAAGAGGCTCATTCGCGCCAGGCCCATCAGACGGCGCCATCCGCGGGCGATGTCGACGCTCGCGGGGTCTTCGATGCGCGAGTTGGACCGCTCGACACCGGTGCGTCTCGCATAGGAGATGCGGTGGGCCTTGGAGGGATAGTCGTGCTTTTGGCGGGTGTGGGTGCCGATAACTCCGTCCGCCCAGCTCAGTCGGGTTTGAACAAGACATCGTCTTTACCACGCCTGTCAACCGCTCATCAGCCCCGCCGTTTCGTCCGAGGGGTCCGCTATCGGAGGCAGGAAGGCGAGCACCACATCGGAGCACACCTCGTATCCACGGCCACTGCGTCGACGCAGTAGCCCCATACCGATTAGGTGATTGAGGTCGCGCGACAGCGTGCGCGGCCCGGCGCTCGCGTAGAGCTGTGCCAGCTTCGGGGTTAGCCCAGCAAGGTCGCTTCGCAGAACGGTCCCCTCCATTGGCATGGCGAGGACAAGTGACCGCTGGCGGTCCGTCGCTTTTGTGTTCGCCTCCTTTGAGAACTGCTCATGCACGAAGTTGACCCATGCCACCTGCACCTGCTGGTGGCGAACCATGTCGATCGCCTCTCGGATACCGTCTATGAACCCGGTAATGCCGTACACGAGGAACGGCAGCGTGTCGCCCCCGCTAGTGCTGGCTCTGGCCAGTTCGCGGTAGTACTGGTCCCGCGTGAGGTTGTAGTGGTTCGACAGCAGGTGCGCCGCCGGCATCGGCACCATGCCACAGTCGGCGAGGATTGCGAACTCCGCCAGTCGGGCGGTGCGACCGTTGCCGTCCCCGAACGGGTGGATCCACGCGAGGTAGAGGTGGGCATAGACCGCTTTCGCCACGATGACAGCAAACCGCAGCTCAGGGTCGTTGTTCTCGAACGTCGAACTGTTGAGCCATCCGACCAGTCGGTCGAGGAGGTACTCGCAGTCCTCGGCGGGCGCCCCGCGGTAGTTGCCGACGCCGACCGAGTCCTTCCGGATGATGCCGGGCTCGACATGGTCATCCAGCGGTAGGCCCTTGAGCACCTGGTGGTTGAAGTCCTTAATCAGCTGGGTGGTCAGCTTGATCCGCTCACCCCGAACGATCTGGTCGCTCAGGCCCTGGAGGGCCTCGAGGACATTACGGACCTCCTGCTCCTGGTACTGACGTGATGGTGGTGCAGCGTAGGTTCCGTCCAAGATCCCGTTCGCCTGGTCCTCGGTCAACGTGTTGCCTTCGATCGCCGTGGTGGCGAGCGCGCCCTTGACCAGGGTGACGCGGTAGAGCTCTCGGGCGACTGCCGGCTTCAGCGGAGCACCAGCGAGATGCTCACACTTGGACTTGGCCTCACCCAAGAGCATCCAGTCGTTGGGCGGAACTCGATTGATGTCGGTCGCCTGGAAGCTGATCCAGGGGTGGGTGGATTCGTACCGTCGAGCGGACACGGTTCCAGTATAGCTTATCTCACCCCTAGTTTGTCCACTAGCCTGTCTTATAATCTGACCAGGGAGATGTCCAGGATCGGCAAAGCCCTCTTCTACTCGTCGGTCCGGGTCCGGCAGCCCTTTGCCACCCACAGCCCTTGGGGGCGAAGGCTGGGGAATCAGCTCGGCTGAAGACCGAGAAGTCGTCCCCGCAGCTCAGGGAAGTTCGAATAGGAGATCGTCTTCTCCACAGTAGCCACAGACCGAACCAGCACGTGCCGGGAGGCACAGTCGCGGCATCGGTCCTGAGGTCGCCGCCTGGAACACCTGTCGGTCGGTCCGGAGGCTTGACTCACCGCTCGAGGTGGGACAGCAGCGAACGGGTTGCCTTCCACTACGCTCCTCAGCTCGGGGGCGCTGCGCCCCTCGGAGTTGTTGTCACCGAGGCGCGAATCTAGATCACGGCGTCCATCGGCATCGCAAGACTTGCCACCTGCTCGTCTCCTTCGTCATGGTCGTTGCAAGCCCAAGCGTTTCACGATCGCCGTCGGTGACTCGGCAAGTCCTGCCGCAACGAGCCGTGAGTCCGCGCTTACCAAAGACACACCGAGGGCTTGGGCCGCGGCCGCCCACGCAGCGTCATAGAAGGTGAGTTGATGCGCTGAGCCGAGAACCGCCGCTTCGCGGACCCACCCTGGGGCCATGACAAGCGGTCCACCGCAAATCTCGATGAGATCCTCGAGTTGGTCGGCCACGTCGGACGCAGCCCACCGCAGCGCGCGCAGGAGCACGTTCCCCACTTCGTAGAGAGCGAGGTCGATGATGTGCGCATCGAGATCACCACGTCGATTGGCATCCCGGATGGCTCGAGCCTCCGCGACCTCTCCCTCGCCCTCGCTGTGGAACCACTTGACGAGGACTGACGTATCGACGAGCAGTGTCGTCAACGGCGGACGTCGCGATCGGCGCCCCGACATCTA